>JAPLEF010000138.1 GCA_026391525.1 Sphingobacteriales bacterium
CTTCCAGGCTTTGATCTCATTGTTTTCGGTAATGGGGTCTATTATAAAACCAACCAGTTCCATTTTATTCTTTAATTTGACTTGTACATTTTTATTGGTATTACTCATGAGTATTTCGTAGGGATCTTTTATCCTTTCATTTCCCGGTACCACTTGGTTACCAAACAATGCAAGCACCTGGGTTACCTTATCCAGCCGTAATGTTTGTTTACCTTGTTCCAGTTCTCGGATAAAGCGCAATCCAACACCAGCCTTTTCGGCAAGTTCCTCCTGCGTTAACCGAAGTTTAGAACGATTGTACTTCACAAAATTTGAAATATTATTATTTGACGTTCTCATATTATACCCTTTCAGGTATAAATATACAATAATTTGCTATTATACACCCTATCGGGTATAAAGAAATTAAAAATTAAATAATTATACCCGATAGGGTGCAATTCGAAGGAAAGGGATAATAAAACCACATTGAAGGATTATCCGTAATACTTCCTCTTGCTTTAATATCATTAATCTCCTGAAGCATTTTTTTCTCACTTTCATTTTTTGGCTCAGCACCATTGATCAAAGCCATCAGTCTTTTTTCAGGTTCGGTACGAATACTTTTTATAACTTCTATACTTGCATTATCAGTTGCTTTCATATCTAAATTCATAAACATCCGAAACTTTTATCAAAATGGATAAAAACATCTTCGAAATCCTGATTTTGACCAGCCGATACTAGCCACTCATGGTCTTTTAATCATCCAACTAAAACCGAGGCGTTACTTAGTTGTCAGTGAGCAGGTAAACCACCCCGAGGCGGTAGTTTTCCTATTTTCACCGTTCTTTGCAATCATGTTTCAGAGAATTGTTCCCGCTCTTACTGTACATCATTTAGGTAAAACCCAGGCTTTTTATCGTGATATGCTGGGCTTTGAAATCAGGCATTTGGGATATATGTTCTATGCCAAAAGAAATGATATTGAAATCCAGTTTTCTGAAGTTTTACCCGGACAAAAAATCATGCCATCTGAACTGATCTTTTATGTAGACGACATGGAGGAATGGTATGCACAATTGTCTCGATTGAACCTGGTAATGCCCAAAGGTGCCTTAAAGCCATTACCCTACCTGCCCCGTGAATTCCATATTTTTGATATCAATCAGCACCTGCTCAGGTTTCGACAGGCATCACTTCATACAGGCCGCTAAACAGGAACAATTTACGGTTCGAAATTTCTATGCACTTATAACGGGTACGTACTTTTTCTAACTTCCGAAACACCCTTCCCCCTTTGATACTGAATAAGCTGCCATCTGCAAGTTGCTCTACCAGTAAATGACCTTTTTTGGGTGCATCGTAATTCCGAAGTACCCGCAATAACTTTTCATCTCCACAACTGCTGGCTGCAGGGCTGTGGATGGAATGGAGCAGCGCCGATTCAATATCCGCAGGAAAAACTTTCTTTTCCAAAAATTGCCGGAGCACCGCGCTGAAAACCTGTTTCCATTCCTTTCCATGCGGTGATATTCTCCTGCCATATTTTTCAAAGGCAAAGAGATGGGCAAGTTCATGCAGCAATGTGATAAGGAAACTGTATTTATTGAGATTGCCGTTTACACTGATACGGTGGTTCTTTCCTGCAAACGGCAACCGGTAATCGCCCAGCACTGTTTCGCGTTTACGCGTAATAGTTAAATGTACTTTGTAATGTACGAGGTAATATTGAACGGCTTCAAAAGATTGGTCGGGCAAATAGGCCTCCAATTGTTTCAGGGGAACTTCTTCTTTAGGCATTTTTTTTCCTGTTCAGCTTCATCATGCTGTACACTTCAACAGCAAGATAAAACAGGTAAAGCACAAGTGATATAAAAATTCCCTTATTATTATATTGGCCGCCATTGGCATAAGCATAAATGATCTCTGCCGCAATGCAAACCACCATTTTGATCAGCATGCTGCTCATCAGGCTGCGTACAAACACATTCGGGTTTGGGTTTTTCATGGCATTCATCTGCAGGCGCATAGAAAATAAACTGAGAACAAGAAAGAAGAAATTCGCCCCCAAAATCAGGTAAGGATCAGTTTCCTTCTTCAACAAAAAATTTATGAAAATTAACAATAATACAGTGATGAACACAAAAAGAAAAATCAAAGGCCTGAAGGGCTTACTATTTTCGAACATGCGGTTAGTTTTTTTTACCGGTATCCCTGATGATCCTGATGATCACGGCAAGGATAAAGAGCAAAGGTAAACCCCAAACCGCTATTGGCGTTTTTAATTTCAGCCATTCATCTGTTTTCAATCCCAAAAAAAGGAACAAGCCTATCCCTGCCAGCAATTGCATCGTCATGCCGGCATATCGCCACAAATCGCTCTGGCCTTTTTTATTCATTTATTGCTGTTGACAATCTGAAACCCAATTCTTCTATAAGGGCACCCATATGATATTTCCCATTAAAGCTTACGAAAGCTGCTATTTGACGTTTCGTTACATGAATATCGCTTTCCACAAAGGCTTTAAAACTGCTTCAAGTACCGGATACCGTTTACAATTTATCAAGGAACAAAATAGTACAATGAGTTGACTTGTTTAAGGAGAACCTGAAAAATGCGATAAAATTATTCTGTTATATTTTCCAGCTTAGGGAGCTTTAAATTGTTGGTATCCATCTTAACCACATTGCCTTGTAGCACTTTTTGCAGGTTTTCAACAAAAACCTGTTGATGCAGCAGGGCCTTTTCCATGGAATCGGTCCTGATTTTAAGATTACGGTATTCTTTAATTTGTTTTACATTTCCATAGCCAACACCGGGCAGGTAGTACTTGAGGGGAGTGAAAATGATAAGTGCCGAAGTTAGGGCTACGAGCAGAACAAAAATGGAACTCATTACAATATAAACACTAAGCCTGGATAGTTTGAATTTCACCACTTCTTCGTAGGTGTCTTCATTCATCACTACCAGCCGGTAATGATTTCTAAGCCGCTTCAACCTGTTGGTTGCTTCCGTTTTTTCCATAACCTTGATTTCGTTTTTAAAGTTACAACAAGCACCCAAGCTAAACAAATGCCTGATAACCAAATTACGAATAGGAGCGATTTGCACAAGATTACTGTAGAAAATCCGTTAAAGTTGGGATAGCCAAGGTTAATTTGATTGTCGGCTTGCAAAAAATGCCGATATTTAGCCGCGTAAATTATTTTAAAAATTCATGAAAGCGAGGACGAAATCAGTAGGGTTTATTTTTCCGCTTTTGTTCCTGTTTTCGTTTTCATCTTTGGCACAACCAACCTGGACGTTCGATCCTTTTGGCAAAGAGAAAAAACCGGAACAGTACGAAGACAAGAAATTAGGTAGTGAGCTCACTGCCGAAAAAAAATTCACCACTTTCCGAAGGGTGATTCAAAACGGGGTTACGCATTACAATTTTTATTTTATTGCTAATAATAAATTGCGTGATGTGGTGGAAAGAGCCAAGCAATCACAAAAGGATGATTATACCAATCTCCTCAGTTTTTATCCATACAGTTTAGAAAATACCGCCGCACAGCAAGTAGAGCTCGATTCAGTAATCTATAAAGCCACAGGCGGAATCCTTTTACACGACCTTCGTTCCGATTGGGTAGACAATATGTATCTCCTCATTGGAAAGGCCTATTACTACCGTAAAGTGCTCGATTCTGCTGCACTAACATTTCAGTTTATCAATTATAATCTTTTTCCGCGAAAGAAAAATGAGGATGATAACCGTATCGTTGGAACCAATGCTCAAACCGGAACGGGTAACCTTTCCATTGCCAACAAGGAAACACCCAATATCGCCCAGAAAATATTTTCCCTTCCGCCAAGCAGGAACGATGCATTGATCTGGTTGATACGTACCTGTACAGAAATGGAAAGGTTTGGCGATGCTGCAGGTATCATCAACATTCTTCAGCAAGATCCTAACCTGCCATCCCGGTTAAAGAACGACCTGGAAGAAGTAACGGCTTATTGGTTTTATAAACAGCAGTTGTACGATAGTTCTGCCATCCATCTTGAAAAGGGAATCACAGCGGCAGCCAACAATGGCGATAAATCGAGGTGGCAATACCTGATTGGGCAGATGTATGAAATAACAGGTGATTATGATAAGGCTTCCGATTATTTTGCCAAATCATCCAAACTCGCCATTGACCCCGCGATGGAGATTTATGCGGAGATGAATAATGCTAAGATGGGCCGCACCAATGCAACACCGAAAGATCTTGATAACAGTATTGACGCCTTATTAAAAATGGCCCGAAAAGACAAGTATGAAGCTTATCGCGATATCCTTTTCCATTATGCAGGTATGTTAAGCCTTAAAAAGCATGATACCACTAACGCTGTTGCCTACATGGAGAAAAGTTTAGGTTACAATGAAAGTAATGAACCCTTTAAAAACAAATCGCATCTTCAGTTGGGCAAGATAGCTTATGAACAACAACAATACCGTAAAGCTGCCGACCATTATGATAGCCTGGATATACAGGAGCCAAGCATATTCAAAGATTCAGCAGATATCGCTACACGTAAAGTGGCTTTGCGTAAGCTGGCAGATGAACTCAATATCATTTCAAGAGAAGATAGTTTACAGATGATTGCAGCAATGCCCGCTGCTGAACGTGATGAATTCATTAAGAAACTTTCTAAAAAATACAAGAAAGAAAAAGGGGTTTCTTCTACTGAAGACAATCAGGATCTTAATAACAACGCCCTTTCTTCTTTTGATAACAAAAAGAACCAGTCAACCGATTTATTTGAATCTTCTTCTAAAGGGGAGTGGTATTTTTATAATGCCAGTTCAAAATCACGTGGATTTAGTGAGTTTAAAAGCAAATGGGGAAAGCGGGAGAATATCGACAACTGGCGAAGAAATAGTGCCCTCAAAATAAATAATCTGAATAACAATATTGATATCGATGCTCCGCTTCCCTCCGATTCACTTAATTCGCAAGGTGCTGCAGGGGAAGTGATACCGTATAGTTATGATGCATTGATGGGTGATCTGCCACTAACGCCTGAGAAAATCGACAGCAGCAATGAACGGATTGCCGTTGCACTAATCAGTCTGGCAAAAGTATTTGAATACGACCTGGAAGATTATCAGCAGGCGATTTTTACTTATGAACTTTATCTGCAGCGCTTTCCCAACCGGTTAGATGGTGGATCTGTTTATCTGGGCCTCTACCATTGCTACATCAAGCTCGGAGATAAGAACAAAGCTGAGTATTACAAAAAAATGATTGATAAGGAATTTGCTGATAGCAGGTATGCTAAGATGATCAATAATCCGCAGGCATTAGAACTACAGAAGGATGGCAAGAACCCGGAAGTAACCCAACGTTACGCCCAAATTTATGAACTGTTTATTGAAGGGAATTTTACCAGGGCGCTGGAAGAAAAACAAAAGGCCGATAGTATGTATGGCAATACCTATTGGACGCCTCAGCTATTGTATATTGAAGCCGTACATTACATCAAAGAAAAAAACGACAGTGCAGCGATAACCGTACTGAGCAATATTGTTAGTCTTTATCCTGAATCTCCACTCAACGAAAAAGCTTCTGTGATGATCGGTGTGCTCAACCGCCGTGCTGAAATTGAAGCCTATCTTACCAATCTCGAAGTAACCCGTGTTGCCGAAGATGAAAAAGTGATTATCGCTGATGATAAAGTTGTAGAGCCTGTAAAGACTATTACTGCACCTGTGGTGGCTGCTCCTAAAATCGTACAGCCTGTTCGTACGGTTACGGTTCCCAGAGATTCTTCAATTGCTTTACCACCAACCATGGTAAGTGGCGGCTATAAGTGGCAGGCTGGTAAACCCCATCAGGTGGTAATGTTGCTCGATAGAGTGGATGCCGTATATGTTAACGAAGCCAAAAATGCTTTTGGCAGGTTTAACAGGGAAAAGAATTACAGTAAGGTTCAAATCAATAAAGAGAATCTGGATGCAACGCGATCGATGCTCGTGTTTGCCAGTTTCGATGATGCAACAACGGCTATGGCTTATCTTACCTTGATAAAAAAGGCAGCACCGGTAGAAGTATCCTGGTTGCAGGCAGGAAAATATTCCTTCTTCCCCATTACAGCTGAAAATTTAGAATTGCTTAAAACGAATAAAGACCTGGAAGTATATAAGCAATTGCTCAATAACCAGTATCCCGGTCAATTTTAATTTTTCTGATCCATCCTGTTTAAAGCGAATTGTACTATGTCTAAATCTGTCCGTTTTCTGTGGCGAGTTTTTTTCGGTGGTTTACTATTGTTGGTACTAATTTTTCTGGCTGCCAATTTTGGACTCTTTGGAAAGATGCCATCAGTGCAACAGTTAGAAAACCCTGAAGCCGATCTGGCCAGTGAAATCATCAGTAGCGATGGTTTACTCATGGGTAAATATTATGCAGAGAACAGGAGTGAAGTGAAATATCAGGAAATTTCTCCAAATGTGATCCATGCCCTGATTGCAACGGAAGACCAGCATTTTTATGAACATTCAGGTATCGATGCCAAAGCAGTAGCCCGTGCTGTTTTGAAGTTCGGCACCGATGGAGGGGGCAGTCCTATCACGCAGCAGCTTGCCAAGATGATCCTGAAACAAGGACGTTCGAATATCCTTAAGCGTGGTCTTGAAAAAATCAAAGAATGGATTGTAGCCGTGAAGCTGGAGAGCAATTTTACCAAAGAAGAAATCATCACGCTCTATCTCAACCGTGCACCCTGGGGCAATGTTTATGGTATCCGTAATGCCAGCCGTACTTATTTTCAGAAAGAACCAATTGACCTCAAGATTGAAGAAGCTGCGGTTTTGGTAGGCATGCTTAAAGGATTTATATATGAACCGATACGGCACCCCAAAGCGGCTATAAACCGGCGCAATACCGTAATCGACCGGATGGTAGATACCAAACAACATTATCTTACTCAGGCAGAAGCGGAAAAACTCAAATCGAAACCTTTAATCACCAACTATAAAAAAATCGATGAGAATATCGGTATAGCGCCTTATTACCGTTCCGTATTGATTGATGTGTTGAAAGTTTGGTGCAATAGCCATAAGAACCCCAAAACCGGTGAGCCTTACAACCTCTTTAGAGACGGACTGAGGATTCATACCACCATCGATTCAAAAATGCAAAAAATTGCCGAAAAGGCGGTTGAGGAACACATGCCTGTCATCCAAAGAAAGCTGGATGCCTATTTCAAATACAGGGGTGATAAACTTTGGAAAGGGCACGATAATGTGATAGAGGCTGCCATGAAATATACCGAGCGATGGAAGTCGATGGAGGAAGAGGGCATCTCCCCGGAAGAAATAAAAAAATCTTTCAAAATTCCTGTACGTATGAAAGTGTTCAGTTGGCGGGGTAACGAAAAACATGAGAAGGATACGGTAATGACACCTTTTGATTCTATCAAGTATCATAAGCAGTTGTTACAAACTTCGTTTGCTGCTATGGATCCGCGCACCGGTGAAATCAAATGTTGGGTTGGAGGTATCAATTACAAATGGTTCAAATACGATCACGTAACTGCCAGAAGGCAAGTGGGCTCAACCTTCAAACCATTGTTGTATACATTGGCGGTTACCGATGCCGGCTATACTCCGCAAACTTATATTCCCGGTGGGCCATTAACCCTTGGTGGAAAAACCATCAGTACGGGAGGGGGAACCATGGCTTATTGTTTGGCGAAATCACTCAATGGTGGCGCATGGCACCTGATGGCTGTGATTGGCGTAAAACGCACCATCGAATTTGCACAGCAATGCGGTATCATTTCAAAGTTGCCTTCATATCCATCTATTGCATTGGGTTCGGCAGAAATTCCGATGCTGGAAATGCTGCAATCGTATACGATGTTTCCCAATAAGGGGTTCAATACACCGCCGGTTTATCTAACCCGCATCGAGGATAAGAATGGCAACCTGATACATGAGTTTCCAATTTCACAAAGCAAACAATTGATTGGTGAAGCAGATGCCTATACGATGGTGAAACTGATGGAAGGGGTTGTGGATTTCGGTACTGCGCAGCGATTGAAAAGTTATAATATTCCGGTTAAAAAAGCAGGTAAAACGGGTACTACCAATGGTAATACCGACGGATGGTTCATAGGCTATACGCCAGAGTTACTAGCAGGTACCTGGGTTGGCTGCGAAGATCCGTTTATTCCAATCTATAGCAACAATACCGGAGGAGCAGAGATGGCGGCGCCGAAATGGGGCATTTTCATGAGTAAATTATATGCCGACCCAAAACTGGGGTATGGGAAAATAAAAGATTTTGAACAACCAGCCGAATTGAAGAATAATCCTATTTACGCAGACGCTGCTTTTGAAGCCATTGTTACCAGCGGCGACAGTCTTGATCAGAATGTAGGCAACAGCAGCGCAGATGAGTTTATCGGGAATGATGAGTTCATGGATATTCCAGAAGAAAAAACAGATGACTTGAATGATCCGCCTGCAAAGAAGAACCCTGCTGATACCGGCAACAAAACAAAAGCCGGTGCAGCCCTAAATCCGGTTGAGGAAAAGAAAGCCGTTAAGCCTAAAACAAATCCGGTATCAGACTATTGATTTTTTCGGCTACTTTTAAACGTTATACTTGCTTCACCAGTGAGTAAATGATAGAATCCAGGAATTTTCCGTTGTAATAGAAATTTTCCCTGAAATGGGCTTCTTTTTTAAATCCATTTTTTTCAAGCAGATTCGCTGATGCTAAATTATCAGGATTGATATTGGCTTCAATGCTGTGCAAGGTTGTTTCGGTAAATGCATAGGTGATAACGGCTTTGATCGCTTCCTGCATATAGCCCTTATTGAAGTATTCCGGCAATAACATATAACCGATTTCTGCCCTGAAATGCTCAGGGTCTGTTTTCCAAAATCCGATAGTTCCTATAAGCTGAAGTGGTTGTTCCTGCAAAGCAATGCCCCATAAGATGGTTTTGTTGGCTGCTTCCGATGCAATATTTTTTTCTATGAATAGTTTTGCATCTTCTTCAGAAGATATAGGTGGCCTGTCGAGATATCTCAGTACTTCTTCATTACTACGCAACTTATAAATTCGATTTACATCTGCTGATGTTACCTTACGTAATAGTAGCCGTTTGGTGTTTAGTTGAGGAAAAGTAGAAAGGTTAAATTGCAGCATTGTAATGAACTTATGTTGTTAGGATAGGAGAGGTGCCGATCTTCAAACCAACGATAATGAGGTCGATATAATTATCGTCTAATAAGGCAACTGAGGGTAACCGCCCCCATACTTCAAATCCTTCTGATAAAAAAAGTTGTATGCTGGGTATATTGTTTCCAAAGATAAATCCCAATAAAGTGTGTAGGTGGAACTGAACTGATTTTTCAATAGCAAGTTTGAGAATCCGCTTTCCCCAGCCTTGTCCTCTAAACTTTTCATCAAGATAGATACTGATTTCTGAAGTGCCGCTGTATGCCGGCCTTCCATAAAAATCGCTGAAGCTTGCCCATCCTACAAGTTCATGCTCCTCATTATAAATCATCCAGATGGGCCTGATTTCCGGATCGTGTTTACGGAACCATTCCATTTTACTGGCAACGGTTACCGGTTCGGTATCTGCGGTAACCATCCTGCCGGGAATAGTAGAATTATATATCGCAACAATTTCCGGAAGATCTTCCCATATGGCATTTCTATGATGCATGAATTGTAAAATTAATCGTTTGTATCAGTGCAAAAAAAAACACCCCTTCATCAGAGGTGTTATATTTTAAATAATAGCTGATTAAGCTACTGCTTTATTCACCAGTGAAGCGGCTTCACTTAATAAAATGGCGCTTTGAACTTTTAGTCCGCTCTCGTCAATTAATTTTTTAGCCACATCTGCATTCGTTCCCTGTAGCCTTACAATGATGGGGATATCGATATTGCCGATACTTTGATAAGCATCAATCACGCCCTGCGCAACACGGTCGCAACGAACGATTCCACCGAAAATATTAATAAGAATGGCTTTTACTTTCGGGTCTTTGAGGATGATTCTGAATCCCGCTTCAACGGTTTGGGCATTGGCTGTTCCACCCACATCCAGAAAGTTAGCAGGCTCGCCGCCACTGAGTTTGATCATATCCATCGTTGCCATTGCCAGTCCGGCACCATTTACCATACAACCCACATTCCCATCTAACTTCACAAAATTGAGGTTGAATTTTCCGGCTTCCACTTCTGTAGGATCTTCTTCAGACAAATCACGTAGCGAAGCCACTTCTGCATGACGCATGAGCGCATTGTCGTCGATATTCATTTTACAATCTACCGCGATGATTTTTTCATCACTGGTTTTGAATAGGGGATTTATTTCCAGCATCCCGCAATCGAGCTCCACATAAGCATTGTACAGGTTGGTAACGAATTTCACGCAGTTCTTAAAAGCCTCACCTGAGAGCCCCAGGTTGAAAGCGATCTTACGGGCCTGAAAGGCTTGCAATCCGCCTCCGGGCTCAACCTGTTCTTTGAAAATTTTCTCCGGAGTATTGTGGGCTACGTCTTCAATATTCATTCCCCCTTCGGTACTGTACATCACTACATTCTTATTGGTAGAACGGTCGAGCAGAATGGCAAGATAAAATTCTTTTACAGGGTTCGGTCCTTCATAATAAACATCCTGAGCTACCAGCACTTTACTAACCAGTTTTCCTGCTGGCCCGGTTTGGATGGTTACCAGCGTGCCTCCAAGAATATTGCGGGCGATTTCGGCAACTGCTTCTGCGCTTTTACCAACGGCAACCCCACGCTGTTCGGTTCCGATGATGGTTCCTTTTCCTCTGCCGCCGGCATGGATCTGGGCTTTTATTACGGCAAACTTACTGCCATACTGGGTGTGAATCTGGCGATAAGCTTCTTCAGCTTCAGAAACGGTGCTGCAGGCGATTCCTTCCTGTACGGGAATCTGGAATTTTTTCAGCAATTGTTTGGCCTGATATTCATGTAAATTCATAACATCATTTGTTTTGGCGAAGATAGGAATTTGCTATCCAAAATTTTCATTGCGTTGTTTAGAAGTGCTCTTCTTTCTATTTATTCAATACTTTTTACAATGGATCAAACTTATTGAACCGCTTATTTTTATCAGTATCCTAACATGTTCTTACCTACATTTGCAGGCTAAGGAATATCGTTCTAAAATGATAGAAAAAATTAACGAAGCCGTTATTTATCTGCGGTCGCAATATCCGGAAAAGCCGGTAGCAGGAATCGTTCTCGGCAGTGGATTAGGCAGTTTCACTTCGGCTATGACGATTGAAAAGGAAGTGCTTTACAGCGACATCCCTCATTTTCCTGTTAGTACGGTAGAAGGGCATGTAGGTAAACTGGTTTTTGGTTCTATCGCCGGCAATAAAGTGGTTGCTATGTCGGGTAGATTTCACGGTTATGAAGGCTATGCAGCTTCGGAAGTAGTTTTCCCAATACGGGTGATGAAGTTTCTCGGTATCCGTTCATTATTCATAAGTAATGCGGCGGGTGCGGTAAATCCAACTTATAAAGTGGGCGATCTGATGGTGATCACCGACCATATCAGCCAGTTTGTTCCCAATCCGCTTATCGGTGCGAATGATCCACAACTGGGGCCGAGGTTTCCGGATATGAGTGAGCCGTATAACCGTAACATGATAAGGGAAGCTTTTAACATTGCCGGAAAAGCATCCATTTACCTGCATGAAGGAGTGTACGTTGCTGTAACTGGTCCTACTTTTGAAACAAAGGCGGAATACAACATGATCAGGGTGCTTGGTGCTGATGTTGTTGGTATGAGTACCGTACAGGAAGTGATTGCAGCGGTTCACATGGGAATCACTTGTTTTGCAGTGAGTGTGGTAACCGATTTAGCTATTATTGAACCCGGACATAACATTACGCATGAAGATGTTTTGAAAGCAGCCAGTGATGCTGAACCCAGACTAACCCATATATTCAGTGAATTGATTGCCGGCCTTTAAACCGTGCATGCCAGCATGATTAAAATACTTTGCACGATATCGGTACTTTTGATTGGCTTTACCGGCTTTGCGCAGGTTCAACCCACTAAGAAGAAAGCTCCTGTACTTTCAGATCAAAATAGCACGAGCAATCCGAATACCAATCCGAATTCTAACGATCAGGCACAGCAATCCGTTGCACCTAGAAAAGACAGTATCGGTTTCGAACGTCGCAATGATGCCAAAGATTCAATCAATATAACCTATCGTTATCTCGATTCACTCCGAAGGAATAATCTCGATTCTTCTATCAATGATTTTTCCCGTTATTATGTAGTGCCATCCGATTACCAATACCTGGGTAACAATGGTGCTGCTGCTTTTCCACTTATTTTTAAACCTTACCTGAAAGCTGGCTTTGATCCGGGATTCCATGCCTTTGATGTTTACAAATTCACCTTTGAAAATACCAAATTTTACAAGACGAACCGGCCATTTTCGATGCTCAGTTATCAGTTGGCATCAGGTAAAGAGCAGATGCTTAAAGCAGGCCATACGCAGAATCCCAGCCCACGGATCAATGTAGGGTTCGATTACCGGCTCATCACGGCACCAGGATTTTTTGTAACCCAAAATACCAACCATAACAGTTACCGGTTATTCGGCAGTTTTCAGGGTAAGCGTAAACGTTACCAGGCTAGTACCATTATGGTGGGCAATAATATCAGGGCTTCCGAAAATGGCGGAATACAAAACGATACCTTACTTGCAGACCCTAACCGTAAAGACCGTTTCAGCGTTCCGGTGAATATGGGTAATTCAGCAGAATATCGGCGTAATCCTTTTGTTACTACTGTTTCAACAGGGAATACTTATAAGGATTTTAATTTTTTTCTGAGGCAGAGCTACGATTTAGGAAAAAGAGATTCCATTGCCATAAATGATTCCACCACAGAATACCTCTTCTATCCAAAACTGCGTATACAGCATACCCTAACAACCAGCAATAACCGATATCGTTTCAGTGATGTTATTGCTGATTCAAGTTTATATCAAGATTGGTACCGCATCACCCTTCGGGATTCTATCGACAGCTTTAAAGTAGAGGAGAACTGGACGATAATCAGTAACGATTTTTCGTTGTACCAGTTTCCGGATACCAAAAACCCTTCGCAATTCCTGATGGCAGGTATCACCCTGCAAAACATGAAAGCTAGCAATGCAGCAGGTGAGCAAAAATATTACAATCTCTTTCTTCATGGGGAATACAGGAACCGCACCAGAAACAAGAAATGGGATATATTACTCAAAGGTGAGTTGTATGCTAACGGATTAAATAGCGGTGATTATCTGGTTCAGGCCAATCTGGAACGCTACCTGGGTAAGAAGTGGGGTACATTGAAATTGTTTTTCTATAATGTTAATCGAACGCCTTCTTTTGTTTTTGATAATCGTTCCGCATTTCATCTGGGGGTTGATAATAATTTCAAGAAAGAGAATATCATCAGCTTTGGTGCTGTAGCTAACAACAGCTGGATTGACCTCTCTTTTCAGAATCACCTCATCAGCAATTATACCTACTTCGAAAATTATGTTGACGCTGCACAATATGGCAATCTGATCAATGTTTTACAAGGTTCAGCATCGAAAAAAATACGATTGGCCAAAAGATGGAGCTGGTATGCCGAACTGGCCTTGCAGGTAACCGATCAGGCAGCACCGGTTAGGGTACCCTTGGTTTATACCCGAAACAGGATTGCCTATGAAGGCCGCTTTTTCAAAAATTTGTATTTGCATACCGGCGTGGAACTACGTTATTACTCATCCTACAATGCAAACAATTACTCCCCTGTAACCGGACAGTTCACCCAACAGAATGAAGTGCTGATCAAAAACCGGCCTGACATCCATGCTTTCCTGCATTTCAGGATCAGAGGTTTTGCCGGCTTCCTTCGTGCCGAGAATTTGAACACGATGAGTTTCGAAAACGGTTTCGGATTTGTAAAAAATAATTTTGCCGCGCCGCATTATCCTACACAAGGTTTTATTTTCCGTTTTGGCATCCAATGGTGGTTTGTAAACTGATGTAAACAACTTTTTACTGGCATTTTAACTATATCAATTATAGGGTATGATTAATTAGTAGTAATTTTGACAAGTGAAAAAATTTTGGCTTTCTATATTGACTTTCCTTTACATGATGACCTCATCGGGTTTTGCGATGGAGGTGGATTATTGCATGGGCGAGAAAGTGAAGACTGAATTTTTCAGCAATAAGGAAGATGAGAAATGCGGCCGTTGCGGCATGAAAGAAAAGAAAGGGGGCTGCTGTACTGATGAATTAAAGTTTTACAAAATCAGCGATTCCCATAAGCAGATTAATAATGAGTTGGATATCGGTACTGATTTGGAATGGACGGTAGTTCCTTTCCCTGTTTACAACTGGCAAATGCCAGCAATTGCTAACAGCTATGTTGAAGCTGTTCATGATCCTCCTCAGATACCCAAACCTTCGCGGCTTATTTTAAATTGTATTTTCAGAATATAGACGGTTGCTTTAATGAATCAACCCAAGAGGCAAAACAAACGTTAGGTCTTATGCACTATTCTATAATCTAAAAATTAATACAATGAAATCATTAACATTATTCTCGTTTATTTTATTTTCATTTTTCGGTTTCAGTTCTGCGCAAGCACAAACCAAAGAAAAAACTACCATCAAAGTATGGGGGAATTGTGGTATGTGTAAGAAAACCATTGAGGCAGCCGCTAAAGATGCCGGTGCTAAAAAGGCAAACTGGAGTCCGGAAACCAAGTTATTACAGGTAACTTATTCATCAGCCAAAACCAATACTGATAAGATTCAACAAGCCATTGCCCAATCGGGTTATGATACACAGGGTTTTACTGCTCCCGATGAGGTGTATAACCAGCTTCATGGTTGCTGCAAGTATGAGCGGAAAGCCGTAACCGGCAATGTTCCTGTAACTCCCAAGGCTTCCTGCTGCGACAAACAAAAATGTGGTAAAGATGAGGCAGCCTGTAAAGGAACCGGATGTTGTAAAGACAAACACTGTTGTAAATCCTAAGTAATGAGAATGCTAGTCGTTTTTGTATGCCTCCTGTACGCAGGGAGCATTAAGGCTCAGGTAACAGAGGTTACCCTTCAGGCAAGCGGATTAACCTGCAGTATGTGCAGTAATGCCATCAACAAAGCGCTTTTAACCTTACCGGTTGTAAAATCGGTGGAACCGGATATCAAATCGTCTTCATTCAAAATATCATTAAATTCTGGTGTGGCTTTCAATTTTGATGATATGAAAAAGAAAGTGGAAGGATCCGGTTTTTTTGTAGCCCGGTTCCGATTCACCATGAATACCGAAGCGATTGCCTTAACACCCGATCTTCACTTACGCGTAAACGATATGCAGCTCCATTTCATTGATGGCCATCATGAAACCATCAAAGGTGCGCATAGTTATCAGGTAGTTGATAAGGGGTATTTATCTGCAAAGGCTTTCAAGAAGCAGATGTCTTCTAATGCGCATGCCTGCACACAAACCGGTTTAGCCGCTTCATGCTGCAGTAGTGCCGGTTTTGCAGAAGGCTCAAGAGTTTATCATGTAATACTGTAATTTTTTAACTGGCCGGGTTTTAATATCCCGGCCTTTTTTTCTACGCATATGCGTTTGATCATCATTCTGTTTTTATTTATCATTCCTGTTGCAAAGGCACAGGAATTGTTTACTTACAGTGAACCGGCCAGCAATATGCCTTCCCGAAGTTTAGGTATTAGGGCCACACAACTGTATCAGCAACAAGTATCCGATAATGGAAACTGGTACCTTTTAGAACCTGAATTGATGATCGGATTCTCTCCAAAACTGATGGCTCATCTGAAAGGGTTTGTTTCTTCATCTGAAGGCATGCCTTTAGGTGTTAGGGGAGGGTCTGTTTATTTTAAATATCGTTTTTATAGCGCCGATGAAATTCATAGTCATTTCCGAATGGCCGCATACGGTATGGCAGCTACGAACAACTTGCCTGTAATGCAGGAGGCGATTGATCTTTCAGGCATGAACAGTGGATTGGAGGCAGGTGTTATCGCAACCAGATTGATCAACAAACTGGCTCTTTCCACATCAGTATCAATGATTCGTGCCATTACAAATTCGGGGAAGCAGCCTGCATCGCTGGAAAACAGGGATGCATTTGCATTTTCTGTTTCAGCTGGTAAATTGATGCTGCCGAAAGTGTATAACAGTTACGAACAAACAAATTTAAACCTGATGCTGGAGATGCCCGGTCAGGTTAGTTTGGGCAATGGTAAAATGTATTTAGATTTAGCGCCATCCATACAACTCATATTCTTCAGCCAGTTGCGGGTAGATGCCGGTTATCGGTTTCCTGTGGTGAACAAACTTCAACGGATGGCAGACCGCGGGTTTCTATTACGGTTGGAATACAACATGTTTTCGGTCTGGTAAAGTGTATCATTTATTTCGCATCGCTTTCCCAGCCAACAGTTTTTCCAGAATTTTCTCGCTTTTAAAAGTTTGACATATCAATGTTGCTTCAAGGAGAATCTGATCTGGCAGACTTTTGTGTTTACCCAGCAATGCACAGGTTTTTTCTAAAGCATTTTCGGCAGTTATTTTTTCCAAATGTTGAAAGGCTTCCGATACCGCCATCAGCCTGAGCCCATCGTCTTTGATACGCCCAAGCCTTGAAATCAACCAGCTTAGGGCAAAGAAATATTTTTGTTCCAATAACATTACAACCGGTAAGTTGCCGGCATCGGGAAAGATGTTGTAAGGGGAGTTTACAATATCCTGCTCGAGGTATTTATCTGTTAGTGGGTCGGCAATTCCGTTTTGATGGTATTGGATCATTCCCCTCAGGCATTGTGGATAGATACTCAGCCAACGAAGATCTCGCCGCAATTCATGTACCTGTAATTCTATCTCTGTGAAAAAATTTCCAGCTTCCGGTATTTGTGCATGTATTTTAGCTATTTCTTTATGGTAAAGGGCTTCCACCTTTTCCACTTCTGTTTCGGGGCTAAGCCATTCAGCTGAACTTAATTTTTCATGAATCTTACTGATCCTGCGGGCTTCTTCACCCATCCATCCTTCTTCAACCAAGATCTCGTTAAGCGATTGAATCTTCTCTCTTGATTGTGCCTGCAGGTATTCTTTTACCTCTTCGGGTACCCGGCTATCTGCGGAAACATTCAAATAAACATGATCATAATAATCTATGGCACCCAAGGCATCTTCAATCTGTTTGAAGCGCACTTTCAACTTTTCAAATTTCTTTTCATTGTGGAGGTTGCTGTACAATCTACTAAGGCCTTCCAGCATGAAGAAAGGAGTGCGGGCATCATGTTGTGCAAGATAAAAAGCCGGATTCAAGGTACCTGCAGCTTCTGTAAGCAAACTGCTGATCTTATTCAGATAATATTCAAACCTGTTGTAACCGTATTGCATATATAAATATTTAAAAAATGCAGTTATGCCTAAGAGTTAGTCTTACTGTTTTTCAAAATAAGCTATTGAACCACCAACCCATGTTTTGTCTTTATTATACCTTGTGCCAATCATTTTTCCTTTTGATAACCGGCTAAGGTTATGCACCGCAATAGGCCTGGCCCATCCTTTCTTCCAGAAATAAAACAACCTGATTTCCGCTTTAGCAGGCTCGTCCATCGTTTCAACAACCGGAGCGTAATGTACTTTCTTTTGTAATATCCAGTTTTCCGGATCTTTGATACGGATGATATCTTCCCCGGTAACATCAATTACAACACCCATACCTGCAAAGGAAAATAACGGTTTCAACACATATTGATCGAGTGGCAGTGGCGAGGTTACTTCATTGAGGAAAAAGGTTTGGGGTACATACGGATTGTCGATAAAGGGCAATGTGAATTTGCTGATCCGGTAGAACCAATTGGGATGCGGAACCCATTCCACTTCGTAGGGTTGAGTGAGATCGGGTAATCCTGTCAACCCTTCCTGCTGATGGAGGTCATCAAAAATCAACCGGTTATAAAGCCGCTTGATTCTTCTCTTGATGCCATCTTTCATATAGAAAAGCTGATTTTCTTCAACGATAAGCTTGGTAATGCATACGATTGAAATGCCAAGCAATTGCTGGGTGCAATAAAAATCAACACGTGTTTTTTGTTTTTCAGGAAAAATCTCCAGTAATACCACTTCATCGGGTTGATGTTCACCTACAATGATATCCTTCAATAATTGCGTGTAACTATCCCTGTTATAACCGTTCAGGTAGCTGTCGTAATTTTCAGGAACGTTTCCATAATCTTTCGTAAGTTCATCATAAAGCAATTCGAAGCCAAACAAGCTGGGGAAGCCCTGCATTTCTATCAGTTGAGGTTCTAAGTCACCGGTTTCGTTCTCACATACCCCAAAATCAAACACCAGCATTTGTGGATGGTCGTCTTCCCCGGGTATGTTAAGGTCTTTTGGAATACTGCGATCGGTGAGCGTTTTAAAATGATCAGCAGTGATCACGTCAATGATATCCTCACAGGCATCAAGCATTTTTTGAGTAAAAGTTGCCGGTACAAAAATGGGCGTTTCGGCGCAACGAAATTCAAGTGCACCGGGAGCAAGCGCCTCCACTTTTTCCATATAAGCCTGGTATTTCTCTTCCGTGAAGGCATCATTGAATTTTTTACGAAGCTGCTTATCCATAGTTTTAAATCAGGGTTATTGTACACCTGCTTTAAAATTAAGGATAAATGATCAATCACCGTCTTGATAAGAAATCGGGCGTTGTGAAAATAACTTAAATGCTTTCGATCTAAACCATTACGGGTTCCAGTTGATCCAGGCATAGGTGCAGGAAATTAGGCAGGATGTGCGCATAAGTATTCATGATCTTATCCGGGTCGTTGAGGTGCGTTACCATGGAATCCCATTTTTCCTGGCCGTAATTTTCAACAACCGTCTTCTTTTTTTCTTCCGTATGCAGATGAAGAAGCATACCGGTTGCATCAGCTTCAGGGTGAAACTGGGTGCCGATCATATATGGATTGAAACGAATGGCCATGATAGCCCGCTCATACGGAACATGAGGCCTTGCTTTCTCTATGGATAGGATGCTGGCTCTCATCTGTTTTAATTTATTATGATTTGGCTGGATCACCTGGTAATCGCGGCTGTCTACAGCATAAAACGGATCGTTAAGTCCTTCGAAAATGGGCTCATTGATTTCCTCATGGAGGTAATGAACCGGAAAAACTCCGAATGCCGTACTCTTTCTGCGGGTGACGTTTGCCAGTTTAAGGTACCGGCAAGCCAGTTGAAATGAGTGGCAGATGAAAAATACATTTTTTTTAGTGAGATGAGCTGGATTTTCATTGTAGCTCATCACATTTTCGAACCAGTTGAAATAGACGGCTTCCCATTCACTTCCTTCACTATCGAGTGGACTGCCCGGCCCACCACTGGAGATATAAATATCATAATCAAGCGAAGGAACCTGTTGCTTTAGTCGTACTTCAAATTCATCAAAATGCAAATCCAGGTGGTGGATTTCGCCGAACTGGTTGAGAATTTCCCGTAAACAACGCATTCCCTGGTTAGCAACGCCTTCATATAAATCGAGTATGGCGACACTAATTTTTTTCTTTTCCGGTGCAATCATGATGCTAAATTAACCATTTTTTAAAAAACGCTATTTTCTTGCTTTTATGATGTAATACCAATGTGATTTATATAATATGCCAATATTTTATAAATCTTATATGCCGATGGTATCAAACAAATAGTACAATGAGGCGGTAGCCGATATTGGACTATATTGTGTGTTCAACCGGTATAAATGCCGATGGTATCAAACAAATAGTACAATACCTGCAGTAGTTTGTTGAGAAAGAGATTCATTAACTTTGCCGCCAATCATGAAGACAAAAACAATGGGCCGCAACAAAGTGAACATCATCACTTTAGGATGCAGTAAAAATATGGTAGACAGTGAAGTGCTCAGCGGTCAACTGATAGCCAATGAAATAGATACGGTTCATGAAAACCGGAAGAAAGATCATAATATCGTCATCATCAATACTTGCGGATTTATAGAAAAAGCTAAAGAGGAGAGCATTCAAACAATCCTTGATAATGTGGAGCTAAAGCGCAGGGGGAAATTAGATAAGGTATATGTAACCGGTTGCCTGAGTGAAAGGTACAAGGCCAATCTGGAAGCAGAGATTCCTGAAGTAGATGCCTATTTCGGTACGATGGAATTGCCCCGGATCCTCAAACAGTTTGATGCAGATTTCAAAGCCGAACTCATCGGTGAGCGGATGCTGGCAACACCATCGCATTATGCCTATCTTAAAATCAGTGAAGGCTGCAACCGCACCTGCTCTTTTTGTGCCATTCCCCTCATGCGTGGAAAACATGTGAGCCGTTCTATTGAATCGTTGGTTGATGAAGCCAAGAGATTGGTTGCCGGCGGGGTAAAAGAACTGATGCTTATCGCACAAGAACTTACTTACTATGGTTTAGACATTTACAAAAGCAGAGAATTACCTAAACTTTTACATGCGCTTGCAGATGTGGAGGGTTTGGAATGGATCCGTCTGCATTATGCTTACCCAAGCAAGTTTCCGCTCGAAATCATTGATGTGATGAAAGAGCGAGATAACATCTGCAATTATCTTGATATGCCACTTCAGCACGCTTCCAATAAAATGCTGCAAGCCATGAAGCGCCAGATCAGCAGGGAAGAAATGGAAGACCTCATCGGCGAAATACGGTACCGCATACCCGATGTTTGTTTGCGTACCACGCTCATTGCCGGATTTCCCGGAGAAACCAGAGATGATGTTGAAGAATTGAAAGATTTTCTGGAAAGGATGCGATTCGACAGGGTGGGCATTTTTACCTACAGCCATGAAGAAGATACCTCTGCATTCGATCTTGCTGATGATATTACTGCGGAGGAGAAAGAAAGCCGTGCCAGTGAAATCATGGAAACCCAGCAGGAGATTAGTCTGGAAAAAAATAATGAAAAAATTGGACGAACCCTTAAAGTGATAGTTGATAAAAAAGAAGCTGGCAGGTACATGGGGCGAACCGAATACGATAGTGTAGAAGTGGATAATGAAGTGATCATCAACAGCAAATCAAAACTGTTGATTGGTGAATTTGTACAAGTTAAGATTACCAAAGCATACGATTACGACCTTGAGGGCGAGCTGGTTTAAAACCTGATGAGGAAAAGTGGTTAACTTCATTTTGAGCCTCATTGATATCATCAGCTTCAGGAAATATAAATTACCGATCAGAACCATCCATTTATGGCCGTATTTGAACCGAGTTATATCGACTATGCTGCTACCGGCGCCTTTTCGGCATTGGTTCAGGATTATCTGGCTGCTGAACAAGCCCTTCAACCTTTTTACCTTCATCAACCCGATATAAAAGGAATAGCGCAAGCCATCATTTCACGGAAATCTTTTCAAACCAACCGTACTTTGTTGGTAGCCGTTTTGAGAAAGCAATATGAGGGACTTACCGTATCGGATGAGGTTACTGAAAATCTGAATGCGCTTTCAGGTGAAAACGTTTTTACGGTTTGTACGGCCCATCAGCCCAATTTATTCACCGGACCGCTTTATTTTATTTATAAAATCCTACATGCCATCAAGCTTGCACAGGTTTTGAATGAGCTTCATCCACAACATCATTATGTGCCGGTATATTTTATGGGCAGTGAGGATGCCGACTTAGATGAATTGGGGCAGGTGAATATAGCCGGAAAAAAATACCGATGGAAAACCGATCAAAAAGGGGCGGTAGGGCGTATGCTGGTAGATCAGGAATTGATTATTCTCATACAGGAATTAGAAGGCCAGCTTTCCGTTGAGCCTTTTGGCGCAGAAATGATTTTGCTGTTGAAAGCTGCTTACACCAAAGGGAAGCCCATCCAGCAGGCGATGCTCGAATTGGTGAATGCGTTGTTTGGCCGGTTTGGGTTATTGGTACTGATTCCCGATCAGCCAGATTTTAAGAGGTCATTTCAACCTATTTTCAAGCAGGAATTATTTAGCAGTTTTTCCCAAAAATTACTGAATACTACGATAAGTTTTTTTCGGGAACGCTATAAAGTACAAACTGAAGGAAGGGAAATCAACCTTTTTTATTTGAAAGATGATATTCGGGAAAGGATTGAAAGGAGCGGAAACGAATTTGTAATTTCAAACAGCAACTTACGGTTCAGCATAGCCGAAATGGAAGCGGAGTTGGAAAACTTTCCGGAACGGTTTAGTCCGAATGTGATACTCCGTCCGGTTTTTCAGGAATTTATTCTTCCTAATATAGCTTTTATAGGCGGCGGCGGCGAACTAGCATACTGGCTGGAACTCAGGAATATCTTTGAAGCTGCTGCAGTGCCTTACCCGGTTCTTTTGCTTAGGAATTCCTTTCTGATGATCAATAAGCGCGCAAACAGCTTGCAGCTAAAAACAGGTTTGAATGATCAAGATCTCTTCAGGCCTTTAAAGGTACTTGGTGATGAGATGGTTAAAAACGAGTCTACCTCCGTTCTCAAATTATCAAATGAGATCCATGCATTAGAGGAAGTTTACAAGATGGTGAGCCATCATGCCGAAAAGATTGATCCCACGTTGCAGGGTCATGCCATGGCTTTACAAACCAAAGCAATTGCTCAATTGCATGCGATGGAGAAAAAAATGTTCAAGGCTGAAAAGAAGAAACTTTCGATGAAGCTGGGCCAATTGGAAACATTAAAAGCTATCTTATTCCCCGAACAGCAATTGCAGGAAAGATTCGAAAACTTTCTTCCTTATTATGCGCAATGGGGAAGTGGAATATTGGATGAAATCCTGCAGCAATCATTATCCTGGGAAATGAAATTCTGTTTGCTCAAAGAAAAAGAAATAGGCTAGCAGGTAAGATTCAATTCAAAATCAATGGCTGGACTGAACCGTTATTTTATCTTTCAAAAGATTCGTCCATAACTTATATCCTGCTTCAGTAAGGTGAAGTCCATCATGTGTAAACGCTTGCAGCAGTAAATCATTCTCATCAGCAAAATGAGGATGGAGATCGAAAATTTCAAAGCCTGGTAAGGCAGTGATTTCCTTTAGCAGTTTATTGGTACTTGCAATTTTTTCACGCATTTCTATTCCGGCTGTAGGCAAGATCGTTTGCAGGGTGATGGCTGTTTCCGGAATAGCTTCCTGCATCATTTGTATCAGTGCTGAAATATTATCCCTCACATAAATCGGGCCCAGTAAGGGGTTGAACAGGTCGTTCACCCCGATCAGGATATAAACAGCCCTTGGTTGGTAATAGATGAGCTCTGCAACACGGAGTAGCAAGCCTTCGGTAACGTCACCCGAAATGCCCCTGTTTTTGATGAAGGGAAATCCGAACCTATCGCCCCAATCACCTCCCTGTTCGGTGATGCTGTCGCCAAACATTACGATATCTCCATAGTTCAGCGGATCAGCCTTGAAGGTTTCTATTCTGGCTGCAAAATGGATTTTATTCTTATCTGCGTGATAGTTTGAGTTAACAGCCTTCCCTGGATAAATATTTTGCACAGGCATACGATTTTTATTCAGTCAATAAATTTTTTGAGTGAAGATAAAAATACTAATGCTTTTGGAACCTTATTTATCTAACAACTCCCACAAACGTGAAGTATTCGGGTTCATGATGAGTTCGATACGCCTGTTTTTCTCTCTTCCTTCGGCAGTGGCATTATCAGCAACCGGATTGTATTTTCCTCTTCCGGCAGACCGAAGCCTGAGGGGATTGATATTGTAAGTATCATGTAATATCCGTATCACTGCATTGGCTCTTTCTGTGCTGAGGCTCCAATTATCTGCTTTACCAGGTATGGTATTGGAATCTGTATTGCCTTCTACGGTTAATGTAACACCAGGATGTTCCCTGAGCACTTCGGCAACGATATTCAGCGATTCTCTGCCACGTACACCGATGGTGGAGCTGCCTGATTTGAAAAAGAAATCATCAGGGAAATTGATATGAACCATACCATCGATGATCCTTACGTCGGCACCTGCATCTTCAAATTTAGTAAGCGATTTATCTACTTTTTCAAGAATCTGTTTCATAGAAGTGCCCTGGGCGGCCAGTTCATCGTTCAGTTTTTTCAATTTGTTGGTAAGATTTTCTTTGATCTTACGGCAATCTTCTGCTTCTCTGCTGTATTGTACATTTTCAGTTTTAAGCTGTTCAACTTGTTTGGTATAATCTGCCACTTGTGTGTTGAGGCTGGTTACCTGTCCGTTTAAAGTATTGATTTGTGATTCAGCAGATTTCAATTTCTTGCTGGCACCACAGGAAACCAATAGGGTTGCTCCGGCTAAAAGAAAGAAGACTTGTTTCATGTTTTGTATTTTGGGGTAAATGAATGATTAGGTGGTGGTAAGATAGAAATCACAGTTTTTTCCGTTGCGAATATAAGTTTTTGTAAACCTATTTGCTTGTAGAATAAATACTACACACAAAAGCATATAATGATGAATTACAGGAGTTAAACCTTATTTTTATTACTATCCGTACAAAATCTTTGAATAGCTGCAATGATATCTTCTTCAGATTTATTCAGGATGCTGGGCAGTTTGATTTTTGAGGTATATCGTTTACCGGTTTCTGGCTTGTAATAATCTATGAGGAGGATGAAGTTATCCTGAAGGCTCATCACTTTATCTTCCTGTTCATATTTGGCAGTAATGAAATGAGTCCAGTTGGTAACCAATGCACCATGATAGAACAAACCATGTTCATTGATTTCGATCACAATTTTATCTTTGAAAGCCCTGGCGATGAAAATGATGGCGGGGATGATAGTGAGGTATGCAATATTGAATTCCCATCCCTGGTTATTTTGATCTCCACGGTAAAGAATAGATGTAACAAACATGGCCAGAAAAACCAAGCCCGCAATGATACTGGCAGCTTTGGAATCTTTCACTAAAAAACTACCTGAAGGCTTAGCAGA
>JAPLEF010000140.1 GCA_026391525.1 Sphingobacteriales bacterium
AAATATTGGCATATTATATAAATCACATTGGTATTACTTATCAAATTGGCTATTCAAGAAACTGAACTTCGATTTGCAAAATATTATGGTACCATGATTGATACTAAGAGCAAACGGAGGTAAAAACATATTCAATGCTAAAACTGTCAAGAGAAAATGAAAAGGCTTAACCCCTCAACGGATTTCTTCTCGCAGAAAAAATATACCTTTTTACATTCATCCAAAAAGCTACAAAGAGGTAAATGATGAGCGGGGAGCCCATCGTTAAGAAAGAAATATAGATAAAGTATTTTCGAATGGTTGTACTGGCAATGCCCATTTTTTCGCCAATGGTGCTGCAAACTCCAAATACATGCCATTCTACAAATTGCTTAAATCGGTTCATTTGAGATTAAAATTACAGGATTTTCCCAAATGCTCCATTCAATTTCTGTAATTTTACATTTTCAGGATTAGGATAGATTTTTTTAGGTTTTGACGATCCAAAAGGTTGAAATCAGCATTTGTTCAACCATTTCCACAGCATTTCCCATTAAAAATCAGCCTCCCCATCACCCAAAAAATATTTAATATGGCTTTCGACATCAACATGATCAAAAAGGTTTACGCCAGTTTCCCCGAACGCATCAGCGCAGCACGTGAAGCAGTTGGCCGTCCTTTAACGCTCACCGAAAAAATTCTATATGCCCATCTTTGGCAAGGCAACGCAACAGAGGCTTATAATAGAGGACAATCCTATGTTGATTTTGCTCCCGATCGGGTGGCGATGCAGGATGCAACCGCACAGATGGCATTGCTGCAGTTCATGCAATCCGGAAGAACAGCTGTTGCCGTTCCCAGCACTGTGCATTGCGATCATCTCATTGAAGCTAAAGTTGACAGCAAGACCGATCTTACGCGGGCTGTTTCTGAAAGTAGTGAAGTATACGATTTTCTGGCTTCCGTAAGCAATAAATATGGTATTGGTTTTTGGAAACCCGGAGCAGGAATCATTCATCAGGTGGTGTTAGAAAATTATGCATTCCCCGGTGGCATGATGATTGGTACCGACAGCCATACCGTTAATGCAGGCGGTTTAGGAATGATTGCCATTGGTGTGGGTGGAGCAGATGCCTGTGATGTAATGGCCGGTTTGCCATGGGAATTGAAAATGCCTAAACTGATTGGAGTGAAACTCACCGGGAAACTCAATGGATGGACGGCTCCAAAAGACGTCATCCTGAAAGTTGCCGGTATCCTTACCGTAAAAGGCGGTACCGGTGCTGTTGTGGAATATTTTGGTGAAGGAGCTATCAACATGAGCTGCACCGGTAAAGGTACCATCTGTAATATGGGCGCTGAAATTGGTGCCACCACTTCTACTTTTGGTTACGACGAAAGTATGAGCCGGTATTTAAAAGCAACCGGACGTGAAGAAATCGCAGCCATTGCAGATACCATTAAAGAACATCTCACCGGTGATGCTGCAGTGTATGAAAATCCATCTGCTTACTTCGACCAGGTGATTGAAATCAACCTCAGTGAATTGGAACCCCACCTCAATGGCCCTTTCACGCCCGATTTAGCTACTCCCATTTCTAAAATGAAAGAAGCTGCCGCCGCCAACAACTGGCCCACAAAAATTGAAGTGGGGCTGATTGGAAGTTGCACCAACTCCTCTTATGAAGATATCAGCAGAGCGGTTAGCCTTGCCCGTCAGGTACAGGAGAAAGGTTTGAAACTGAATGCAGAATTCACTATCACACCGGGCTCTGAACAGGTTCGTTATACCATCGAAAGAGATGGTTTCCTCGAAGTGTTCGATAATATCGGAGCCACTGTTTTTGCGAATGCCTGCGGGCCCTGCATCGGCATGTGGGCAAGGGTGGGTGCTGAGAAAGCAGAAAAAAATACCATCGTTCACAGCTTCAACCGAAATTTTGCCAAACGAGCTGATGGCAATCCAAATACTTTCGCATTTGTGGGTTCGCCTGAAATAGTAACTGCAATGGCTATTGCCGGCGATCTGTCTTTCAACCCGCTTACCGACAGTCTTACCAATGATAAAGGTGAACAAGTAAAACTTGATCCTCCAACCGGATTTGAATTGCCTCCCCGCGGTTTCGCTGTTGATGACCCCGGTTATCAGGCACCGGCGATTGATGGAACAGGCGTACAAGTGAAAGTGGCACCTGATAGCAAACGCCTGCAACTGCTGGAACCTTTTACCGCATGGGAAGGTACCGATTTGAAAGGCTTGAAATTGCTCATCAAAGCAAAAGGAAAATGTACTACCGATCATATCTCCATGGCAGGCCCCTGGTTAAAATTCAGAGGCCATCTAGACAATATCAGCAATAACCTGCTTATCGGAGCAGTGAATGCCTTCAATGAAAAAACCGATCAGGTTAAAAACCAATTGACCGGTGAGTATGGCACCGTGCCTTCCACACAACGGGCATACAAAGCAGCTGGTATCGGCACTATCGTAGTTGGTGATGAAAACTACGGAGAAGGCTCATCCCGTGAACATGCCGCAATGGAACCACGTCATTTAGGAGTTCGTGCTGTATTGGTAAAATCATTTGCCCGCATCCACGAAACCAACCTCAAAAAACAGGGCATGCTGGCACTCACCTTTGATAACAAAGCTGATTATGATAAATTCAGAGAGGACGATAATATCGATATCATCGGTTTAACCAATTTTACTCCTGATCAAAAATTAACGCTTGTGCTGCATCATGCAGATGGTACTCAGGAAAATGTATTGGCAAACCATTCTTACAATGAACAACAGATTGAATGGTTCAAGGCAGGAGCAGCACTCAATATCATACGCCGCGAATTTGAAGCCAGTATCGCTTAAATGAATATGCAATCGAGTAGGAAGTGAGGGATTATTTCCCTCACTGTCCTCTCACACCACCGTGCGTACCGTTCGGTACACGGCGGTTTGTTAGAATAATTTTGTTTGCTGTTCCGTTTTCCAATAGTAATAGTTGGCAAATCCAATGTA
>JAPLEF010000087.1:0-931 GCA_026391525.1 Sphingobacteriales bacterium
TACATTGGATTTGCCAACTATTACTATTGGAAAACGGAACAGCAAACAAAATTATTCTAACAAACCGCCGTGTACCGAACGGTACGCACGGTGGTGTGAGAGGACAGTGAGGGAAATAATCCCTCACTTCCTACTCGATTATATAGGCTTAACGGGCATGAAAGATATAATTGGTAATTTGCCCTATGTTTTATCTGGTGAAATCGCCCTGGTGGTTACAAAAACTTTATTCCGGTTGCGTTTGGCAAATTCCTACTGAAACTCCTACCATTTATTTGAGTTTTGATGATGGTCCGCACCCTGAAATCACTCCACTGGTGCTAAACCATCTGAACACCTGGAAAGCGAAAGCCAGTTTTTTTTGTGTTGGGAATAATGTAGTAAACCATCCGGATATTTACCGGCGTATTTTAGATGAAGGCCATGCAGTAGGCAACCATAGTTTTAATCATCTTAACGGTTGGAAGCAAAAGGATGAAGATTATCTGAATGACATAGCAAAAGCTAAGCAATATATTGACAGCGATCTGTTCAGGCCTCCCTATGGAAAAATCACCCGTTTTCAATTGAAGCAATTGGCTATGTCTGCTTATCGTTTGAAAACCATCATGTGGACGGTACTCAGCGGAGATTTTGATAATTCATTAGATAATGAAGCTTGCTTAAGAAATGTATTATTGCAAACCCAATCAGGCTCTATTGTAGTGTTTCATGACAGTGTGAGGGCTAAAGAAAAAATGCTCTATGCGTTACCGATAGTATTGGAATTCTTTACGGAAAAGGGTTTCCGGTTTGAAAGAATCGAAAGCAGTAAGCTGTAAAAAAATTGGGCCTGGGTAGAAACCCTGGCCCGTTTTTAATCCGTACCCTATGAAAACTGATTCGAATGTACATAACAGTTATAACATATGCAACATTTTTTTCTAAAGCA
>JAPLEF010000087.1:968-5193 GCA_026391525.1 Sphingobacteriales bacterium
TGGCTTCATCACTTTAAACTCAGTAATTTTACTATTCAAATGCATTGATAATATGTGGGATACACATTGTCATTTATATGTAAAAGAATTTGATGCGGATCGTTCAGCTATGATTGAGCGGGGCCAAAAAGCAGGGGTAACTAAATTCTTTTTGCCTGCAATCGACCAAGGTACTCATAAAGCCATGTTTCAAATGGAAATTGATTATCCGGGTATTTGTTTTGCAATGATCGGGCTTCATCCCTGTTCTGTAAATGAACAGTTTGAAGAAGAAATAAGCATCATCCGTGATTTACTAAAACGCCGTTCTTTTGCAGGAATAGGGGAGGCTGGTCTTGATTTTTATTGGGATAAAACCTATGTTGAGCAACAGTATCAAGCCTTACAATTACAGACAGAACTCGCTCTTGAATATGATTTGCCTTTGATATTGCATACCCGTGATGCCACTCAGGAAACAATAGATTTTTTAGCAGCCTACAAGGGTAGGGGGCTTACCGGAATATTTCATTGTTTTGGCGGAACCGTTGAAGAAGCTATGCAAATTATTGATTTAGGTTTTCATCTGGGGATCGGCGGAGTGCTTACTTACAAAAATGCCCGGCTTGATAAAATGTTAGAAAAAATTGATCTGCAGCATCTCGTGCTGGAAACAGATGCACCATACCTCACACCCGTTCCTTATCGTGGAAAAAGGAATGAAAGTGCTTATCTAATAACTATCGCAGAAAAGCTGGCTAGCGTAAAAGGCTGTACTACAGCAGAGATTGACCTGATTACTACACAAAATGCTGAAAGGATATTCAGGAAACCATCTTATCAGTGAATTCCTGTAAGCTAAAAACTTAGCTGCTTGGAGCTGATATTGATTTCAAATAATTACTTACAATCTGTGATGGAAATCAAAAACAGCGGAGACGAAGGGATTCGAACCCTTGATACAGTTTCCCGTATACACACTTTCCAGGCGTGCTCCTTCAACCACTCGGACACGTCTCCTTGATCCTGCAATTATTACAATCGGTTAATTAAGCCATTGAATTTTTTGCCGGGTGGCAAAGGTACATCCTAAATGGGGGAATGAAAAATCAATCTGTTACCTTTTCCATCTGCATGCTCCGGGAACCTTTTAGCAGCACCAGCGCACCTGTATTTTTAATCTGCCGGTACCAGGATTTTGCTTCCAGTGCATCATCAAAATGCAGGTATTGTTCACCAATTCCTTTGAATCCTTCTCCAACCAGAACAACGGCATCCCAGTGAAATTTTTCTATGTATTTCACCAACATTTCATGTTCCTGCCGGCTTTCTTCACCTAATTCCATCATTCCGCCAAGAATGAGGATCTTTTTTGAGCCTTTCATGCCTGCAATATTTTCAACAGCCAGTTTCATGCTGCTGGGGTTGGCATTGTAAGCATCTAAAATAATGCGGTTTCCATCCTTTTCCAGCAATTGCGACCGGCTGTTATCAGGATGGTAAGCTTCAATGGCGCCTTTTATTTTCTCATCGGGCACGCCAAAATGTTTTCCTATGGCAATGGCTGCGAGTACATTGGGTAGGTTATAGCCTCCAATCAATTGAGTTTCGATTTTACCTATGTCGCTTCCTTTTGTGATTTCAATTTTAAGGAACGCCTCATCATTATAAATTTTTCCGGAAAGCATCTCGTGGCTACTGCTTCCGTACCAGAAAATATTTTCTATCCCCTTACACATGCTGTGTAAATAATCGTAATCAGCATTTACAAAAGCCATTCCTTTTTGATCACGGAGGAAATCAAAGAGTTCTCCCTTGCCTTTTTTTATGCCTTCAACTCCACCGAATCCTTCCAAGTGGGCTTTACCGCAATTGGTGACCAATCCGTGAGTGGGCAGTGTATAAGTACAATAACCTGCAATTTCTTTTTGGTGATTGGCTCCCATTTCAATCACCGCAATTTCGGTTTCGGTTTTTATTTTCAGGATAGTAAGCGGTATGCCGATATGGTTGTTGAGGTTGCCTGCTGTGGTACTGGTGCGGAATTGGCTGCTCAAAACTGCGTGTACCAGTTCTTTGGTGGTGGTTTTGCCATTACTTCCGGTGATAGCGATAAAAGGGATTTTGAACGTATTACGGTGCTCGAGAGCCAGGGCCTGAAGGGTTTTGAGGCTATCCGTAACCGTTATGATCCGTTCATCCTGAATACCGGTTTCTTCATCAACAATGCAATAAGCGGCGCCAAGGTCAACAGCCAATTGCGCATAATGATTTCCGTTATGTGATGGTCCCTTCAGGGCAAAAAAAATGTCGCCTTTTTTTATCTTTCTGGTATCGGTTTGTACAGAAGGGTTTTTGCGGAACAGGCTGTAAATTTCTTCAATGGTCATAGCGCAAAAATAGGAAGTGGCAGGTTGGTATCCATAAAAAAAGCCCCCAATGCGGAGGCTATTTATTATTCTTTTGTTTTATTATTTCTTACGTTTATTTTGCTTGCGTTTACCAAAGATGTTCCCCTCTTTGAAACCAGGGCCTTCAGGAGGGCCAAGGTAAGATTGTGCACAACGGAAACCAACAGTGCTGGCACCCTGATCTTCCTGCATGTAACGACGTGTACCTGGTGATAACCAATAGGGCCTGTCGTTCCAGCTTCCACCTTTAATTACCCTTGCCTTATCGTTGATCAATGTAGTTACTCCATAACCATAGAAAGCACCACTGGCAGAGTCGCCATCCATGTAATTGATCACATTATTACGCTGGTAATTTGTTCTGTTTTTTACTTCCTCATCCGAAATATCTACTTTTTTCAGATGACCCATGCTATCGCGTTCGAATTCACCGCTGCTGTTTTTGTAGTACTTCTGGAATTTGTTACCACGGTAATAGTTGAAATCCTGTCCGTCTGTAGGCGTCAGTACACGATAAGCATCACCTACCCACTCACTTACATTACCCGACATGTTATACAAACCAAATGAATTCGGATAAAATGCTTTAACCGGCCCCGCAATAGCTGCACGATCGTTTAATCCACCGGCTACACCCATATTATCTCCACTTCCGCGTTTGAAGTTGGCGAGGAACTTACCTTGCCAATCGCCCCTGCGGTTGTCTCGCATACCATTGGGGTTTTTGTTCCAGGAATAAATTTGTTGGTTGGAAAGCAACTCTTCACCCGAGCCTTTCTCTTTTTTACGAGGAGAAGGGTTTTGATCTAACAAGCCATAAGCTGCATATTCCCATTCCGCTTCAGTTGGCAAACGGTAACCCATATTAAGAATACCATCTTCCATGCGAACGGAGCTGCGAGGTTTATTATTAACGTCTTTAAGGTCAGATTTTTTAGGTTTGCTGCGACCCTGGATCAGGTCGGGGTTCAACAGGTAGGTTTCCGTATTGAACGACCCGTCTCCACCGGCACCTTTCATTTCGCGCTTGGCAGCATCTTTTTTCAGGTAACCGGCTTTCATCAGGATAAGTTCGTTTACCCTGTCAGTTCGCCAGATACAGAAATCATGCGCCTGTTGCCAGTTTACGCCAACTACCGGATAATAATTATAGGAAGGATACCTGAAATAGTATTCCACATATGGCTCGTTATAAGCCAGTTCTTCACGCCAAACCAAGGTGTCTGGCAGACATCTTTTCATTATGGCCGTATCGTTGCTGAAGGTATTTTCCAGCCAGTACATATATTCACGATAATGAACATTGGCTACTTCCGTTTCGTCGATAAAGAAAGAAGGGATAGTAACCCTGCGAGGAATATTGTTCCAATCGCCCATTACATCTTCATCTTTGGCGCCCATTACGAAAGATCCACCCTGAACAAATACAAGCCCGGGACCTGCTTTAGGGTATTTTACTTTGGAAACATGGAAATTACCCATGTTCTTATCATCGTAACTCCACCCGGTTACATCAGATTTGGATTTTTTCTTGTTGAAGATACAGGAGCTAAGTGAACAAACAGCTACGGTAAGCATCAGGAGGTTTTTTACAGAGATCATCTTTTGCATGTGCATTCGTTTTGCAAATTGTTTAACGAAAGGTTTTCTTGATTATTGTTTGAGGTTACACCAATTGCGAATATAAATACTTTACCTGAATGAAAACCAATTTTACTTTTATTTGATGAAAACACCAATTAGCAATTATATCAATGCAACTTTTCTTGCAATAGGATTGTCTGATAATATCCGGATGCTTTAGTGTATTGTTGTACAATAAATTAGGCTTCTCA
>JAPLEF010000151.1 GCA_026391525.1 Sphingobacteriales bacterium
AAATTGAAGCTTTTCGTTTTTATTATATTTTCTCCCATGCCGCAAAACTCAAAACAACATGATTAAAAACAATACTTAAATCCACATTAATATAATGTAATAATACCAACACTATTTGTAGAAATCCCCAATTATTAATCGTCAACTCTCCATTGTCAATTATCAATTATCAATTATCAATTGCTTCACCATCCCAATATCCACGCAAATATCAGCGGAACAACAATAGTGGCATCACTTTCTACAATGAATTTAGGAGTACTGATATCCAGTTTCCCCCAGGTGATTTTTTCATTAGGTACTGCACCGGAATATGAACCATAAGAAGTGGTTGAATCACTGATCTGGCAGAAATAACTCCAAAAAGGAACATCATGCCATTCCAGATCCTGGTACATCATGGGTACCACACAGATTGGGAAGTCGCCGGCAATACCACCGCCGATCTGAAAAAAACCTACCCCTTTTCCGGAAGAATTGTTGCGGTACCAATCGGCTAACCATACCATGTATTCAATACCACTCTTCATAGTAGACGCTTTCAATTCATTCTTGATAACGTAAGAAGCGAAGATATTTCCCATCGTACTGTCTTCCCAACCTGGTACAACAATAGGAATATTTTTTTGAGCGGCTGCAAGCATCCAACTGTTCTTGGGGTCTATCTCATAATACTGTTCCAGAACGCCACTTAACAACATCTTATACATGTATTCATGTGGAAAATAACGTTCGCCTTTCTGATCCGCATCTTTCCAAATGGCCTGGATATGTTTTTGTAACCTGCGAAATGCTTCTTCTTCAGGTATGCAGGTATCGGTAACCCGGTTGTAATGATTTTCAAGCAAATCCCACTCATCCTGCGGACTCAAATCGCGGTAATTAGGAACTCTTTTATAATGACTGTGCGCAACGAGGTTCATGATATCTTCTTCAAGATTGGCTCCTGTGCAACTGATGATGGCTACCTTATCCTGCCGAATCATTTCTGCAAAACTTAAGCCCAATTCAGCGGTACTCATGGCACCGGCAAGAGTTACCATCATTTTACCGCCTTCAAGCAAATGGGTTTCATACCCTTTAGCTGCGTCCATCAGTGCTGCAGCATTAAAGTGTCGATAGTGATATTGGATATATTCAGATACAGGGCCTTTTTTCATTTGATGCTGTTTTGGGCAACAAAAATAGGGTTTTTGAATCAAGGCTAAAATCCGAATATTTGCTCAGGCATTAAAAAAGCATAGTAACAGATACTATGCTTTTTGAGGTGAAATTCACTTCAATTATTTCACCAAAACCAGTTCCTCAATAATATTCTTTGCTCCGCCGAGTTTGTCTACACACCACAATACATAACGAACATCCACACAAATGGTGCGGTTAAGATCTTTATCAAAGGCAATCTTATGGCTTAATGCTTCATAGTTTCCATCAAATGCCAATCCAATCAAGTTACCCTTACCATCCATTACCGGGCTTCCGCTATTTCCACCTGTAATATCATTGGTAGTGATAAAGCCAATTACGAGATCTTTGCGGATAGGATCAGCGTATTGTCCGAAATCTTTTTTCTTTAACATCTCTACCTGTTTGGCGGGCAGATCGAATTCGTAATCGCCAGCTTTGTATTTTTCCAGAATGCCTTTTGAAGTGGTTACATAATCATAAAAAACAGCATCCCGAGGGCGATAGCTTTTTACATTTCCAAAACTCACCCGCATGCTGAAATTGGCATCCGGATACATTTTGTTTACAGCCGCAGGATTCATTTCCCTGATTCCTTTGAGGTAAAGATTACCGAGTTCATTATTGCGGTTGTTGAAGTTGGTAAACATCGGTCCATACTTCGTGTTGTAATTTTTTACAAAACTGGAAGCAAAATCAAATGCCGGATCTGCCTGAAGGGTTAATGCATCAGGGTTGGCGATAAAGGTTTTCCACCGAACAGAATCTAAAATCATTGTTTTGGCAAACACCTCATTGGCCCATTTTTTATAGGTGGCTTCATCCTGTAAATCGCCATAAGCAGCTATCTTATCGTAATACCCGATCGGATGCTGGCTTTTATCGATATCATTATAAAAAGCCTGTGCCACAGCAGCCATGATTTTCTTATCACTCGGGTAATCTGCTGCTTCCAGATAATTTTTCCTGGCAGCATCCGCTGCATCAGCCGCTTTACGGATATCCTCTGGTGTTGCACCTGTTTTAACCAGCGCAGCTTCGAGCCCCATCAATGAAGAGGCATAGGCTGAAAGCGGAGAACCGAGTATGCCTTCCCGTAAGTATTGACGGTGCCTGGCATAAGGAGCCCATGTTGCATAATTTTTTTCATATTCTTCAAACAAATTTTCATAAGCAGGTTTGCCTTTGGCCCATGCGGCAAATTTTTGTTCGGCAACTTGTTTCTCACCATAGGTGTTGAACTTTACCAACTGCTTGGTTTCCCCGTCAAAAAATTTCCAATAGTTTGCAATTCCTGCATAATCTGAAGCCAGCTTTAACTTCACAGCAGGGTCTTTTACCATTTGTTCATGCATCGCTTTCAAACGCATATCCCTTAATCCAACCAAGGAAGGATTTTCGATTTCATTTTTCAACTTGATACCATAGCTGGTTTCATAACGGTTGGTACCTCCGGGATAACCATAAATCATGGCATAGTCGCCATCTTTGATTCCTTTGATACTCACGGGTAAAAAATGTTTGGGCTTAAGTGGTACATTATCTTTACTGTAAGCGGCAGGTTTACCATCCTTTGCAGCATACACACGGAAGATTGAAAAATCTCCGGTATGGCGTGGCCATTCCCAGTTATCGGTATCGCCACCAAATTTTCCTACGCTTTCAGGAGGAGTACCTACCAGGCGAATATCGCGGTAAGTTTTGTATACATACATGATGTACTGATTGTCTTTAAACATGCTGTAAACCCTGCCGGAAATTCCATTTTCCTTATCTGCAACTTTATCGGTAATACTTTTATAAACTTCCTGAATTTTTTTGATACGGTCGGCCCATGAAAGCCCTTTAACCCCTGCTTCCACTTCTTCGGTTACATCCACAATTTTCTCCAGAAACTGAACGGTGAGCTGGCTTTGAATTTCCTGCTCTTTATTAAAAGCATAAAATCCGTCTCTCAAGTAATTATTCTGAACACTGCTTGCTGCGGCAATGGCTCCATATCCACAATGGTGGTTCGTGAAAATCAGTCCCTGATTGCTCACAATCTCCCCGGTACAACCGCCCCCAAAAATGATAATGGCATCTTTTATAGATGCTTTGTTGATGGAATACAATTGTTCTTTGGTGAGTTTAAGTCCACGTTTTACCATATCATCGTAAACCTGTTGCCCAAGTAACATGGGCAACCACATTCCTTCATCGGCGCGAGCCTTTCCAATACTGGCAACAAGTATCAGCATTACAAGTAATTTCTTCATATTTTTTTTCAATTTTTGTAATTACAAACGTAACCAAATTTTATCAATCAGTATTTCAATTTCGCAAAATTGGCTTTCATTGGGCGTTATGACTATCTTTAATAATCACCTGAAAATAAGCCGATTTAAATCCTTTTATATAATTAGTATCAAAAAAGCTTCGCAATAATTTATATTTGTCTACTTACAACCTTTTTTGAATGCCCATATTCGACATTACATTACCTAAGACGATTGCAAAGGCCCTTAACCTGCCGGTGAGCGATCCCAGAAGGCAACAAATAAAAGTGTTGAAAAAGCTGCTTCGTTTATCCAGATTTACTCAATTCGGCCAAAAATATCAGTTTGATGAAATACTGTTAAGCCGTCATCCGGGAAAGAAATTCCAGCAACTGGTTCCTACCTGCAATTATGATAAGATTTACCGGGAATGGTGGTATAAAACCCTGGAAGGCACTCCTGATGTATGCTGGCCCGGCGTAATCAAGTACTTTGCCCTGAGCAGTGGCACCAGTGAGGCAGCCAGTAAATACATTCCTGTTACCAAAGAACTGATCAGAAGCAACACAGTTACCAGTTTTCGTCAGTTGTTTAGTCTTACCCGATATGAAAACATCAGTAAAAGATCCATAGGTAAAGGATGGCTGATGCTTGGCGGTAGTACCCAACTCCAAAAAGGGGCTACTTATTTTGCAGGTGACCTCAGCGGAATCCAACAAAAAAATATTCCTTTCTGGTTTTTAGGTTTGGGCCTTTATAAACCCGGAAAGAAAATTGCAAGGGAAAAAGACTGGTCGAAAAAACTGGAAGAAATCGTTGAGAAAGCGCCTGAATGGGATATCGGATTTATCGTTGGTGTTCCGGCATGGTTGCAATTATGTATTGAAAAAATCATTGAACGCTATAAGCTTAAAAATATTCATGAATTATGGCCAAATCTCGCTTTCTATGTTCATGGTGGTGTGGCGCTGGAACCTTATAAAAAAGGTTTTCAAAAACTGTTGGGCAAGCCTATTACTTTCATCGAAACCTACCTGGCCAGTGAAGGATTTCTGGCTTATCAAAACAGACAGGATACCCGGGGCATGCACCTGGTGCTTAACAATAATATTTTTTTTGAGTTTGTGCCTTTCGACGACGAAAATTTCGACAGTGATGGCAACATGCTACCCGAGCCAACAGCTTATATGATTCATGAAATTGAAGAAAACCGCGATTATGCCATACTCATTAGCACGAATGCAGGCGCCTGGAGATATGCTATCGGAGATACTATACGTTTGGTTGATAAAGAAAAAAGCGAAATCATCATCACCGGAAGAACCAAGCATTTTCTTAGCCTGGTTGGAGAACATCTCAGCGTAGATAATATGAATAAGGCTATTGAAATGGCTTCTGAAGAACTCAATGTATTCATACCGGAGTTTACTGTTGCCGGTGTTCCGCATGGTAATTTCTTTGCGCATCAATGGTACATCGCAACCGATGATCAGGTAGATGCTGAAACCCTTTGTAATTTGATTGATGAAAAACTGAAATTACTCAACGACGACTACGAGGTGGAAAGAAAACATGCCCTTCGCGATGTAAAAGTTGACGTATTGCCGGAACAGGTGTTCATGGATTTCATGAGAGCCAAAGGAAAAATTGGTGGCCAGCATAAATTTCCCAGAGTACTCAAAGGTAAAATGCTGGAAGAATGGCAACTGTTTTTGAAAAAACAGGTTGTACAATAAGTTTCCGGTTTTTCTTTTCTTAATTTTCCTGCATGACAGATGCCATTCTATCAGGACTGCTACTTGGGTTTGCCCTTGTGTTTTCGGTAGGCCCCGTAATTTTCACCCTGATCAAACTGCGCATCAACTATGGTGTGGTAAGTGCTTTCTATTTTGTAGCCGGTGTATGGCTTAGTGATATCATCTGGGTATTGGCAGCAAATCTTTTTAGCGGTTTACTGCAAACCCTCAATACCAACAAATCGCTGATTGGTGTTTTCGGAGGCTTCTTTCTTATTGCGCTCGGGATATTTTACCTTTTCTTCAAAAAATACCATACTAAAGAGGAGATGGATAAAGGGGTTAAAATTGCCGGAACTACTCATCTCCGGTTATTCATTACCGGTTTCTTGATCAATACCCTTAATCCCGGTGTTATAGCGCTTTGGTTTGCAGTAGCCACTAAATCGCTTAACGATCCGTTTAATGAGCGGTTCGTGATTTTTACCACCTGTTTATTGGTGAATATGGGTGCAGATCTCGCAAAAATTAACCTGGCCGGAAGATTACGCAAAAAACTAACCGACCACAATATTGTTATCATCAATAAAATTTCTGGCCTGATGTTCCTGTTATTTGGTGTTGCACTGATTATCGGTGTATTTTACAGTACCAAACATTAACCTTACCCGATGCGAATCTTGCTTTCCATAATTTTAATATGCTGTTCAATCACTACTATAGCACAACCCTCAGATTTTTTAGCCCTCCGGAAAAAAAATAAAACCATCCAATCTTTTTATGCCGGAACCCAAATTGAATTCACTACGGTTCATGGTGTTTATAAAAATGCACTGATCAACCGCATCCAAAATGATACGATCTATGTACAGGAATGGCTGGTAAGGCCTATGATGACGCAGCTTGGTTATATCGTTACCGATTCTGTTGGTAGTTTCCGGTATGCTTATCATTATAAAGACATCAAATCAATCGGCAAACCGCAGAAAGGATTCAATGTACAGGGAAGCGGTGCGGCATTACTTGGAGGTGGCATACTGCTTACTTTGGCTAGCGGAGTTGTTTACATTGTTGACAGAGATAAGTTTAGTCCGGAACTGATGGCAGCTGCAGCAGGTTTAGCTGTAATCGGTTATTTCCTGAGTAAATCGGGCAGCAAAGGTATTGTCATTGGCAAAAAGAACTACAAGCTCGATTATATCAAATTGACTCCTTAAATGAATCCTATGGTAAAGGAGGTAAAAAGGAAAGGTTGGCGCATCTTCAAGAAAATTATTCTGGGCATTTTTATTTTCCAATTGGCTTATATTATCTTGGTGAAATGGGTTGATCCTCCAATTACCATCACCCAACTGGTGAATCTGATAGAAGGAAACGGTTTAAAAAGAGATTATATCAGTTTTGATGAAATGGGACCTAACATCAAATTGGCGGTAATGGCATCTGAAGACCAGTTATTCCCTGATCATGATGGATTCGATTTGAAAGCCATCGAAAAAGCGATGAAGTTCAACGAAAAACATCCCAACAGAACCCGGGGTGCCAGCACGATCAGTCAGCAAACAGCAAAGAATGTTTTTCTCTGGCAACACGGTGGTTATTTTAGAAAAGGGCTTGAAGTTTATTTCACCTTTATGATTGAAAAGATCTGGGGCAAAAAACGTATCCTGGAAACTTACCTGAATGTTGCAGAAATGGGCAAAGGCATTTTTGGTGTACAAGCTGCCGCGAAGGCTTATTTTAATAAGGATGCCAAATTGCTTACCAGGCAGGAAGCTGCTATGATTGCAGCCTGTTTGCCTAATCCTAAAAAATTTACCGTAAAACCATTGAGCCGTTATGTAGCCATTCGTGCAGTTAGTATCCAGAAGCAGATGGGCTTTCTTTCGGGTGATGAAGATATCGAAGCCCTATTGAAGTAATGGATCAATTGCAAGGATAGCTTTTTGCAAACGCGATGAACCTTCCCCAGTTATAGTAACCCAAGGCGTATCCTGGTTGATCATCGCATCCCGGTAATGATGAAATAATTTCATGCGGATAGCTGGGTCTGGGTATTCCCTGAGTGCATCTTCCTCCCAGGGTAAATCAGGATAACACAAAAGGTATAAATCTGCATGGCTACTTGCGATCAGGTTGAGGATTCGGTTATCGCATTGGTTGTACACAAACTCGCTCCACACTTTAATTACATACAAATCGGTATCTACAAATGCAGGCAATACATTCCTTTTTTCAGTTGATAAAAGTGCCTGTGCTTTTTCTAACATTTTCTTTTCATTTTCCAATTGTCCGATTGCAATCGTGTACAGGTCGCCGTAAGTATATTCACGCCCTAGTGAAATCAGGTATTCGCGTGCAAATTCCTTCGCCCAGCAAGTTTGATAATGGTTGGCTAAAGCTTCACTCAGGTTACTTTTGCCTGTTGATTCAGGGCCGATGATGACGATTTTTTTCAACATGATCATTGCTTGTACCAGGCTGGTGAATGTTTGATCACTTTTTGATAAACCTTACAATCGGGATCATGTGCACCGGGTAGATATCCCGTACTCATCAGGAATTCATTTACAATTTCACCACCCGTAAAGCGGAATGTTTTTTTAAATAACACAGTCCATTCCTGTTTGTTCAACGGGTGATGTGCTGCTATCCAATTACGGAAACTGCCATGTTCTTTTTGCAATTCCCTGATCACTTTTGCATTATGTATGGCAGCAGCTATTTTCAGGCGGTTACGGATGATGCCCGCATCGTTGAGTAGCCGTTCTACATCCTTTTCATTGAATTTGGAAACTTTTGCAATGTTAAACTGTTGGTACGCTTTACGGAAATTATGTTCCTTCTTCAGGATGGTCGTCCAGCTTAAACCTGCCTGATTGATTTCGAGAACCAATCTGCAAAAAAGTTCATCATCCGATTCGAGCGGAAAACCATAATGCAGATCATGATAAGGTTTGTGCACTTCCAAATCGGCTGGTTTCATGGTTAGCATGGCTTTACAATAACTCATTGTAATTAATTTTGAAAAGTTGATTTTGTTTGCCGGTGAAGATTAGCTTTTTTTCGCCATTCAAGGAAACCGGAAATTGCCATCAGTAATAAAATGATATAATAGGTACTGGTAAATACATAGCCTTTTACAAAGTAAAGTGGAATGGATGCTGTGTTGGTGATGATCCACCAAATCCAGCTTTCCACTTTTTTACGGGTCATCAGCCACATACCTGTATAAGCAGATGCACTGGCTAAAGCATCAGCCCATGGAATTACACCGGGAGCGAAATTCTTTTGTAAAACAGTAAGCGCGCAATAAATAAGCCCATAACAACCACCAAAAAAAAACATTTGTACCATCCATTCTCTTGAGCTGGAATAACTCACCTGCAAAAAGGGAAGGTCATTGCGGTCTTTTCTTTTCCACATCATCCATCCATAGATGCTCATGATGGTAAAGTAGGCATTTACACTTGCTTCACCGGGTAATGATGCCTTGATACTGAGATAAACATAGATAACCGTATTTATCAGCCCGGTGGGGTAAACGAGAATATTCGCTTTCCGGCTATACCAAACACTTACAATGCCTGATATCACAGCCAGATATTCCAGCAAGCTGGTTTGCTTTAGTCCTTCAATAAATTGCTGCCATATTATTGCTGCATCCATATTTTACCCTGCCCTTATTGATCATCACAATTGAAGTAGTAAATATATCAAGTAAATTTTTACTGGTATTTTATAGGTTGTTTCCTTTCTAAATTACTGTACAAGAAAATCTTTTGCCATCAACAAACATTTAAACGCAAATACTCATGCACAAAAAAAGCAATTGCTTTAAAAACAATTGCTTTATAAAGTGAAAAAAAGAAGCTTTAGTTTTTAATGATCTTTTTAATGAATTTATTTGTTGAAGTGGTGACTTCAAGGATATAGTTTCCTTTTGCAATGGCACCAAAGTTGGTTAATACTACGATATTATCGCCTGTTTGAAGTGCAACTTTACGGAAAAGCATTTCTTTGCCATCAAAAGAGAGGATCCTGAAGGTTGCCATTTCATCAGCAGCAGTTTTAACAGCTACTTTTATGTTGCTCACAAAAGGGTTGGGATAAACGCTAACGTCTTCGTTGTTGAAAGTACCGTTTAACTTGATAGCGATTATTTTTGAAAATCCGTATTTTCCATCGGTATCTACAATCTTTAACCGATAGTAAACAACCGGTGAAAGGGTATTCAATGCATCATTGTATTGGTAATCATGTTTAAATGATGTGGTGCCACTTCCTGCCACTCTACCTCTTCCGGTGAAATGAATGCCATCGTCACTTCTTTCGAGGATGAAATAATCGTTATTTAATTCGGATGTTGTGCTCCAATTTAAAAGAACATTGTTGTTAACCTTTGACGCTTTAAATGAAAGTAAATTCACAGGAAGTGAACCTCCATCTACAACTATGATTGCAGTACCATCATCGGTAAATAAATCGCCTATCAGGGAATTTGAAATAATACGAGCCGTATTGATAATTTCTTCCGGAACCGCTCCTGCCAAAACTTTAAAACGAACGCTGAATGCACCATTTGGAGTTGGAGCTAACTGTCCGCCTGTATTTGGAGTAGCACTTTGCCCAAGAAAAAACTTCACATAAGTTTTTCCGTTAAATGTTGCTTTGAATGCTTCATCATCATTTTCAGCGTCTGTTTTAAACCCTGCCGAAACACCGCCGCCATTTATCACTTCCAGTGTATTTGGTACATACGTAACTGAAGAAGGTAAAGTATCCACTATTACAGTATTAAAAGCCACCCCTGTACCTTCATTTGAACCGGACAAAATATAAGTAAGTTCTTCATTGGCATCTACAAATCCATTTCCATTTGCATCTGATACGGATTTATCTAAAATAACAACCGGATCTTTCACTTTGATCTTAAAAGTGAATAAACTGGGAAAAAACTGATCGAGTTCAGTGCCAAAAGTTACATTAACTGTTGTGGCATTGGGTAAGATATTAAATCCTGTTCCTACGAATACTTCATCAATATCAACACCCATCTGGTTGCTGTAATTGGGATTTTTAGTGGTAATATTTACCCCGTTTTTTGTAATAGAGCCATTATAGAAATTAGTTGCGGGGTTCATGGCATTGGTTACTGAAACATTATTGACTTTCAAAAAATCGCCTGCAAAATTTGCATCTCCTTCCCAGGTCATAGTGGTCATTACAGCATCACTATTAACTAAAGGGTTATTAGGAACATTCAGGCCGGTTAAGGTAACATTCAATAACGGAAGAGTACTTCCAATCTGTGAGTACCCTTCATATATCCGTATGCTATTATAGGATTCGGCTGTGTTTTCATAGGCCACTACGATCGACCATGCGCCAAATTTTCCACCATTGTTGTTTGGCCCGCCATCTATGGAAAGGTTTGCAACAGTATATGTTCCTGTTCCATTGGTATCAATGAAGTTGGTAACATCTATGTACGATTGAAAAATAACATCTCCGTTAGCGGCATTAAAAAAGTCGATGTTGGTAGCCGGGGCTAAAGCATCTAAATAGTTTCCTGAGCTACCCTTGCGGATCTTAATTTTCCGTAAAGTATCCGGAGCATTGGTAACAACGGAGCTGCTAATCCTTCCTCCCCAATACAATCGGGCGAATTTAACATCATTTGTGCCGGCAGGTAAAATCAGGTCTGCTGAAGATGAATTACCTGTTTCAGGATTGGCATCAATATCAATCACGGTCATATTTTCACCATCATTTCCATAAACACTGTTGCCAGCATTGCTACTGGTTTCATTCATTTTGAAAATGCTTGGGATGCCATTATCAACAATGTGCATAACCGTGTTGCCGAACATGGTAGTACCACCCCTCAAATTTTCCGAATAAACCAAAGTATATGGTCGGATAGGGGTTTGCGCCTCTGTTGCAGCATAAATTAAAGTGAATAAAATTGTTGCAGAAGCAATTTTTCTTGTAAAATTTGTAAGCATCTTGGTGGTTTAAAAAGTTAAAAAAGGCTCACAGGAAAATTAGAATAACCCAAAAAAAACGATAAAACTGAAATATTTTCAATAATAAAATAGGGTATTTCTGTGATATTTGGAGAAAATGAGGTAAAATTATAATATAAAAGTAGAAAAAAAAAAGTAGCCTCCAAACATTTTCGGTAGTTTAT
>JAPLEF010000164.1 GCA_026391525.1 Sphingobacteriales bacterium
ACACGTTTCAATTACTATCTACGCATCGGGAAGTGGTTTAATACCTCTGCTTGAACAGCGATACTGATGGACCTACCATCATCTTTTATACAGCATTGATTAATACAATTCAAATTAATCATTCACAGCACACCTTTGCGACAGGCGGGGAATTAGAATTACGTCTGCCTGGCCGTCCTGCTGTAAAGAAACGAAATTTTTAATTAACCGCAATGCTAGCCCCGGCACTAGGAGCGCTTGCCCGCCAGATGAGGATAGCAATTTGCTGGGGCGGCTTTAGAACTTGTCAAGCCGGTTAACTGAAGCCCAATAGCGATTAAATGCTGAAGTTTGCTCGTCTGCCCCGCTTGCGCAAAACCGCTGTAGCTGCAGTTTTATCAGTATATAAAAAATGCTTCCTTATACCAACAAGTAAAATCTGGGCCTCCTTCCGAACCTGTGGCCCATTCAGGCACCTCAGGAAGCGGTGATGGGTTACTTAAAATTATTTCTTTTTTATTATAAACACCGGCATAAATTTCTTTCCATTCTCCTTCAATATCTTTTGCAAAAAAAGCTTTGCCTAATATTACTTCCTCTTTAAGGCCAACATTACTCTTCAATAATTCCAACCGTATGCCATAGTAAGTTCCTCCAATTCTTCCAACTGAAATTATCGGAGTTCTGCCGTAATCAGTCAATGAAATAATCAATGGAAACTTAAGTCGAAGAGTATCTTCTTTATATGCCATACCTGTTAATTGATACTCAACATATACATTTTTAATTTGCGATTGCGACACACTTGAACAAGCGAGAAAAATAAGTGTTATTAATGTTTTCATTTTCTTTTTGAATTTAGGATTGTCTCAAAAATAAATTCTATCTAACGAACAAATTTAAGATAAGAGTGCGATTACTTTTTATACCGTTTTATTTTTTTAGAGTTAGTTAAAAATAAGCGTTTGATTATGGGGTCACAATCTCCCCGCTAATGCCCTGATATCATCATAAGAAGAAATATTATGCCTGGCTTTTCTCAATTTAAAAGTATATGCAGTACTGAGTTTGTTAATGCCTGTTTCTTTAAAATCTTTATAAGTAAAATAGTAAAATCCAGCATTGGTTAATGCCCAAATCATGTTTTGTTCATCTGGAACTACCCTTATTGGCATTTGTGTTGGAAACTGGCAGATGCCATTAAAATTTTTATAAACTACAGCAATAGAAGGGAGATCAAGTTTATTATTCGAACTATCAACAAAAGTACCTGTTATAGGAATTTCTTTATCAGGGAAATTGGGATAATCGCAATTCCATATTCCGAAATTATTGATTGAAAAGCTCCGCATGATCTCCATATTCTTATCCGATGTTCTGATACTTTGTACCTGATCAGCAAAACCTTTATCTAGGGTTGAAAGATTCATTTCAATTTTTTTTGCTTCTTCATTTTGCTTCAATCTTATTGATTTGTTTCGTGAAACAATTAATTCGTTTATTCTTTCATTTTTTGCATTCTCTTCATTCCACTTTTTTTCTAAGGCTTTATTGGTATTTATTATACTATCTGCGAAGGTTTTTTCATTTAAGGCACGCCTTTTCAAGGCTTCATTGTATACTTTTATCTTTTGTTTGAAAATTTTCAGTGATGCATCATAGTCGGCCTCATCTAATACCGGTCGCACTTTGTAAGTAACATTTCTGTTAGCATTAGTAAAAGTGACATTATAAATCCCTTCAGTTGATGTGTGTTCGAGTTTAACATTTTCCCAATGTATTTCAGCATCAGCACTGTTATAAGTATTATCATCAACCACTTCAAATTTCAAGCGGTCGTAAGCAAATAATTCTTCAAAAGAGCCAGGTTCAATTTCGATGCTAAAGGCCTGACGATCGCCGGAAGCTTTATAAGGCATGATCGGTTTTTGGGGCAAGGTTTCATTTTCAATTATGGATTGAGTTAAACTGGAAGTATTTGGGGCCACATTTTTTACCATATGGATGGTATCTTTTCCTTTGAAACTCCAATTACGGTTAACCGTATCTAAAAAATATAAGTTATGCAATGGGCTATTGTTTGTACCTGAAAGATGAATGACTGGCTTTGCCTGCTGGTTTACAAATACAGCCTTATTGTTTTGAAAGGCTTTGATTTCGCACATTCCGGAAGATTCGAAATGAAATTTTACTCCGGCAGAGTCGTAATCCATAGGAATTCCTGATACAAAAAAGTCAAGCGGATCTGAAAATTCCCGGTATTGTACGGTAACCATACCTTTAATAAGTTTTCCAGCATCATCTATCAATGCAGATGGAGGAAATTCTATGATTGAACCGGATTGATGGAATATGATTTCACCTTTTTCTGCAACAAAACGATATTCTTTAAATGGCACATCGGCTTCAGGCATTGGGGGCTTGATAAATGGAATATTGTGGATAGTTTTATTGGAAAGCGTTGTTTTATCCTTTTCAAGA
>JAPLEF010000021.1 GCA_026391525.1 Sphingobacteriales bacterium
CTAATCCCCATTCCTTGTTCATCATTCAACATTCTAATCCCCAATCCCTAATCCCCATTCCTTGTTCATCATTCAACATTCTAATCCCCAATCCCCAATTACTAATCAACTAATCACCTGATCAACTAATCCCCAATACTCAACCCCCTTTCTTCGCCAATTTCCCAATCGTCAACCCCTGTATAAGAATACTAAAAAGCACACACATATACGTTACAATGGTGAGCATGTTTTTGCTTTCACTTTCAGGTAGGGATAATACCAGTGCGATGGAAAGGCCGCCTCTGAGTCCGCCCCAAACCATCAATTTAGATTCTTGTTTCGTTAGTCCCATTAATTTCGGCGCCAGCAGTTTCGGTAAGTAAACCACAAAAATGCGCGACAACAATACGATTACAATTCCCGCCAGGCCCAACAGGAAGAAAATAGGTTGGAAATCTATCACCACAATTACCAGAGCGATGATGATAAACAGAATGGCATTCAAAATCACATCCATAAGTTCCCAGAATTTATTTACGTATTCTTTGGTGACACTGCTCATCGATTTTTCCTTCTTGAAATTTCCAATAAGTAGCCCCATCACCACCATCGCAAGGGGGCCTGATAAATGCAGGTAAAGGCTCAAACTATAGCCACCCATTACAAACGCAAGCATGAGCAATACTTCGGTTTCGTACTGGTCGATTGATTTCAAAAGCCGGTGCAGTATGAAACCTAAGGCCAGCCCAAATGCAATTCCGCCAATCGCTTCCTGCAAGAATAATAAGCCAAACTCGCCAAGGTGCAGGGAAGTGCTTCCGCTATTAAGGGTATGGAGCAACGAAATAAACACCACTACTCCAATGCCATCATTGAATAAAGATTCACCTACAATGATCGATTCAATTTTTTTGGAAACATTGGCCTTGGTTAGTATGCCGATGACTGCGATAGGGTCGGTAGGCGAAATCAATGCGCCGAATAATAAGCAATAAATAAACGGAGTGCCGATATGAAGCAACTCACAGATGCCATAAAATAATGCTGCAATGAAAAGGGTAGAAATCAATACGCCTAAAATAGATAACAATGCAATTTGTTTCAGGTATTTTTTGATCTCATCCCATTTGGTGTGTAACGAACCTGCAAATAATAAAAAACCCAGCAAGATTTCAAGTATGAATTTACTGATGTTGAAACTTTTAATAAAGGCTTTCAATTCAACGATATGTGGTGTTTGAAGCAAATTACTTTTTATCAACAAAAGCGAAACGCAGAATGAAAGGAAGAACAACCCGATTACAAACGACATCTTGAGGAATTTGTAATTGATATAGGCAAAGATTGCAGAAGTACAGATGAGTAAAGTAAACAGGAAGTATAAATGCACGTTAGTTGTTTTAGTTTTTTGGTGAAATCCTTTCAGCAACCCATACAGATTTATCATCTGGATAAGTATAAACCATACGGCTATCAACGAAATCAACAATCAGGTATTTAATCAGGTCTCTAAATGGGCTTTTCACTTCAAATTTCAACACCCGATCTTTTATCTCCCAAAAACCTTCCTGTCGTTCTCCGGTATCAAAAACAACGATATAACTATTATTCCTGAAAAACGATAGGGTGGAATTCTGGTCTTTCCACTTACCAATGATTTCTTTTCTTAAACTATCGTCTTTCGGAAGATCAGGGTTCCAGGGAATCCTAACCGTATCGGGATAACTCCCGGTTTGCTGGGCACCCAAAAACAGGATGGGATATGATAAAAATAGCATAAGTATGATCAGTGCCTTCTTCATGAAGATTGGAAATTAGGGTTTATCTGTTTAATTACAAAATCGATAAATATTGCTTGATGTCTTCTTTTCATGATTTTGTTTAAATGGTTTGGTTTATAGAATAGGTTACATTTTTTAAACCCTTTTTACACATCTTAAAGTAAAACAGAATCATTTCAGAAATGGAAATTGACCTAACTTTAGTGCTGAAACAAATTAATCAATAAAGTATATGGATACACAGGAAATGCAAGGCAAAACAGCCTACAATGTGAACGGAGAAGCCAAATGCCCGTTCAGTGGGGGCGCACTTCAAAAAGCTGCGGGAAGCGGCCCAAGAAATACGGATTGGTGGCCCAATCAGTTAAAATTAAACATACTCCGGCAACATGCTGAATTATCCAATCCCATGGATAAGTCGTTTGATTATGCCGCAGCATTCAAGACGTTGGATTATGATGCATTAAAGAAAGACCTTTTCAACCTGATGACAACTTCACAGGATTGGTGGCCGGCAGATTATGGACACTATGGCCCGTTTTTTATTCGCATGGCCTGGCATAGTGCAGGAACCTATCGCATCGCCGATGGACGTGGTGGTGCAGGTTCGGGAACCCAGCGTTTTGCACCGCTCAACAGTTGGCCGGATAATGCCAACCTCGATAAAGCACGATTATTGCTTTGGCCGATAAAACAAAAATATGGCAACAAGATTTCCTGGGCCGATCTGATGATTCTTGCCGGTAATTGTGCGCTTGAATCGATGGGTTTCAAAACCTTTGGTTTCGGTGGTGGAAGGGCAGATGTTTGGGAACCGGAAGAAGATATTTACTGGGGTGCAGAAAAAGAATGGCTTGGCGACAAGCGCTACAAAGGCGATCGCGATCTCGAAAACCCGCTAGCCGCTGTTCAGATGGGGCTTATTTATGTAAATCCTGAAGGGCCTAACGGTAACCCCGACCCGCTTTTGGCTGCTCGTGATATCCGTGAAACTTTCGGACGCATGGCAATGAATGATGAGGAAACTGTTGCGCTGATCGCAGGTGGTCATACACTTGGTAAAACACATGGCGCAGCAAATCCGGCTACTTATGTTGGAAAAGAACCGGCTGCTGCAAGCATCGAAGAGCAGGGCTTGGGCTGGAAAAATACTTTCGGTACCGGAAGTGGAGCTGATACCATTACCAGCGGACTGGAAGGGGCATGGACGACCACACCAACTCAATGGAGCAATAATTATTTTGAAAACCTGTTTGGATTTGAATGGGAACTCACTAAAAGTCCGGCAGGTGCCCACCAATGGAAACCTAAAGATGGTGGTGGTGAAGGTACTGTTCCTGATGCACACGATCCGTCGAAAAAGCATGCGCCTTTCATGCTTACAACTGATCTTTCATTAAGAGTTGATCCAATTTACGAAAAAATATCCAGAAGATTTTTTGAACATCCGGATGAGTTTGCTGATGCATTTGCAAGAGCCTGGTTCAAACTTACCCACCGCGATATGGGCCCAAGGCAGCGTTATCTTGGTCCTGAAGTGCCCGCTGAAGTGCTGATCTGGCAAGATCCTACACCGGCAGTTACCCATCAAGTGATTGAAGATAATGATATCAAGTTATTAAAAGAGAAGTTACTTACATCAGGCCTTTCTATTTCATCGTTAATTTCTACAGCCTGGGCTTCCGCATCAACATTTCGCGGCTCGGATAAAAGAGGCGGTTCGAATGGTGCCAGAATTCGCCTTTCTCCACAAAAAAATTGGGAAGTAAATAATCCGGCTCAACTGAGCAAGGTGCTCGAAACACTGGAGCGCATACAAACCGATTTCAACCAATCACAAAAAAATGGAAAACAACTTTCTTTAGCAGATCTTATTGTTTTAGGGGGCTGTTCAGCAGTTGAGCTTTCAGCAAAAAATGCAGGTCATCATATCAGGGTTCCGTTCACTCCGGGTAGAACAGATGCCATACAGGAGCAAACAGATGTGGAATCATTTGCGGTACTTGAACCGAAAGCTGATGGGTTCCGCAATTATATCAGGAACAACGACACCGTTTCTGCAGAGGAGATGCTGGTAGATAAGGCACAATTGCTCACCCTTACTGCTCCGGAAATGACAGTGCTGATAGGCGGCATGAGAGTTTTGAGTACCAATTACAATCATTCTACTCACGGTGTTTTCACCAAAACACCTGAAACCCTTACCAACGATTTCTTTTTGAATTTACTGGATATGAATATCAAATGGAGTGCAGGTTCTGCCAGCCAGGATGTTTTTGAAGGAAGAGATCGCAAAACAGGTGAACTACGCTGGACGGGTACAAGGGCCGATCTGATCTTCGGTTCTAACTCCGAACTTCGTGCGCTTGCAGAAGTATACGCTTGTGAAGATGCCAAAGAGAAATTTGTAAATGATTTTGTAGCAGCTTGGGTGAAAGTGATGAATCTCGGCCGTTATGATTTGAATTGATCGTAAGATGTTCTATTAAATGATAAAGCCGGATGATGATCGTCCGGCTTTTTTTAGTGTGTCAGGCATGTATAACAGCTATAGGGTGCAAGTCCCGAATACGCTTTACAGTAAGAAGTATTAGCCAAGAGCAAGGGTGTCGTGGGCGACTGCGAATCTGAAGGAAGCTGGCGGCAAACATTCGAGC
>JAPLEF010000023.1 GCA_026391525.1 Sphingobacteriales bacterium
AGGTGAAGAGAATTTACTCAATTTTTAATTTTATTCAAAAAAGGTACAGTATTTGTGATAATGTTGTAGCTTTAAATTACAAATTATTTATCCGATGAACTACTTCAAAACCACAATGCCTGTGGATCAAACACGGGCTTTTATCAAAACTCAGCATTCACATCAATATGAATACTGTATTCTTTGCAGGAAAGATAAAAGCTGTTTGGTGATCTCAAACAGCCGCCAGCTTACCGAAAAATTGAAAGCGCTTCCGGATGGATTTGATGAAGTGTCGTTGTTAAAGAAAGAAAAAAAGGCCATGTACCAAAACAAAGAATTCGATTCTACGTTGGGAAACTTAGGTTTATTGCTAGCATAGTTCTAATTACCTAGTTATATCCCTGCAGCTCTAAAAAACAATAAGGATCGATGGAGCATTGAAAATCGATTTCACAAGGTTCCTCAGCCATCTCTAATGTCAGCACATGTTTGCATTCGCGCATTTGCCAAAGGAATAAAGGGGTTTCAAGCCCGGCACGGAAAAATAATTCAGGTAAAATTTCTTTCAACATCCCATTCCAGCAGGCATCCTTGAATTTTTCAGCCTGTGATTGGTTTTTAGAACTTTCATTGCCCTCTTTCTCACAATATTGCCTGCTAGCAAAACCACTGGCTATTACCAGTAACACTTCCTGTTGTGCGGTTTTGCGTGCCATGAGTTGAGATATTATTTACACTTATAGACAGCAAAACGAAGCAATCCTAACTTTTAGTATTTTAAAATGATTGTTAATTCTCCTCAAGGTTGCAAAAGGGCATATTTAGCATGTGCAAACAAAATAAGAGGATGATCAAAAAAATCATCTTCCCTTATTCAAAACAATAAAAAATAAGGAATCCTAATAGGAATAAGTACTTTCTTAAACTTACCCGCTCCTGATATGGCAATAATAAGATGGATTTCTATGGCTAGAACAGGCTATTTCTTCAATAAAAAGAGCAGCGGAATTTCAAGTCGCTTATGCCAGGCCTCCTCACTGTGGTTTTCTCCGGGAAAATACTTAGTCATCCAATTAACTTCCGTATAACCCTTTTCAATCATGATTTCATCTGCTTTCTTTTGAAGTGGCGGATAAAGAGCATCTAAGGTTTGATCTCCGTAATCAAAATAAATGTGATGCGTTGCAGGGTTTGGTAGTTTAGCTTTGAGGTATTTATAAAATGCTCCGGGGATAGGATTCCCCTCTATGGCAAAAATACCCGGCCAATGTGTACTCATGCAAGCTGCTCCACCAAAAACCTCAGGGTATTCACATATGGCGTACATGGAAATAAGTGCACCCATACTACTACCGGCAATGAATGTATTTGCCTGTTCTGGTTTAGTAGCATAGGTTTTATCGATATAAAGTTTCAGTTCCTGTACAATGAAATTTAAATAATTATCCGAAACCGGTTTAAAACCTTGATCAGTTCTCCCCATTCGTTTAAGCGCTGCCGTTATAGTGTCTTGCTCAACTTTTGTTAAATAAGAAAATGGCTTTTGTGGAAAATAATCGGCATGACGTGTTTCACCTCCATTCCAGATACCCACAACAATCATATCCTTAATTTTCTTTTCCGCTGTTAGTATTCCAACAACCTCATCCACTTCCCAGGCGGTACGATTCCAGGTAGTTTCGGCATCAAAAAGCATTTGTCCGTCGTGCATATACAAAACGGCATATTTTTTTTGAGGGCTGTAACCATCAGGCAGCCAAACGTCAATATTACGTGCGGTTACGAATTTAGATTTAAAACTATCCACTCTGTTTATAGTACCAGATATTACTTTCGGTATTTGTGCCTGTATTACATTGGTAAGTAAAGCCTGTATAAAAAGACATAAAAAAATAAGTTTCATGTGATACTTACATTAGCTTTTTCAAAAGATGGTCATTCCTTTTTTCGCCGCTTGAATATTATCGCAGCATTTTTATTCAAGTCACCCGAAAACCTGATTTCATAACGGTCGCGGCCATCCTGCACAATCAATAATCCTGTATTAGGAGCGATGCTGCCGAGGTTTTCAGCAAACATAATCATTTGTAATGAGTCGCCCATTTCAGGTGTAAAGTAAACCATTTCGGTAATTGGATTGGTGCTCAATGTTTTTTTCTCCATGATGATACGCCCATTCAAAATTACACTTACCACATCGCCATCCACTTCGCCATTATCGTATAAAGTGAGTTTAACGCTGTCGGTTTTGAAATAAACGGTTTGTATGGTTTCAATACTGCGGTTGCCGAGGTTGGCTTCAACCGTTTCTTTTTGAGGAACCGTAGGTTTAGCAGTTACCACAGGAGCAACAACTACAGGTGCCGCTGCTGTTGTTTTAGGTACCGCTTGCTGAACAGTTGGCTTCGGCGCTGGTTTTGGAATTGTTTTAGGAACTACGGCCATTTCATCCGGTTGTTTCCTTGAAGGAACGGGCTTTACATAAACTTTTTGTTTTGATGGCTTTTTTACAACCGGTTCGTAATATTTCCTGGCTTTAAAATTAATCGCTGTTGTTGCTACAAATGACGTTGTTAGTATCTCCTCATTTTCTATTTCGGCTGTTGGAGGTTCTTCTTTTAGCTGAGTTGGGAAAAGTTGATCTTTGTTTGTAATCTGCAATTGTGATAAATCTTTCAGCAAAGCAGATGAATCAGGCTCCTTTAGCTTCTGCAAGGTCATATCACCTGTTGGATTGCGTTGGCCTTTTTCAACCCTTGCCTTAAAAAAACCGGTTAATTCTAATTTTTCAGCATCTTCAACCAAAACCAACGTATTTATCTGACGTGCTTTCTTGGGTAATTCATCTTGTAGGTTATCAAACAAGAGTTTGTCTTCTTCAAAAACATACCGGTTTTGATCACGTGAAATTTTTAACGATTTGATGGCAACATATTCTTCCCCATTTAAATAGAAATAAATTTTCGAATAGCCGCTAAGGTTACCACTACTGTCGGCAATAACCATTTCATACTTAAGTTTTTTCTGACTGGTTTCCAGTTTACCCTGCCAGGTTCCTGCTATTTTGGATGGAGGTTGGGCAAAAACAAAACACGGTAAATAAAAAAGCAGTAAAAGCAGTTTATGCATGGCCTTTGTTTATCGCTATGTACAAATTTACTTTACCTATTTACACAAGCTCTTTCACTACATTGGCTACAATATGAGGCCTGCCCAGCGTATAATAATGCAGCACCGGAACCCCGGCTTTTTTTAATTCCTGCGATTGCTCGAGCATCCACTCTGTTCCAATCTTTTCAACATCGGCATCCTGCTTGCATTGCATAATGGCTTCAGAAAGTGGAGTAGGTATATCTATATGAAAAGTTTTAGGTAAAAGGGTAAGCTGTTTTTTGGTATACAGTGGTTTAAGGCCTGGTATGATAGGAACCATAATACCAATTTCCCTGCATGCATTTACAAAAGAAAAATACTTGCTGTTGTCGAAAAACATCTGAGTTACGATATAATCGGCTCCGGCATCAATTTTTGCTTTAAGATATTTCAGGTCGCTCTCCATGTTCGGAGCTTCAAAGTGTTTTTCCGGATACCCGGCCACTCCGATACAAAACTTGGTTTGAGTGCTGTTTTTCAGATCTTCTTCCAGGTAAATTCCTGCATTGAGGTTGGATACCTGTTTAAGCAAATCTACTGCATAAGCATGTCCGCCAGGTTCCGGTTCAAAGCCCGATTCATTTTTAGCGGCATCTCCACGAAGTACCAATACATTGTCGATTCCTAAATAATGCAGGTTGATCAGCGCATCTTCAGTTTCATTGATGCCGAAACCTCCGCAAATCAGATGTGGAACCGTATCTACATTATATTTATTCATGATGGAGGCGCAGATGGATTCTGTTCCCGGCCTTTTGCGTACGATTACTTTATCAAAAGTGCCGTCGGTCTTTTTCTTGAAAACATGCTCACTCCGGTGATAGGTTACATTGATGAAAGAAGGCTTGAATTCCATCAGCGGATCAAGATGCTGGTATAACGACTGGATGCCCTTTCCTTTTAATGGCGGAAGGATCTCAAAGGAGATCAGCGTTTTATCGGAATGATTGATATGGTCGATTACTTTCATGTTTGCAAAATAAGGTAAAGATAAAGCCAAATTAAAAAAATGAAGCACTAGATTTCGATGTCCCTTTTTCAAAAGCCTTCCATGGTAAAAAAATCTTAAACCCTCGAAATCTGAAGTACAGCCGGATACAAAACGTATTTTTGTACAAATAGTTCAACCTTGAGTTTAACCATTCAAACCAGAAACCTCGTAAAAATATACGGCAGCCGTACGGTTGTAAATGATGTTTCATTTAATGTAAGTCAGGGTGAAATTGTAGGTTTACTGGGGCCAAACGGTGCCGGTAAAACCACTTCCTTTTATCAGGTGGTTGGCCTGGTTAAGCCAGATAAAGGTGAAGTATTGCTTAATGAAGTACCCATCACTAAACTTCCCATGTACAAACGTGCCAAAATGGGTATTGGCTATTTACCGCAGGAAGCCAGCATTTTTCGAAAACTCAGTGTGGAAGATAATATCAAAGCTGTGCTGGAAATGACCAATCTCAAAAAAGCCGATCAACACGATAAATTAGAATCGCTTCTCAACGAATTCCGGCTGCAACATGTTCGTAAAAATAATGGCGATACCCTTAGCGGTGGAGAACGTCGCCGAACTGAAATTGCCCGCGCATTGGCAGTAGACCCCAAATTCATCCTGCTGGATGAACCCTTTGCAGGTGTGGATCCTATTGCCGTTGAAGATATTCAGGAAATCATCGCCAAGCTGAAATTTAAAAATATTGGCATCCTCATTACCGACCACAATGTGAACGAAACCCTTTCTATCTGCGACAGGGCTTATCTCCTGATCGACGGGAGTATCTTTAAACATGGCACCGCAGAAGAACTGGCAGGCGATGAACAGGTACGCCGGCTTTACCTGGGCAAGAATTTTGAACTCAAGCGTAAAGATTATCTCCACCAAAAAGCAGCTCAGGAATAGCGATTGTTTGTACCGGCTATCTGATGATTTTTTTTTATCTTTCGTTGATGAAACTGCTTTCCCCCGCTATTTCAAGGCTGGCAAGGATGAGATTATGGCGTATCCAAAATTGGATCAATAACCCGGTTGCTGTTCAACGGGAAGTTTTACAAGGGCTCATCACTTCGGCACAATACACCGTTTTTGGAAAGAAATACCAGTTTTCAACACTATTTTCCCTTCGGCAATTTAAGGAAACCGTGCCCATACATGATTATGAACAGCTTCAACCCTACATCCAACGGATGATGGATGGCGAGGAAAATGTGCTCTGGAATAGCCCGGTATCCTGGTTTGCCAAAAGCAGCGGCACCACAAGCAACAAAAGCAAGTTCATCCCCGTAAGTGAAGAAAGTTTACAGGAAAATCATTTTCAGGCGAGTAAAGATGTACTTACCAATTACTATAAATATTTTCCTTCGAGCGACTTACTAACCGGAAAGGGTTTGGTAGTTGGTGGTTCGCACCAGATCTATCAGCTGCAAAATGATATTCAGTATGGTGACCTAAGTGCCGTTTTAATGCAAAATACCCCTTTTTGGGGGCAATGGCTCCGTACCCCTGAACTCAGTGTAGCCCTGATGGATGAATGGGAAAGCAAAATCGAAAAACTGGCTCAGATTACCGCAGAAGAAAATGTTACCTCCCTTGCCGGTGTGCCTACATGGACCTTATTATTGTTAAAAAGAATACTCGAAATCAAACAAAAAAATACCATTAAAGAAGTATGGCCCAACCTGGAATTGTATATCAACGGAGGTGTTTCGTTTATACCTTACCGTGAACAGTTTGAAAAAATCATCGGCGCCCCCATCAATTACCTGGAAATTTACAATGCCAGCGAAGGTTTTTTTGCCGGACAGGAACGACCTGAGGATGATGGTATGACCTTGTTTACTGAACATGGGGTTTTTTATGAGTTTTTACCTGTTGAAGAATATGGAAAACCTAATCCGAAAACAGTTGGTCTTGATAAAGTTGAAGTAGACAAAAACTATGCTTTGGTAATCAGTACAACAGGCGGACTTTGGCGTTATCTGGTGGGTGATACAGTCAGGTTTACATCGGTATTCCCGTTCCGGATTAAAGTTAGCGGACGACTCAAACATTACATCAACGCATTTGGGGAAGAGTTAATTGTAGATAATGCCGATATGGCAATTGCTGAAGCAGCACAAAAAACAAATTCCATTGTACGAGATTATACCGCTGCACCAGTTTATTTTTCCGATAACAGCAACGGCGCTCATGAATGGCTCATAGAATTTGAAATCCCGCCTGAAAACCTCGATACTTTTTCACAGGAACTGGATAGCGCTTTGAAAAAAACCAACAGTGATTATGAAGCCAAAAGGTATAAAGATATTGCGCTCGGTTTACCCATTATCCAAAATCTCAAACCCGGAACCTTCCAAAACTGGTTGAAAAGTAAAAACAAAGTAGGTGGCCAGCATAAAGTACCCCGCCTAAGCAACGACCGTGATATTGTTGAAGAGATTATTGATCTTGATTTTTAAACGACTCCCCTTAGATTTAACCCGTTGTTTCGATTTTGAGACTAGTTTTTTGATCTCAAATCATTTTTTGAGGCGACACCCGAATCTAAGCTTTCGAATTTTTTTTCTTTATTCACGAGCAGACATCTGCAAAAAACAAAAAAAATGAAACAATCTATTTTTCTGCTGACTATGATCAGCTCCTTAATGTGCTTTAGTTTTCTTACCGCAATTCATTCTACCACCACCAACAGCAATGAACAGCAAGACGAATAACAGCATGTTGGTTTGAAAAAAGCTGGAGAAATCCCTTTCTGCAGATCATCTGAATTTGCAGTATGGATCTGCAACGGCCGGATGATTAACATTGATAGTACTTTATAAAAAATGCTTTAGCGCTAAAAAAGACATATCACACTTGATTGTTTTTAGATACTTTTGAGACCGAATCATTCTTTGGGGAGTATTTCCTTCAACTAAAAACATGATTATGCCTTTATTAACCGGAAAAGTTGCTATTGTCACTGGTGCCGCACGTGGAATCGGTGAAGCCATCGCTCTTAAATTTGCCGAACATGGTGCTCATGTTGCCTTTACCTATGTAAGCGAAAGCAGTGCTGCAAAAGCATCTGCCTTAACCGAAAAACTCATTTCTTTTGGCATAAAGGCACAAGCGTTCCAGAGTAATGCGGCTGATTATGCTGCTTCAGAACAATTGGTAAATGAAGTGTTGCATAATTTCGGACAGCTGGATATTTGTGTAAACAATGCCGGAATATCAAAAGATAACCTGCTGCTTCGCATGACACCTGAACAATGGGATGAAGTTATGCTGATAAATCTCAAAAGTGTTTTCAATATTACCAAACAGGTAATCAGGCCGATGATGAAAGCAAAAAGTGGCAGTATCATTAACATGAGCAGTATCATTGGTGAGATGGGCAATGCAGGGCAAAGCAGTTATGCAGCCAGTAAGGCAGGCATCATCGGATTCACCAAAAGTGTTGCTAAAGAACTGGGCAGCAGGAACATTAGATGTAATGCCATCGCACCTGGCTTTGTAGAAACAGATATGACCAGTTATTTAAAAGAAGGAGAAGCTGCTGAAAAATACAAGGCCGAAATTCCATTAGGAAGATTTGCTACCGGAGAAGATATTGCAAACGTGGCCTTGTTTCTGGCCTCTGATATGGGTAGTTATATTACCGGGCAAACCATAAGCGCCTGCGGAGGATTGAATATGTAATAAAATCTTTCGTTCTCTTACAGCATATTATGACGTGTTGATGGTTACCTTCACTGAATTATTTCACCAAACTGTTCATGAAAAAGTACTTTTCTTCCATAGGCAACGATATCCCATCAGCCATAGTTGTTTTTTTGGTGGCCATCCCCTTGTGTCTGGGTATTGCAGTAGCCAGTGGATTAAATGAATTTAGCGGTATCATTGGTGGTATAGTTGGGGGAATCGTAGTTGGGATGATCAGCGGAAGCCAACTCAGTGTAAGTGGCCCTGCGGCAGGGTTAACCGCCATTGTTGCTGCTGCTGTTTTGAAATTGCCTGCTGTTGAAGCGTTTTTTCTCTCCGTAGTTATTGCCGGGGTCATTCAAGTAATAATGGGGTTTTTAAAAATGGGTGTTATTGGCGACTATGTACCCAACAGCGTAATCAAAGGGATGCTGGCAGCCATTGGAATCATCCTTATCCTGAAACAGATTCCTCACCTTGTTGGCTATGATGTTAATTTTGAAGGGGATGAAGCTTTTGTTCAATTAACCGGTGAAAACACTTTTTCATCGCTGGTGAATTCTTTAAACCACCTTACGCCATTAGCTTGTTTGATCGGTATTGTTGGGATTATGATATTGATAGTTTATGAAACGAAATGGGTGAAACAACAGAAAATATTTCAATTGCTCAGTGGTCCGTTATTGGTGGTGATCATCGGTGTAATTATCAACAGACTCCTTACTGAAAATGAAAACTTATTGATAGCAAAAAACGCACATTTAGTGAATATCCCGGTAGCAGGGAATGCAAATGAGTTTTTTTCTTTCTTTTCATTTCCGGATTGGAAGTATTTGACTGATGTAAATGTTTGGATTACTGCTATTACTTTAGCCCTGGTTGCATCGCTCGAAACACTTCTTGGTATTGAAGCGGTTGATAAACTCGATTCCATGAAAAGGGTATCTCCACCCAATCGCGAATTAATGGCTCAGGGTGCTGGAAACATGGTGAGTGGATTTTTAGGCGGATTGCCTCTAACCAGTGTAATTGTAAGAAGCAGTGCCAATGTGAATGCCGGTGCTAAAACCAAAATGAGTACTATTTTTCATGGTTTCCTGATTCTTATATGCGTTGCCTTTGTACCCAATTTACTTAACCTGATACCTAAAGCGGCACTTGCGGCTATACTGGTTTTTACCGGATACAAACTTGCAAAAATTTCCCTCTTCAAAGAATATTACAAAAAAGGATGGGATCAATTTATGCCCTTTGTAATTACTATAATCGCCATCGTGTTCACCGATTTACTCAAGGGTGTAATCATTGGTATCATTACAGGATTGTTTTTTATCATTAGAAGTAATTTCAGGACGGCTATTTTTTATATTCAGGACGGCAATAACCATTTGATACGATTAAGAAAAGATGTTTCATTTTTCATCAAGCCCATTTTGAAATCTAAATTGGAAAGTATTCCAGCCAATAGCAATCTTATCATCGATCTTAGCAAAGCAGAGTTTATCGATAAAGATGTAATGGAAACAATTAATGATTTTTCTAAACACGCCCAACTGAAAAACATACATGTATCTGTCAATAAAAGTACTTACAATCAATCGCATCTACAGGAAGACCCAGTTGTGATTAGGCCTGATGATATGGCACATTAATCAAATCTTATTAAACAAAAAACAATGATAAATCCATACGAAAAATTATTACTTGAAAACAAAGCGTGGGCTTCCGAACAGGTTCAAAATGATCCTGAATTTTTCAAACGTTTAAGCCATCTGCAAACACCACAGTTTTTATGGATCGGGTGTAGCGACAGCCGCGTTCCCGCAGATAAAATAACCGGTACCCAGCCAGGCGAAATTTTCGTTCATCGTAATATTGCCAATATGGTGGTTCATACCGATCTCAACCTGCTTAGTGTGCTGGAATACGCTGTGGTTTATCTTAAGGTAAGCCATGTTATCGTATGCGGGCATTATGGATGTGGTGGTGTGAAAGCAGCAATGGGCAACCATTCTTTAGGGATTATCAACAAATGGCTGCGAAACATCAAAGATATTTATCGCATGCACAAAGATGAAGTAGATGCCTTTACTAATGAAGAGGATAGAACCAATAAATTAGTGGAATTGAATGTGATGGAACAAGTGATGAACCTTGCCAAAACCAGTATCATCCAAAAATCATGGAAAACAGACCATCAGCCCCACCTTCACGGTTGGGTATATGGACTGGATAATGGTATCATTAAAACAGTTTGCGAAATGGAAGCAGGAACGCATATCGATCCTTTGTACGAATATGATAACCTTTGATTATAGTATCAACTTAGCAATTTGCTGTAAAGGGATGGTTTCAGCTAAAGCCAACGCCTGTTTATCTGTACACTGTTCCACTAAAAAAGTGATCAGGGCATTACCGAGAGGTATCTGTAATTCATAATCGTAAACATCCGGTTTTTCGGTGTCTTTACGTTCCAAACGGCCCTTATAGCCCTGCACTTTTACCGTTTTAGATTTTCCATCGTTCGACAAACCACCCATCATTGGGTTATTGAGTAGCGCATTTACCATCCCTATCATTGGAGAATTGCTGATGATAGTGAGATCAGCTTTCCGGTCGCCCTTACCGTAACTGCGGTGCATGCTGGTACCCACATAGCCGATTGTGCCGGATACATTATCATCTTTAACATTATACATCAACGTGTCCATCTTTTGAGGAAGCAGTTGCAATACTTCTTTCCCAACAATAAGATCCAGTTCCTGCATGGCCTGTAGCAGCGCAAAATGAGATTCTTCAAGCTTTCCACTGTTGTAGGCAGATTTTGCCGTGGCCATATCTTTTGTGAAATCCTGTGCTAAGCAGCTAACTGATGCCGTTAGTAAAAAAGAAAAAATAATTATTTTCATGTGCAAAATTTTAAAGAGAAAAAATTATACCGATTGGACATATTATATAGATCACATTGGTATTACTGTTCGCCAAGCATTTTCTTGATTCCGTCTATATCAAAACTGTTGGCCGCATTCATCACTTCCTGCTCATTGGCAAAATTGATGCATTCCCAAACAATCATGGAGGTTTGTCCGATAGGTACAATCAGCGTGTATCCCTTACTGTCTTCATACTGTATGATCGCTTTATTGCCTTTTACTTTAACCTGTTTGAAATTCTGTTGCTCTGCATTGGCTTCCATCATTCCTGCATTGGCAAAATACATGTTCACCCATCCCGTATAAAGGGCATTGTTGCCGATGGTTATGGTAATTTGCTTATCTGCCCCATCCTTATAAACCCGCTGAATACTTAGGTTGTTCCAACCCCACTGGGTACTCATCACTTTATCCTGAAGGGTATCGGCCGGCAAGTTGTTTATTTTAGGAGGAAGTGATTTCAGGATAAGCCTGCCCAGTTGGATTTCAACTCCCATCATGGCTTGTTGCAATGCAAAACGGGCATCCGGGTAGTTTTTTGCGGCATGCGCTGTTTCTGCTTCAACCATTTGAGCTTTCACATCTGGCGGCTCCGTATTGGTTAATCCAGCACCGCCTTTATTCATTGGCTTCCCTGATGATGAACTTCCTGAACCGGAAGAGGAAGGATTAATTCCGGTTTTATTTTCCACTTCCTGGTCAACTTTTTTATCAACAGCTTTATTTACCGTCCTGTTGACTTTATCTTTCATCTTGTTGAGGATACCCTGAGCAAAAAGTGGAGAAACAAACAACAGTGCAGTCATCAATAAGATGCCTTGTAATACCCTTTTCATGAGCGTTTGTTTAACGTGAATTGATATGTAAATATAACAAATATATTCATCCCACTACTTATTTATATTGTTTAAAATACACATTATTATTTTCTGTAGAATAGCAAGTTGCACTTTTGCCCGAAACCTTAAAACAACTATGAAACGTAATCACATGTTAACTCTCGTGTTCTTGAAAAAGGTGACTAGGTTTGTAGCTGAACAATCAAAACCTCTTCCTCTTCCAATAGCAGATAGGCATAATCGTAGCAACAATAATATACAGTTCCCGCTTTATGCGTGTTCAAATGGGTGATGAACCGAAACTGGAAACCTTCCTGCAAAAGATTTTCTCTGGTCACTTTTACCAATGCGGGTCCTTCCGCGATGATGCTTTCCAATATCCTGCGATTCTTGGTAAGCGCATGATTGATATTGCGGACCAGGTTATTGGGTGCCGCTTTTACCCGGTTATTGAACTGATTGCGGCAATGGTCATCGCAAAATTTCTTATCGGTTCGTCCACGCAGGTTTTTACTACATTGCCTGCACTGCGTAAATAAAGTTAAAGTCATTGGCTGATTATTTTCAGCTACGAAACTATCTGATCCGGGAATGTTTCAACTGGTGTTTTAGCCGTTTACAAACAGTTATTTTCTGATGTAAACAGTTAAATACCGCATAAAGGTTTTCTTCATTCCCATATTTGTATCCGGTTTTAAAGCGCTTAAAAAACAAACATTTTATTATTCACATCTAAAAAGCATCATCATGTATTCATTAAGAAACAAAGTACAGTTGATTGGCAACCTGGGGAAAAGTCCTGAAGTACGCAACACCGAAAAGGGGAAAAAACTGGTTAAATTTTCCATGGCTACCAACGAAGTGTATACCAATCCGAATGGCGAAAAAGTTAAAGAAACCCAATGGCATAATCTTACTGCATGGGGAAAACTGGCTGATATCGCCGAAAAATACCTCAACAAAGGAAGTGAAGTGGCTATTGAAGGTAAGCTCATCAACAGGGAGTATACCGATAAAGAAGGAAATAAAAGATGGTCAACCGAAATCCAGATCAATGAAATGGTCATGTTCAACGGTAAAGGAACTGTTTAACATTACAACCGGTTCCGGGTGCAGGGATACCCCAGCTGAAGAGCAGTAAATTTTACTTGCTTTGAAAGAAGGGTAAGTGTGAAGGGGCGCCGCATTTTGCAGGCGGCGTTCCCTGTTGCCTGGACACCTTTTAACAATTATGCTTTAATTTGTATCATGCAAAATGAAAGTGTACAAAATACTGCAATGGAATTTGCTACAAAGTTTATTCAGCAAAGCAACAAAGCGGTTTTTTTAACGGGAAAAGCGGGTACGGGTAAAACCACTTTTTTGAAAGATTTGAAAACAAAGGGGTTAAAGCAAACCGTAATTGTAGCTCCAACCGGTGTTGCCGCTATCAATGCCGGAGGAACTACTATTCATTCTTTTTTTCAACTTCCTTTTGGGCCTTTTATACCTGCAAGGAATTTTCATGAGAACCCTTTTGCACAAAATGCCGGAAAGTACCGGCTTACTGCCGAGAAAAAGTTGCTGATGCAAAGCATGAACCTTCTTGTAATAGATGAAGTGAGTATGGTGCGTGCCGATACCCTGGATAGTATAGATGCGATACTCCGTTATTTACGAAAACAGCCATCACTTCCTTTTGGCGGTGTACAGATTTTGTATATCGGCGACATGTATCAGTTGCCTCCGGTGATAAAAGACGATGAATGGAAACTACTACAGCCTTATTACAATTCTGCTTACTTTTTCAGTAGTAAAGTTTTTGCAGAACAGCCTCCTGTTTATATTGAATTGGAAAAGGTTTATCGTCAAAAAGATCAGGCTTTCATTAACTTACTCAACAAAGTAAGGAGCAATGAAATGGATGAAGAAGGATATGAATTGCTACAAAGCCGCTACCAACCAAGCTATGAGCCTGAAGTTGATGATTTTCATATCAGCCTAACCACACACAACCACAAGGCAGACGCAACAAATGGGTTGGCTCTTGAAAAAATCAAAGAGGCACCAAGGTTTTTTAAAGCCGATGTAAAAGGTGATTTCCCCGAAAATGCATTTCCGGCTGAGGCAATGCTTTGTTTAAAAATTGGGGCAAGGGTGATGTTTCTGAGAAATGACACTGAAAAAATCCGCAGGTATTATAATGGTAAAATTGGTGTTGTTGAGAAAATAGACGAAGATCAGATCAGCATTCGGTGCGACGATTCAACAACGGAAAGTATTCAAATCAAAAGAGAAGTTTGGGAAAATAATCGTTACCTGTTGAATCAAAAAACCCGTCAACTGGAAGAGCAGAGTATTGGTTCTTTCACGCAGTTCCCTTTACGATTGGCATGGGCGATCACCATCCATAAAAGTCAGGGACTTACTTTCAATAAAGCCATCATCGATGCAGGGCAGGCTTTTACAGCAGGTCAAGTTTATGTGGCGTTGAGCAGGTGTACCAGTTTGGAAGGATTGCTCCTGAAAAGCCGCATTACTATACAAAGTTTATTAACCGACCCCAGAATTGTAGAATTTACGCAAAACCAGAAAAGGTTTGCTCCCGACCATAACCTGTTGCATGAAGCAAGAAGATCATACCAACAACAACAACTGTTTCAGTGTTTTCATTTTGAAGAGCACCTGAATCGATTTAAAGAACTAGAAGCATGGAGCTTGCAAAATCAGGTTTTTAAAGCGCCAGTTGCTGAATGGCTTAATTATCAGATTGAAAGCATTAAACCACTGATTCAATATGCATCCAGGTTTTCGCTTGAATTGAAAGATTTATTCATATCTGAAGAATTGCCTGATCAGAACCCAAACCTTCAGGATCGGATTTCCAAAGCATCTCTCTGGTTTGATACAGCTCTCGAGAAAGTTATTGCATCCCTGAAAACCAGTCCTGCCGACACTGATAACAGGTTACATGCCATAGAATTCGATAAAAGGATGAACATAGCTTATGAAAAGCTATGCGAACACCAACATATTCTTCAGGCCATCCGTGATGGTTATCACGAAAACCAGTATCAAGTAGCCCTTAAATGGCGGCAGATGACTCCTTTAGGCATCAGTGCATATTCCGCACAAGCCAAGTCATTTACAGGTGAACTAAAAAATGCGGAACTCTTTCTGCAATTGCAGGAAAAACGGAATGAGCTTGCTACAGCGGCTGATAAAGCCATTTACATGATCTGCAGTACCGAATCTTTGAAATTGATGGCAGAATTCCTGCCTGCATCAGCGACTGAATTGAAGAAAATAAAAGGGTTTGGAGAAGTTAAAGTGAAACAGTTCGGAACTATTTTTATGGAGATCATTGAGTCTTACTGTACAAAACACGATATCCCTTTAACCCGTGATATGGTGCCGGAAAAGAGGTCAAAAAAGGCGAGATCAAAAAAAAATAGTTCTGCAATCGAAACCCTATCCATGTTTAAGGAAGGTAAATCTATTCCTGATATCATGGCCCTCCGGAAATTAGCAAGAAGTACCATTGAAGAGCATTTGGGCTTATTTCTGGAAACCGGAGAGTTAAGTGTTGATGCCCTCATGAATGAAGAAACTCAGGCATTGATTAAAACTCAATTGCAGAACCCTAAACTAGAAGGGCTAAAAATGATAAAGGAAAAACTTCCGGAAACTATCAGTTATAGTAATATACGATGGATGCTGGCTGCTAGGAAAAAGGAAACTCTGGGGGCTAAGATTGTGGAGTAGTTCTTCCAAAATCATCCTGTAATCTTACAATATCATTTTCATCGCTGGGATTTTCCGGATCAGTATGCATCCATATTTCTGCAACGATCCCCCACTCATTCAAACCAAC
>JAPLEF010000117.1 GCA_026391525.1 Sphingobacteriales bacterium
GTACGTCTTAAAAGGAATGTTTCGTTTGCGCATAAGATGAAAACAACAAAAAGTATTCTCAGTTTATTCAAACTAACACTATCCACATACTTGGGGATAAAAAATAAAAAAAGAGGCTACCCTTTTGAGACAGCCTCTTTATTTTTGTCTTTACTAACCAAAAATCAGCTTTTTAAAAATTTCGCAGTGTCTACGCTTGAATTTTTTCTAAATACTTTCAAAAAATACAGTCCCGTCGGAAGATTTTGAATGTTAATTTCTAAAGAACTGCTCTTTACCAATTGACGGAAAACTTCCCTTCCTAGTACATCAACAATAATCAGTTGATCATCCCGCTGAATATTTTCTACCCATATTTTTTCAGCTGATGGGTTTGGGGAAATTCGAATAGTTGAAGAAGTACAATTATTGTTGATTCGAATTATTTCGCTGTAAGAAAAACTACCATCCAGATCATTAATTTTTAAGCGATAAAAATTTCTTCCTTCGCTTTTGCATTGAATGGTATACCTGCTATCACTTCCTAACGGGAATAGCTCCAGCAACTTTAAAAAAACTGCACCATCAAAACTCCCCTCTACTTCTATGTTGCGAACATTTGATTCAATGCCAGATTCAAATGCCAAGTTCACTTCACAGTTACCGCTAGCATATCCTTTGAAAGTTTTTATTTGAATCGGGAGAGGTTCAAAACAAGGATTGGCTACAACCATACCTCCACTACCATCATTTGTAGACAAAGTAATACTGGAAGCATTTACGCCTGAAAAGACCAATCGGCCCTGGCCATTTGATTGTGCCACAGCCGTGGTAATGTATCCATCGCTGGTTATAGAAAGAAAAGAAGTCGAGCCAGAACAATTTCCAGATGGCAAGTCCACTAAATTGGAAGGAGAGACTGGGTAGGTTATTCCGTTGATTTTAATTTGCAATCTTGGACAACCTGGTGAAGTGCAATCAAATGCATTAAAATCAATAAAAAAATCATTTACAGGGTTGTTAAATATAAATGTGTTTGTTTGTGTAGCCAAGTATAAAGGATTAATGGGGCAGCCTGAAGGATCTAAATAATTATTATTTATCCCAATTTGTTGTCCTGATATACATTGAAAAGTCAAGGGCCTATTGGAAACCCAATGCCCGCTGCACGCCTGGCCGAGTGTGGTTTGAGGTGAAAAAATTGTGATACTTGTTATTAGGCCAATAAACAGAATTAAATTTCTAGTTCTCATTGTGTCGTTATTAATGACGTAAAAGGGACTTAGGAAAATTACTCATATTTTGGTTGGAAACAAGGATTTTGAGTTGCAGCTAACGTTTATTTAAACTGTAAAAAGATCTCAATTAAATCTTACTTTAAACTATTAATAGCTCAACATTGTAGAGTTTGTATCAGTGGCATTTTAAAAAGCATTTTAAAACCAGTTACATTATTATTTGTAATCCTTTCATTTATTCAAATATTTTTAAAATCCAGTAAAACTAAATACACTCTAAATAGCACTTAACATAATACAACTTCAACTAAGGTTTTGCAAAAATTGGTAAGTCTGTATTGTAATCAGCAAAATTTATTTATTTTTATTTTTTCAGAGCTGAATAAGGCATAGCTACCTTCAGGCATTTGGCTTTCCTCTTATAGCGAAAAACGCATTTAGTACAGAGGCAACTATTTCGTCGTAATCAAGAAATTTAATATTTATAGCATGAAGGGCTCGGCAGACGCACATTATTTTGCCAGCTTCGCAAAACCGTTTTCTTCAAAGCTAATCTACAATCGTGATCTTTATCGTATTGGTCGGCAGGTGTAATTCTACCGGCGTACTTCCTGTATTCACTACCACATCTGCTTTGTTGATAAAACCGCGTTCTTTCAAGATGTCAATCTGATCAAATATTATTTCATCTAAACTTTCTTCTTCAGCGTAATAGAAAGCACGAACACCCCAACTTAAACTCAACTGGCTGATCAAACTTTTTTCTTTGCTGAAAATATAGAGCGGCGATTTAGGACGGTAACTGCTCAGCATAAACGCAGTATAGCCACTTTGAGTCATGCCAATCAGCGCAGCTGCATGAACATCATTAGCCAGTTTACAGGCGCTGTAGCAAACCGCATCACTTAAAAAGGAAGGGGAGTGGGGTTGTGGTGTTAAAATATCATCTCTATTGTAATCGTATACTGTTTTTTCTACCTGCCTGATGATCTTGCTCATGGTTTCCACAACCAGTGTGGGAAAGCTTCCCATAGCCGTTTCACCGCTCAGCATTACCGCATCCGCACCTTCCAATACGGCATTGGCCACATCACTTACTTCACTGCGGTTGGGTTTGGTGCGGTCGATCATGCTTTCCATCATCTGGGTGGCCACAATCACAGGCTTGGCGCGGTGCATGCATTTGCGGATGATGTCTTTCTGAATCACCGGTACCTGTTCAATGGGAATTTCAACACCCAGATCGCCGCGGGCAACCATCACGCCATCGCTTTCTATGATGATATCGCGAAGGTTCTTTAAGGCTTCGGGCATTTCTATTTTTGCAATCACCTTGATCTTGCTTTTTTTGTCGGAAATCCTTTTCTTCAATTCAACAATATCAACTGCTTTTCTTACAAACGACAATGCCACCCAATCGAGTTTTTCGGCTATGATGAAATTGAGGTCGGCAATATCTTTCTCCGTGAGGGAAGGCATCGTGAGCGCACTATCCGGCAGGTTCACCCCTTTCTTTGGCAATAGCGTTCCTCCCAAGGTAACGCTAACGCGTACCTCCTGATTAGATAATATTTCTTTCACCTTCACTTCCATCTTCCCGTCATCTAAAAAAATACGTTCACCTACTTGTACATCCTTGCTGAGGTTGGGGTAGGAAACATAAACCCTTTCGGCATTACCGATTATTTTTTCTGTAGTAAAGATGAAATCCTTTCCTTCCTTAAGTTCCACACTTCCGTTTTCAAGGTCGCCTACACGAAGTTTTGGCCCCTGCAAATCACCGAGTATGGCGATATTATAAGGTTCTTGTTTCGTTATTTTTCTAATATGGCTGATTACATGTTTTTTATCTTCATGGGTACCATGTGAGAAATTGAGACGAAATACATTAACACCAGCTTTAACCAATGCCAGTAAGGCTTCATAAGTATTGCAAGCCGGCCCAACAGTAGCCACGATTTTTGTTTTTTTGAGCGAGTGGATCTTTCCTGCTTCATTGTCCATATCCAAATGCAGGTACTTATCTATATGTTTACTCATGTTTTTTGTTTTAATGGGCATATACTAACCAATGCCTTTTAGGTAGCCAGAATTTTTACTATTTTCATCCATTCATCATTGATCCGTTGTTTCTTTTTAACGGCTTCATCGAGTGGGGTATAATGCATCTTATTGTTCAAAATGCCTACAAAAAGATTGTACCTGCCTTCGATAAGGCATTCTACCGCATGATAACCCATACGGCTGGCAATGAGCCGGTCCATACAAGTTGGAGAACCACCTCTTTGGATATGACCCAGAATACAAACCCGTACTTCCAAATTGGGGAGTTTCGATTTGATGTAAGCAGAGAGTTCGTTAGCGCCACCGAATTCATCACCTTCAGCAACAATGATGAGGTTCACCAGTTTTTTGCGTTTTTCTTTCTCTTCCAGGGATAGGATGATATCGTTTACATTGGTCTTCCTTTCGGGAATGAGGATATTCTCTGCTCCGGTAGCAATTCCGCTATGTAAAGCAATATAACCCGCATCGCGGCCCATCACTTCGATGATGAACAGCCGGTTATGCGAATCGGCTGTATCTCTTACCTTATCAATGGCTTCTACAGCAGTATTTACAGCCGTATCAAAACCAATAGTAAAATCGGTGCCTGCAATATCTTTATCAATGGTACCCGGTAACCCGATACAGGGAATGTCAAACTCATTGCTGAAAATCTGAGCCCCTCTGAAACTGCCATCACCACCAATAATCACCAAACCATCTATGCCACGCTTGCTTAAATTTTCATAAGCTTTTTTTCTGCCCTCATACTCCATGAATTCATCCGAACGGGAGGTTTTTAAAATCGTGCCCCCGCGCTGTATGATATTGGCTACACTTCGGCCTTCCATACGAATGATATCATCTTCCACCATCCCACTGTAGCCGCGCATGATGCCATATACTTCGAGACCATGGTAAATTCCTGTACGCACTACTGCCCGTATGGCTGCATTCATACCCGGACTATCACCACCACTGGTAAGCACACCTATTTTCTTTACTTTTTTACTCGTCATTAATAAAGCTTTTCGTTGTATTGTGATTGCAATGTGTCAAAAATACACATTAATAAATTATTATGTGATTCAGGATCATAACAACCATAGATTTAACGCTAATTTCAAACTAAAATTGGCCAAAATTCCTTCTTAAATTCTTTTTTTCAAACCCTAAATACTGAACTATAAACTATAAACTAATATCTAAACGCTACATCCTCTCCGGAACCCCAATCCCCATGAGTTGCAATCCGCTTTGCAATACATTCCCTGTCATTACGGCTAACCATAAACGCAGTTGCTTTTTCTCTAACGATTCTGCGTTGGCGATAGAATGTTCCGCCAGAAAGCCGTTAAATGTTTTAGCCAGGTGAAAAACATAGTTTGCCAATACCGAAGGATTGAGCTCTTTTCCGGCTTGAATGATCATTGCAGGAAATTGCTCTAATTGCACCAGCAAATCTTTTTCGAGTGGCAATAATGCAGCTTCCAAAGGCTGCGTTTCAGGCATTGGCTGTTTGCGTAAAATGCTTTTGATGCGCACATAAGTATATTGTACAAACGGACCGGTAAAGCCATGGAAGTCGATCGATTCAACGGGATTGAAAACCATTTTTTTCTTTGGATCAACCCGGAGCAAGTAAAATTTCATGGCGCCTATAGCAATCGTTTCATAAAGCAGGGTAAGTGCCGCTTCATCCAGATCTTTCACTTTGCCGAGGGCTTCGGTATGTTCCCTGGCGGTTGCAATCATTTCTGAAACCAGATCATCGGCATCAACCACCGTTCCTTCCCGACTTTTCATTTTTCCGGTAGGTAGTTCCACCATGCCATAACTCAGGTGATAAATATCATCAGCATAAGGGAGACCTAATTTCTGAGCGATACTTTTCAGCACTTTCATGTGATGGTTTTGCTCATCACCGATCACATAAATGCTTTGGTCTATTTTATACTGCTCATATTTTTGTTTGGCCAGGCCAATGTCCTGTGTCATGTAAACCGAAGTGCCATCTTTACGCAACAACAGTTTTTCATCCAAACCTTCAGCCGTTAAATCGATCCATACACTGCCATCCGGTTTGCTGTAAAATATTTTTTTCGAAAGGCCCTCGTTCACAATATCTTTTCCCAACAAATAAGTATCACTTTCGTAATAGGTTTTATCGAAATCAGAGCCAATTTTTTTGTAGGTGCTGTCAAAACCTTCATACACCCAGCCGTTCATTTTTTTCCAGAGTTCCATCACTTCGGGCTTTCCGGCTTCCCAATCTAACAGCATGCGTTGGGTGTGGAGCATGATGGGCGCATTTTTTTCGGCTTCGGCTTCCGGCATTCCTTTTTCAACCAGACCTGCTACTTCAGCTTTATAGGCATCATTGAATTTCACGTAATAATCACCTACAAAATGATCGCCCTTGGTATGGGTGGATGCAGGCGTAGCTCCATCTGCATAACGTTGCCAGGCAATCATACTTTTACAGATGTGTATGCCACGGTCGTTTACGATGCAGGATTTAAAAACCTCATATCCATTGGCTTTTAAAATTTCCGCCACGCTCCATCCGAGAAAATTATTACGCAGATGGCCCAGGTGAAGCGGCTTATTGGTATTTGGTGAGGAATATTCCACCATCACTTTCTTATCATTCATCGGCTGCTTGCCGTAACAGATATCGTTGTACTGTTTGGTGAGCAATTCCAACCAATAAGCATCCGAAATAGTGATATTGAGAAAACCTTTAATCAATTGAAAACTTACAAATAATTCCGGATGGTTTTTTACCAGCGATGTGCCCAAATCTTGTCCGATTGCTTCAGGTGAAAGCTTGAGTTGTTTTACCAGCGAAAAAAGCACAATGCTGTAATCGCCTTCAAATTCGGGTTTTGTTTGGTTGATTTGAAAATCTTTTTCCGAAAATTCTAGTCCGTATAATTGATGTAAAGAAGTTATCGCGCTTTTTTGTAAGATGCAGGAGATACTCATGAATTAACTTTAGGATGCGGGCAAATTTACTTAAAACAGCGGTTACTTGAACCTTACATTATCTGATAATGCAATTTAGTGGATAAAGAAAGGAAGCCATATGGCGCGTGAAAATTACTAAGGAAACCATACCTTTGCCCACTTTTTAACAACTATGATCAGTGCAAATAATATCACACTCGCTTACGGAAAACGGGTGTTGTTCGATGAAGTAAACATCAATTTTACCAAAGGGAATTGCTACGGAATTATCGGGGCCAATGGTGCGGGGAAGTCTACTTTCCTGAAAATCATCAGTGGCGAAATTGAACCTAATAAAGGCAGTATCGATATCACTCCGGGAGAGCGCATGGCCGTTTTGAACCAGAACCAATTTGCTTTTGATGAAGAAACCGTGCTTAATACGGTGATGATGGGCCATAAAAAACTCTGGGCCGTTATGCACGAACGCGATGCCATTTATGCCAAAGAAGATTTTACCGAAGCCGATGGTATGCGTGCCGGCGAACTGGAGCATGAATTTGGTGAGATGGGCGGATATACCGCTGAAAGTGATGCCGCTACTTTTTTGAGCGAATTAGGTGTTGAAGATGCCTTACACTTTATGTTGATGAAAGACATCAGCGCTAACCTGAAAGTAAGGGTATTGCTGGCTCAGGCGCTATTCGGCAATCCTGATATTTTATTATTGGATGAGCCTACCAATAACCTCGATGTGGAAACCATCGGCTGGCTCGAAAATTTTCTGGCTGATTATCAGAATATCGTTTTGGTTGTAAGCCACGATCGTCACTTTTTAGATGCCGTTTGTACGCATGTGGCGGATGTGGACCGCAGTAAAATTAAAGTGTACACAGGTAACTATACGTTCTGGTACGAAAGTTCACAGTTGGCTGCCCGTCAGATGACCGATAAGAATAAAAAGATGGAGGAGAAGCGGAAAGATTTGCTCGACTTTATCGCCCGTTTCAGTGCCAATGCCTCTAAAAGCAAACAGGCCACCAGCCGTAAAAAAGCATTGGAGAAACTGGTTATTGAAGATATCCAGCCTTCTAACCGAAAATATCCGGGCATCATTTTCAAGCAGGAGCGCGAAGTGGGTAATGAAATTCTTAAAGTTGAAAACTTGTCGAAAGCCTTTGATGGAAAGATGCTTTTCTCCAAGCTCAATTTTGATATCCAGAAAAACCAGAAAATCGCTTTCCTTAGCCGTGAGCCGATGGCCCTGACCAGTTTTTTTGAAATCATCAATGGTAAAGCCCAGGCGGATGGCGGCAAATTTGAATGGGGCACCACCATCACTCCGGCCTATCTGCCCAACGATAATAGTGAGTATTTTGAGGGAAGCAATTATAATCTGATGGATTGGTTACGTCAATTCGTTCCGCCTTATGTAAAAGATGTGGATGAAGATTTCCTGCGTGGATTTTTGGGGAAGATGTTGTTCAGCGGCGATGAAATCATGAAAAAGACTTCAGTACTGAGCGGAGGAGAGAAAGTGCGTTGTATGCTGAGCAAGATGATGATTCAAAATCCGAATGTTTTGATCCTTGATGAACCCACCAATCACCTCGATCTGGAGAGCATCATCTCTTTCAATGATAGCATGATCAGCTTCTCGGGCATTGTGTTGTTTACTACGCATGATCATCAGTTCATGCAAACCGTGGCCAACCGTATCATTGAAATCACACCTAAAGGCATGATTGATAAACTCATGACATTTGACGAATACTTACAAGATGAACGTGTGAAGTTGCAACGTGAAGAATTGTATCGTTCCTAAAATGATTTAAGTTTTTTTTGGCAACATTATTTCAGGAATACTTGCATCTTTATCGAAACTTCTACCTGCATGAAAATGAAAGCCCTTTTTTGTATTGCCTTTGTATGCAGTTTGGGTACGCTTAAGGCCCAGCGCAATGAAACCGGCCACGATTATTCCAATGCTGTTGGATTGAAATTTTACCCCACCGGCATTACGTTCAAGCATTTTTTATCTGAAGATAAAGCACTGGAAGGCTTGCTTTATTTCTGGAATAAAGGAACCCGGGTAACCGGTCTCTATGAATTTCATTTTGATATCGGTGAAGTTGAGGGGTTGAAATGGTATGTGGGTCCCGGTGCCCATATCGGTTTTTACAACAACAATTATTATGGCGGATCTACACTGATTGGAATTGATGGTGTAATTGGATTAGATTACAAGTTCAGCGATTTGCCTTTGAATTTATCCTTAGACTGGCAGCCTGCTTTTGAATTTGGCGATGGCGCCGGTTTTGTAGGCGCATGGGGTGGCTTGGCGGTGCGTTATGTATTTTGATGCGATAGCCATTAAAGATGAACCGATTTCCCTTGAAAGTGATAGTTTTGCGCCTTCAACAATGAAGCAGTCGCTCACCAGTATTATCGACTTTTTTTATCCGCCTTTCAGGCGATGGATGACTATTGAAACTTTCCGGTATGCCTCATGTGGGAGTGCCAATACTTTATTGGGATTGTTTATCTATTATCTTGGTTACCATTTCATTTTCAATAAAGAAGTATTCAATTTTGGCTTGTTGGCTTTCAAGCCCCATAATGCGGCATTATTCCTTTCTTTTATCGTGAGTTTTCTGGTAGGTTTCCTGTTGAACAGATACGTTGTATTTACGGGTTCAAATCTCAGGGGGCGGATCCAGTTATTCCGGTATTTTCTTTCTTTCCTTTTTAATCTGACCCTCAATTATTTCCTGCTGAAAATTCTGGTAGAGTATTTGGGTTGGGATGCCTTCCTGAGTCAGCTCTTAACTACCCTGGTGGTGATCACGTTCAGCTACCTTAGTCAGAAGCATTTTAGCTTTAAAACCAAGTAGAGGTTTTTGTATTACTGCCTATTCGTCAACATTTTGAGACGGTTTTTTGACAATCTTTCTATAATCGGCAGAGAATAGGGTGGGTTAGCTGCAATAACTGACAATTTTACACGCCTTCTCCATTGGCATAATGATTGACTTATGCCATGTATAAAATAAAACAAACATGGCTAAAATAATTGGAATCGACTTGGGTACCACTAACAGTTGTGTATCAGTAATGGAAGGCAATGAGCCGGTAGTAATCGCCAATGATGAAGGCAGGCGCACTACTCCTTCCGTGGTGGCATTTTTAAAGAATGGAGAACGTAAAGTGGGCGATCCTGCTAAACGTCAGGCCATTACGAATCCTCAGAATACGATATCGAGTGTGAAGCGTTTCATGGGCCGTCGTTTTGATGAGGTTACCGAAGAAAGCTCTCACTGGAGTTATAAAGTAGTAAAAGGCGATAACAATACCGTTCGTATCGATATAGATGGACGGATGTATACGCCACAGGAAATCAGTGCGATGGTATTGCAGAAAATGAAAAAAACGGCGGAAGATTATCTGGGTCATGAAGTGAATGAAGCGGTAATTACCGTTCCGGCCTATTTTAACGATGCCCAGCGCCAGGCTACTAAAGAGGCCGGAGAAATCGCGGGATTGAATGTACGCCGTATCGTAAACGAGCCAACAGCTGCGGCTTTGGCTTATGGATTAGATAAAAAAGGAAAAGACCAGAAAATTGCGGTGTTCGATTTGGGTGGCGGTACTTTCGATATTTCGGTGCTCGAATTGGGCGATGGTGTATTCGAAGTGAAATCAACCAATGGTGATACGCATCTGGGTGGAGATGATTTTGATAAAGTGATCATGGATTGGCTGGCTGATGAATTCAAAGCTGATGAAGCCATTGATTTGCGTAAAGACCCGATGGCCTTACAAAGATTAAAAGAAGCTTCTGAAAAAGCTAAAGTAGAACTTTCTTCTTCTTCAGAAACAGAAATCAACCTGCCTTATGTAACAGCTGTTGATGGCGTTCCCAAGCACCTGGTGAAAAAATTAACCCGTGCCAAATTTGAAGCATTGGCTGATAAATTATTCGAGCGTTGTTTGAAGCCCTGCGAAGCCGCTTTGAAAGATGCCAATATCAGCACTTCACAAATTGATGAAGTGATTTTGGTGGGTGGTAGCAGCCGCATTCCAAAAGTTCAGGAGTTGGTAGAAAAATTCTTTGGAAAAAAACCCAATAAGGGAGTGAATCCTGATGAAGTGGTGGCGATCGGTGCAGCCATACAGGGTGCAGTACTTACGGGAGAAGTGAAAGATGTGTTGTTACTGGATGTAACGCCACTAAGTTTAGGTATTGAAACCATGGGTGGTGTGATGACCCGTTTGATTGATAGCAATACCACGATCCCTACAAAAAAATCAGAAACCTTCAGTACGGCGAGCGACAACCAACCCGGTGTGCAAATACATGTATTGCAGGGTGAGCGTCCGATGGCGGGACAGAATAAAAGTCTGGGTATGTTCAACCTCGATGGTATTCCACCGGCACCACGCGGCGTTCCGCAGGTAGAAGTTACTTTTGATATTGATGCGAATGGCATTTTGCATGTGAGTGCGAAAGACAAGGGCACGGGCAAGGAGCAAAAAATCCGTATTGAAGCGGGTAGTGGTTTGAGCAAAGAAGAGATCGAAAAAATGAAGAACGAGGCGAAGGCCAATGAAGCGGCAGATAAGCTGGAGAGAGAGAAAGTAGATAAGATCAATCAGGCGGATAGTTTGATATTCCAGTCGGAGAAGCAATTGAAAGAATATGGCGAAAAAATTTCTGCCGACAAAAAAGCCCCGATTGAAAATGCCCTTACCCAGTTGAAGGAAGCGCATAAGTTACAGGATGTTGCCGGAATCGATACGGCTATGGCTACTTTGAATACCGCCTGGACGGCAGCGAGTGAAGAAATGTACAAGGCCACACAGGAGGCACAACCGGGAGCAGGAGCAGAAGCTGGCGGAGAACAAACTGCGCCTAATACGGAGAATGTAACGGATGCTGAGTTTGAGGAAGTGAAGTAGATACAATTGTAGTTATCTGTAATTATTTATAGTAAAGCCGCATGGATTTCATGCGGTTTTTTTTGTGGATGGTTTTAAATTGTTGATTGCGGCAATCCACTAAATTAGGCTGTATTGGCGCAATAAAGTACATTAGTGTTGCGGCAAATAACGAGTTGCCTGTAATGCCATCGAAACCTCGATCCAGTTATAATTTTCTTATCTTTGAAACATAATATTTTTAACAATGGACACAATCAAAATAAACGTAAACAAGCAAATAGATGGATACTCATTTAGTATTACACCATCCATTCGTAATTTTATTAAAAAACTTTTCCCTAATGCACACCCTGCTAACAATATTTTCGTTGGGTATGACACAAAAAGCGACTTTGAAATTTATATAGGTAAGCTCGAAAGCCATATTTACCCGGCCCTATTGGGTGTTGACAATGAAAGCGATTTAAATCAGTTTGGA
>JAPLEF010000153.1:0-4654 GCA_026391525.1 Sphingobacteriales bacterium
ACCCAAATCAAAGCAGATGTGGAATATTATAACCCCAATAACTTTGGAATGGAGTTAACCCGAACCGATTTTGATCTGTTTATTGATGAACAATACCTTGGGCATTCCACACAGGAACTACAGGTGAAAATCCCCAAAAGAAATTTCTTTACTGTGCCGGTTGTGATTGCACTCGACATGAAAAACCTGCTGAAAAACGGGCTTACCGCCCTTACTAAAAGTGAAGTGACCATCAAAGTGGTGGGTAAAATAAAGATAGGCAAGGCCGGGGTGTATAAAAGTTTTCCGCTTACTTATCAAACAAAGCAACATTTGTCTTTATTTTAATAACGCACTCCTCTTCCCGGATAACCCACTGCTATGCTTCCAAAAAACAAAAAACTATGGTTTTATTGCAGTTGAATCTTTAGCAGCCGGCTTATACTGGCAGGCCGGCGGCAAACGGCTATACATCGTCGGTTCTGCTGTTACATCATCCGCATCATAGCCCCTGTTGGCGATATGAACCTTTATCTCTTCGATATTGGTACGGTCTTTAATCCAAGTAACTGTAGTGGTTTTCTTCTTGATATCCACTTTTACAGAACTTACCCCATACTGTCGGGAAACATAAGCTTCAATACGTTCCTTACAATATTCACAATGTGCGCCTGGTGTAGAGATTACCGCTTTTGCAGTTTGTTGTGCCGCAACAGGTGAAATAGCTGTAAAAAGCATTACTAAAGTGATCATGATATTTTTCATATTGCAAATATTTACTTATTGATTAAATACCTGCCCAAGTAGCAGGGTTTTCACGCCAATTCAATAGAGAGGCTTGGGTAGTGGCATCGATTTTACCTGATTCGATGGCTTGTTCAATCAATGCTGCATAACCGGTTAATGTAACCAACCTGATTCCGGCATCAAGAAAAGCCTGATGGGCCACTTCAAATCCATAACTGAAAATAGCCACCATCCCGATCACTTCCATTCCTGCGGCTTGCAGCACTTCACATACCTGTAAGCTGCTTTTTCCTGTAGAAATCAAATCTTCAATCACCAGAACTTTTTGCCCTGCCACAATTTCACCTTCAATCTGGTTGCCCATGCCGTGTTCTTTAGGCTTTGGACGAACATAACTATAGGGCAGTTTCAACTGGTCGGCTGCCATTGCTCCCCAGGCAATACCTGCCGTGGCTACGCCTGAAAGGCTTTCAGCTTCGGGAAACTGTTCAAAAATGACACTGCACAATTCACTTTTCATGAAATCACGTTCATAAGGATGCGATAAAACCCTGCGGTTATCGCAATAAATGGGACTTTTCCAGCCACTTGCCCAGGTGAACGGTTCGTAAGGCCTCACCTGAACAGCGCTAACCTGCAAAAGACGTGCAGCTACTGCTTTCTCATTGGTCATACCACAAAGATAATAGGTTCAAAGAGGCTTAATCAATCCAATCCATTAATTTTATCAGCTACAACGTTCTTCCCCCATGCAAATAAAAATTTTCTTTGGCGAAAAGCCCGTCTACCTCTGTGATGAATTAACTCCGGATTTAAAAGAAATGCTGCATAACCCAGATGTGGTTTTTATTGATGAACGTTCTGCTGCGGCTATAAATTCACTTTTGCATGAAATGAAGAAACCTGATTTTAAAACCGGCATCATGCTATCCGATAAATTCAATCTGCTCAAAAAAGCTTTTTTCAAACATTTTGTTTTCATTGAAGCGGCAGGTGGTATTGTAATGAACAGCCGCAAAGAAATTTTATTCATCAGGCGAAAAGGGAAATGGGATTTACCAAAAGGGAAGCTCGATGCTGGAGAAGATCCTGAAAATGCCGCAACAAGAGAGATTACCGAAGAAACCGGAGTGACCCAGCTAAGTCTGAAGAAAAAAATTGGCGACACTTATCATGTATATGATGAATTCGGAAAACATATCCTTAAACAATCGCATTGGTATTATTTTACTTGTCCGTTGAAACAACATATGCAACCCCAAACCGAAGAAGATATTACTGAAGCAGTTTGGTTTGCTACCAAAGATATCAGGATGCCTATGGATGATACCTATGGAACCATTCGTGATATCATGCAGATTTTTTTCGATACTCCTTAATATCAAAGCAGTTTTCGTTGTAATACTGCAACGGTGAGTCTGCTGATGCAGATGAGATGGTGTTTTTCGTTGTGGATACGGATATCCCAAACATGGGTTGTAGCGCCGATGTGAATAGGCGTTGCTGTAGCTATGATCATTCCATTCCTCGCCGCCCTGATATGATTGGCATTGATTTCCAAACCAACACAGCTTTGTTTTTGAGGATCGATGATCAGCGCAGAAGCCACACTGCCTGCTGTTTCGGCAAGTGCGCAACTGGCCCCGCCATGAAGTAACCCGTATGGCTGCTTTGTTCTGGCATCAACCGGCATTTTCATTTTCAGGTAGTCGTTACCGATAGCAACCCATTCCATACCCAGGTGACCTCCCATCGTTTCCATATCAATTGGCGGAAGGTGTTCCAGCTTTATCTGTTTGTTGAACCAGATTATCTTTTCCATATCTGTTTATCGGGATCCTGAGATGGTATCGTTAACGGCATCGGGCAGGAAACGTGAAACATCCCCACCGTTTTTTAATACATCACGCACCAATGTGGAAGCCACAGAAGTAAATTGTGGCAGGCAGGTTAGAAAAATGGTTTCGATATTTTGTGCGATACTTCGATTCATATCAGCGATCGCTTTTTCATATTCAAAGTCGTTTACGTAACGGATTCCACGAAGTATGAATTGCGCCCCAACTTTCTTACAACATTCCACCGTTAAGCCGTCGTACACAACAGCATCCACTTTTACAATGCCACCATAAATTTTGGTGAGCCATTCCAGCCGTTGTTGTTCACTGAACATAGGCTGTTTATTTACATTACGGCCAATGCCGATATACAGTTTATCGAATAAAGGCAAAGCCCGGTCGATAATATCGGTATGACCCAGTGTAACAGGATCGAATGTTCCGGGAAATAAACAAATGCGTTGCATGGATGAAATTTTTATCTATACTAATCAGGAGTCTCCTTTTCGCCCCGACAATAAATACAACACTGCCATTCGAACGGCAACACCGTTCTCAACTTGTTGAAGGATGATGGAATCGCGACCATCAGCCACATCACTATCTATTTCAACTCCCCTGTTTATCGGACCGGGATGCATGATTACGATTTCTTTTCCGATACTGTCGAGTAATTTCCTGCTCACTCCATAGGCAAGATTATATTCTCGCAAAGAAGAAAACAACACCTGGTTTTGCCGCTCCAGTTGGATACGAAGTACGTTGGCCACATCGCACCATTGTAATGCTTTTTTCAGATCGTACGCTACTTCAACATCGAGTGCGGCTTTAACATGAATGGGTATCAAGGTTGGTGGGCCGGCCAGCATCACTTCAGCGCCCATTTTTTTAAGCAGGTAGATATTGCTCAAAGCTACCCGTGAATGCATGATATCTCCAATCAATACTACTTTTTTACCTTCGAGACTTCCCAGTTTTTCTTTGATCGAAAAGGCATCAAGTAAAGCCTGAGTAGGATGTTCATTGATTCCGTCTCCTGCATTGATGATGGCTGTTTCGGGAAGATGCCTTGCCAGAAAATGTGGTGCACCGCTGGCACTGTGCCGCATCACCACCATATCCACTTTCATACTTAGGATATTATTTACTGTATCGAGCAAGGTTTCTCCCTTCGATACCGATGAACCTGAAGCGGCAAAATTGATAGTGTCGGCGCTGAGCCGCTTCTCGGCCAATTCAAATGAAATCCTCGTGCGGGTAGAATTTTCATAAAAAAGGTTAACCACGGTAAGGTCGCGCAGGGATGGTACTTTCTTGATTGGCCGTTGTAATACTTCTTTGAACTGGGCCGCAGTTGACAGGATAAGTGAAATGTCTACAGCCGGTAAGTCTTTAATGCCCAATAGATGTTTGGTAGATAGTTGCATTAAGGAGCGAAGCTACTAAAAAAATAATAAAACCAAATTACCCAAAAAGTTGTGATCAAGTAATGGCATATCATAAACACAACAGCCACCCAACCGGGCGGCCGCTGTGGATTTAACCTTGCTTTTGTTTACTATTGTGATGGCAATGCCGGAGCATCAACCCCTATTGTATCTTATCTATTGTGCCGGAAGGCAGCTATTGATTTTCAATCATTTTCCCTACACCAAATGCTACAGCATCTATTTAAACCTGCAAAATACGTGTTACAAATGTGAGGTTCCCCATGGCTTTCAGCATAAGATAATTATTGCCTTGGTCAGCTTTCATTTTTCCTTTTATTTTGAGGCTGAAAATAAACAGCTCTTTCAAGGAGTGCCTGAAGTAGTGATATTGGGCTGTTTCTTAGGAATGTGGGTGCGTTCTTCATAGACGTTGGAGTAGGTTAGAATACCCGGATAACCGAGGCAATGATTATTGCCGGATTCAAGTACAAACATATTACCCAAGTTTTAAAGATGCAAGTTTTTTGGAGCGTATTTTTACCGAAAGCCTGCAAAAACTGATGATTTGAGGTTGAATTGATGTTGATTTTACGAAGAAAAAATCAAAACTGTAGTTTGTATTTTAATAAAAAACATCAACTTGGAGTTATCATTTGGTTT
>JAPLEF010000153.1:4690-12051 GCA_026391525.1 Sphingobacteriales bacterium
AAAAAAACTTCATTTTTTTATAAAAATTTTTATCGGCTAAAGAAAAACGAAACATGAAGTAAAAAATAAGGCTCAATATATCACTACTTCTTCCCTATCCCACTCTACTTTTACCTTTTGATTAGGCAGGGTATCAATAGCGATACCAAAATAATCCGGTTGGATGGGCAACTCTCTACTGAATCTGCGGTTTACTAAAACACAAAGTTCTACTTTACTGGGCCTGCCAAAATCCTGAAGAGCATCCAAAGCCGCCCTGATGGTTCTCCCGGTATAAAGAACGTCATCAATCAGGATAATTTTTTTGTCTTCGATGGAGAAGTTAAGTAAGGTTTCGCGGGGAATATGTAATGCATCCCTGTGGTCGTCGCGATAAAAAGTGATATCAAGTATTCCGTACTGCAGTTTATCGCGCGAAACAAGCAGTGCGGCTTCCTCCATGATACGCTGGCTGATTTGTATACCCCTGGGCTGCAGGCCGACAAATACAATATGCTCGAGATTTTCCTGATTTTCAAGCAACTGATAGGCCAATCTTTTAAGGGAAAGATGCAATTGTTTTGTTGTGAGTAAAGTTTGCATGGGGCTAAATTACTACCTTTTGAGTATGTATTTTAATGGTAGGCATCTGAAAAATAAAAAAGGCCCCTGAATACAGGGGCTGGTATGATCGGTTAAAAACGGGTTAAACTTTGAATTTTCCGCCAGAAAGTTCTACTTGCAATGTTTTGAGTTCATCCCACTTCTGATCGGCAGCTAATTTGGCTTGTTTGGGCCAGGTTGAAGGATCATGTAGATTAAACTTGCTTCCTGCGTCATCTAAAATCAATTGTAATTTCTTTATACTCAATTTTCCAAGAGCTTTAAATTGAGTAATGCCATTTTGTTCTAATAAAGCGGCTACTTTCTTCCCTATTCCTTCTATTTTAGTAAGGTCGTCGGCAACAGTTTTAACGATCGGCTTTGATTTTTTTTCAGGAGCTGACTTAACAACTTCTTTTTTGATTTCCTTTTTTACCTTTGCCTTTTTTACCGGGATGGGAACATCGATGATGCAATTTTCAATGGAATGTCCAAATACATCAGAAAAAGTTTTCGCATTTTCATCGTTCACCCATCTTCCATCGCTCAATAAGTAACGATATTGATAAGATTGGCCTGCAGTTAATGATAACTCTGCTATCATAGATCCGTCTTCCTGTTTCTGGAGGTAAATACCTTCAGCCGTATTCCAATCATTGAATTCTCCCAGGAGAATACCTTCTTCTGCACCGGCTACATGGCTTGCCGGTAATTTGAATGCTACTTTTGTTGTCATTTTATATATGTATGATTAAAAAAATAAAATTAAGGCTATGCCACTTAATACCCTAGTTAATAAAATGTAACCCGAAGGATATTCACAGTTTTTTCACAGAAGGCAGTGATAACGATTTATTAATTTTCAACGTAAGTGAATTCATGGGTGGCGAAAAGCTTTCCTTTTCCCATGTATCTCAAGAGATTGATTTTTATCTACCCTTTCCAGTTGTGAAGGCCATACAATATTAAAGGGACCCTCCTCTAATTTTTTGGCTTGAAAATGCATGTTATTGCTTTGATCGAAATACTCCAACACTAAACCCGGTAAGCCCAGATAATAAGATGGACCATATGCAAATGGGATATCCAATGCATAAAAAGCCAGACTGCTATCACCTTTTTTAGAAACCGAAAGTGCAGCACCACAAACATGACCTAATATTTCCTTCCTATCTGGAAGTAACTGCCAATCTTTCTCTGAATTCCTTTTACTGACTATCAAATAAGGCTTCTTAACATTGTAATCAACAACAGAACCCAGCGTATCGGTTGTTATATTGTAGTGTAGTGCATGATGCTCAATCTTCTTGCCATAAATTTTGGTTTTTCTCAAGGGGTCATGTGTAGTTCCCGAAGCGAAAAAATAAAAATAAGATAGGCTATCATTAAAAACCAGCCTGCTATATCTAACGGTTGAATAATTGGGTGAAATTTCGTTGAGAGAACTTAAATTATATAGCACAGATCTTACCTCTTGTGCTAACAGATTAGGATTAGCAATGCACATAAAAAAACAAAAAATGAGCAGCAAATTGTACTTCATCATTTCTCCAGCATAAATGGATACCTGTAATCAGTAGGTGGATTAAAAGTTTCCTTGATGGTTCGGGCACTTAACCAACGATAAAGGTTTAACAGTGATCCTGCTTTATCATTCGTTCCGCTGGCCCTTGCCCCACCAAACGGCTGTTGACCCACCACAGCACCGGTAGGTTTGTCGTTGATATAAAAATTTCCTGCACTGTTTCTTAATCGTGCCGTAGCTGTTTCTACTGCAAACCGGTCTTGCGCAATCACTGCACCGGTCAATGCATAAGCGGAGGTTTGATCAACCAGTTTCAGGGTTTCTTCAAATTTATTTTCGTCGTAGATATAAACGGTTAGCACCGGCCCGAACAATTCCTCACACATGGTTACGTAATAGGGATCTGTGGCTTCAATGATAGTAGGTTCAATAAAATACCCATTCGTTTTATCACAACCGCCACCTACCCATATCTTAGCTTTTGCATCACGTTTTCTGGCTCCTTTGATATATCCTTCTAACTTATTAAAACTTTTTTCATCGATAACAGCATTAACGAAATTGGTGAAATCTTCTACAGTACCTACTTTCATCGACTTAACCGTTTCAACCAATTTCTTCTTCACTTCTGCTGCCAGATTGGAAGGAATATACGCCCTTGAAGCAGCCGAACATTTTTGTCCCTGGTATTCAAATGCTCCTCTTGCCAATGCGGCTACCACCACATCAGGGTTGGCAGATTTGTGTGCAATCAGAAAATCTTTTCCTCCTGTTTCACCTACGATACGCGGATAAGATTTATATATCGGCATATTCCGGCCAATGGTTTCCCACATGCGGTTGAATACGCCTGTACTGCCCGTAAAATGGATACCCGCAAAGTCTGGATGATTGAAAACTACTTCACCAATGGTTGGGCCATCTATAAATACCAGATTGATCACCCCATCCGGCAATCCTGCTTCCTTGAGAATACGCATGAACAATTGAGCACTGTACACTTGAGTATTGGCACATTTCCAGATCACCACATTACCACACATGGCAGCACTGGTAGGTAAATTGCCGCCGATAGCTGTGAAATTGAATGGCGTAAGGGCAAAAACAAATCCTTCCAGCGGACGATATTCCATCCGATTGTTCATACCAGCTCCACTCACCGGTTGTTGCCTATAAATTTCACTCAGGAAGTGCACGTTGAAACGAAGAAAATCGATCAGTTCGCAGGAAGCATCTATTTCAGCCTGAAAAGCATTCTTGCTCTGACCAAGCATGGTAGTACCATTGATATATGGACGATATTTGGTTGCCAGTAAATCGGCTGCTTTCAAAAAAATGTTGGCCCGGTTTTCCCAACTCATTGCGGCCCATTTGTCTTTTACTTTAAGAGCTGCATTAATAGCGCGGGTTACATGTTTTACTTCACCCACATGAAACTTACCTAACAGGTGTTTACGTTCATGTGGTGGACGGATTTCAACGGTATTTCCTGTTCGGATTTCTTCACTGCCAATGTACATCGGTACATCAATCGGTGCAGATTTGAGTTCTTTTATTGCGGCTTTCAATGCTGCTTTTTCAGGGCTTCCAGGAGCATAGGAAAGTACTGGCTCATTGGCCGGTAATGGATAATAAAAGTCACCGAAATGCATGGTAATGGTTTTAGTGTTAAAAATATATAACGTTATCGGTTAAACGAAAATCTTAAAAAAACAATCTAGTCGTTATCAATGATAACTTCAAATGCAAATTAACCAACTATTCTATTTACAGCAGCTTTGTATTGTTACCAAAGCCGGATTGTGTATAAAAATGGAACAACTGTTTCTCTTTATACGATTACCTTATGCATTTTCCTTTTCACTCATCAGATAAGCTTTGATGAAACCATCCAATTCGCCATCCATTACCGGGCCCACATTCCCTACTTCGAAATCGGTGCGATGGTCTTTGATCATCTTATAAGGATGGAAAACATACGATCTGATCTGAGATCCCCACTCTATCTTCTTTTTACTGGCATTTTTACTATCGAGTGCTTCCTGTCGTTTACGCATTTCTTCTTCATAAAGCCGCGATTTGAGCATCGCCATCGCTTTTTCCCTGTTTTCCCCCTGGGTTCTTGCTTGCTGGCATTCCACAATAAAGCCCGACGGTTTGTGGGTGAGGCGAACGGCCGTTTCCACTTTGTTTACGTTTTGTCCACCACTACCGCCACTTCTGAAGAAAGCCCATTCCACATCGGCAGGATTCACTTCTATTTCGATGGTATCATCAATCAGCGGATAAACATATACACTGGCAAAAGAGGTATGACGGCGGGCATTGCTATCGAATGGGGAAATACGAACCAGCCTGTGGACGCCACTTTCGGCTTTCAGGAAGCCATAAGCGAAGGGGCCATCAAACTGAAAAGTACAGGTTTTGATGCCGGCGCCATCTCCCCATTGCCAGTCGAGCTCCGAAACCGTCCAGCCCTGCTTTTCGCCATACATGCGGTACATGCGGGCGAGCATTTCGGCCCAATCCTGGCTTTCGGTACCACCGGCTCCACTATTGATTTGTAAAACACCCGGCAAAGCATCGGCAGGGTCATTTAGCGTGCTTTTGAATTCTGCTTCATCAATGGCAGCTATGGCCTTTTGATAAGCTTCTTTCACTTCTTCCTCAGCAGCTTCTCCTTCTTTCCAAAAATCAAAAAGTACAGCAAAATCTTCTACAGCGTTTTCAACGTCGTAAAACATATTTACCCAATATTCATTGATTTTCGTTTCCTTCAGGATGGAAGTGGCACGGGCATTATCATCCCAAAAACCTGGAGATAACGTTAATTGCTTGTCGTTCTGGATGCGGGATTCTCTGTTAGCGACGTCAAAGAAACCTCCTCAAGACCACTATACGGTCCCTCATATCCTTTAATTGCTCTATTGTCATGTGGCAAAGTTAAGGGAATCAAGTTTCAGGAATCATAATATTCGATTAAAGAGGAGATTTTTTTGATCCGGTTTTATTTCGATTGATAAATGCAGAAAGTTGTTGTGAGTGTTCATGCAATAAAATGAGCCTACAATCGTTATAAAATCATTCGCTCACCAAAAAAAATACCTCCCCAATGAAAAAAATCATGGAAACATTGTTTAGCTTTTTTGGTGTCACTAAAGTGGCATAACTAACTGGCTAAACTGATAGAAGCTCCTTAACGGGAGCTTTTATTTTTATGGTAAGAATTCATGCTTTCTCAGGCAAGAGCATCAGCGGAATTTTTGAATGAAAGATCATTTTTTTGCTTTCACTGCTGTGAAAGAGCCGGTAGAAAAAGCTGTGGTGATGAGGCATAACAAAAAGCATGTCCATGCCTTTAGCTGCAGCAAACAATTCTAAACCGTGAGCTACGTGGTGGTCGTGTACAAATTCCAGATGCGTATCAAGTTTTGAAAAATCTTCTGAGAACCGTATTTCCCATCCTCTATTCTTGAGGTCATCGGCTCCTTCATCGGTGAGCACCTGAACCACAGTTAACTGCGAAGTAAATCTATCTGCTATGACATGCAACCAATGGAGTAAATGCCCGGAAGAATCATTTTTAATATCGCTGGCAAACATGATGCTGTCCGGAGTTTTAAACGTGTAGCCTTCAGGCACTACCAATAAAGGCAATTTGCCATTTCCTGATAATGAGGTAACCGTAGATCCCATAATACGGCGCAGGAGTTGATCCTCTTTCTTCATTCCACAAACCAGTAAACAATCGGGGTATCCTGATGCTTTAGCCATAACTGCATTTGCAGTGTTGCCTTCTTCAGCAAAGATGACAATAGCCTGTTCATCGGTAGTTCGGATCCTTTTCACTTCCTGAAGCAATTGTGCCTCGGCATCTTTTCGTATTTCTTCCGGATGTATTTCGAAATAAGAATCGGGTATCGATACCGGTGTGTTGTAAGCATGATACAAAACCAGCTCCGCTCCCAGATGTTCGGCCAATGCCACCCCGTAATCAGCTGCATTTTTGGCAGCATCGGAAAAATCAGTGAGAATAAAAATGGTTTTCATGTTCTTAATTTAAAGATAAAAAAAGTAAGACCCTGTGAATACTAAGAAATTTCTTTATAAATCCATATAACTTTTCAAATGTAAAGAAAGAAACGTATCAAATAGCATATATTAAGTTGTGTATGATGAAAATCAACTAAAGCGAATTTTTCCGTCATAAAACCAGTTATTTCCGGAAAAAGTTTTTGCCTGAAAATAAATTTCCGAAATCAGCATCAATTACTGAGTTAAACCTGTAGCAGAGAAGTCCACTGCTTATCATTGCGGCTATGAAGGTGTGGAAGTTGTCATGGAAGCCAATAAGGTATTCTATTGCAAGGGTTGCCAACAAGTTTTTCTGTTATTGAATGAAAATAATTTATCTACCCTTACATATAAATTTGATTTTTATCCCGCTCTTGATTGCTTTATCTTGCCATTGCAGGAATATCCTGTTCAAAAAGAATGACGCAGTCTATCGCTCAAATTCTAGGTTACCTCGCTACCCTGCTACTGGCTGTTTCACTGATGGTGAACAACGAGTTGCGGTTCCGATGGTTGAATACACTGGGTTGTGTATGTTTCATCATATATGGTGCGGTGATCGGAGCATTACCCGTAATGCTCACCAACATGCTTTTGTTGTTAATCAATGTTTGGTATCTGGTAAAAATTTATCGTACCAATGAACAATTTGAAATTATAACATTTCTTCCCGGCGAAAAAATTGCAGAACGGTTTCTTGATTTCTATGAAAAGGATATCCACCGCTACTTTCCTAACTACAGGTCAAGTTTGCAAGAAAACGATATCCGCATGTTGGTATTGCGCGATATGGTGATCACCAATGTGTTTATCTGCAGTTTACAAGCTGATGGAACGGCGTATGTAAAAATAAATTATACCATCGCTAAATACAGAGATTACAAAGTTGGTAAATACCTGTTCATAAAAGAAAATTCAATGCTGCGCGAGAAAGGGGTTAAACAAGTATGCTATGAAAAAGTTTCAAATCCTTCCCATGCCAAATTTCTCATCAGGATAGGTTTCACCCGTTCGGATGATGAAATGAGTTATTTCAAAAAACTTTCCTGATTTTATCTAATACCAATGTGATTTATATAATATGCCAATATTTTATAAATCTTATCCCGAATGCTTTCGGGAGTAAATGCCGATGGTATCAAACAAATAGTACAATGAGGCGATAGCCGATATTGGACTA
>JAPLEF010000125.1 GCA_026391525.1 Sphingobacteriales bacterium
CAATTTAGGAAAAAACAAGCTTTATGAGGGTGTTCCAGGAAATCTATTTGCTTTTACTTGCAAAACTTCCTGGGACAAAGGCTACCAGGGTTTTGTATCTTTTAATTCTAAAACTAAACTTATTGAACATTATGAAAATAGTTTGGGTGCAACTAATGTAGGTGGACACAAAATGGTAATATTCCCAAATGAAGCACTAAAACTGATTCAAAAATATTATCCAATTTAAAAAATTATACAAAATGGGACTTATAAAAGAACCGAAAGGGGTTGACTTAGTGGTTGGACCATCAGTCTTAACAGAGAATGATAGAAAATTGATTAGTGAGATAATTGCTAATTATAAACTTACAGGGAAACTTCCAATAAAAAACAAACAAAATAGTACACAGAGAGTGAATGCTTCTGGAATTCAAAAAAAGAAAAAAGTTACTGCGTAATTGTAGCCGCCGCCTGGTGTTTTCACCAGCGGCTTTTAGTTGGTGTACGACTTTAAGACATTACCATACATTATCATTCAAGTAAACCTACCCCATATAATTTGTAAGCATATCAAACGAACTTGTTACATCATGATAGAATTTAGCGGATGAGTAATAGTAGTCTTCCGGAAGCTTACAAATACCATTTAAATATAGTAGCAGTATAAAAGGCTGGCCATTCGGTTGGGTATGGTGAAATCATAAAGTAAAAATAGAAAAGCTTGTTGGCTTTTGTGGTTCTTAAAATGACGTTGAGTTTGAAGGAAGACCAACGGAGGCGAAAGCAAACTAAAATTGGAGTACATTTGATAGCATCAAATGATACTATCATGAAACCACCATATAGCATTATTCCCCAAATACAGAAATTGATCAGCGCTATTTCAATTAAAGTTGGAGAAAGCACTTCTAATTTATAAAACTTATCATCTCCACAGCTTCGTAAGATCAATCGAATTTAAACGATTTACTCCTCCTTATTATTTCAAAGGAACACTTTAGCTATCGATCAAATCAAAATCATTTTATTTCCATGAAAAAAGGAGCCTCATCAGCTCCCTTTCATTATCCAAAATTATCAATTCTCCATTATCAATTGTCCATTGTCAACTATCAATTGATAATTTATCTTAGGAACAACAACTCCCTGTATTTCGGCAGCGGCCATAATTCATCTGCCACAACGAGTTCAAGTTTATCGGCGTGATAACGGATCTCGTCGAAATGCTTACCCTTTACTTCTTCACAATAGGCAATAGCTTTTGCTCTTGTGTCTGCAATATCATTAGCTTGCTTACGCGCCTCAATCATTGCAGCTACGTGCGTACTGATAGTGCCGATATGCTCACTCAGTTTGGTAAGGATCGCTTTCTGGCTGCTGAATGCTGTTTCCGGCAATCCTGCTTCTTTCAATCCCTTGATGTTTTCAACCAGTACATTCTGATACTTCAATGCGGCAGGGATAATCAGGGTGGTGGCCAGATCGCCCATTACTCTGGCTTCAATCTGCACTTTTTTGATATAGGCTTCCAGCATGATTTCATGACGGGCCTCTAATTCCAGATGTGTGTATATATGATGGTCTTCAAATAATTTCTTCGCTTTTGCCGCACTGTAGGCATCTAAAGAAACCGGTGTGGTTTTGATATTCGGTAAGCCTCTTTTTTCCGCTTCCTTTTCCCATTCTTCGCTATAACCGTCTCCTTCAAACAACACTTTCTTGCTTTCCACAATATACTTCTGTATCACCTGCATGATGGCAATCTCTTTCTTCTCGCCTTTTTCAATCAGGCCATCCACTTCCGTTTTAAAATTTTTCAAAGTCTCTGCCATGATGGTGTTCAGTACGGTCATCGGACCGGCACAGTTGGCAGAGGAACCTACCGCACGGAACTCGAATTTATTTCCGGTGAAGGCAAATGGAGAAGTACGGTTACGATCGGTATTGTCGAGCATCAGCTCAGGGATGCTTTTATGGATGTCTAATTTCAACATCGCTTCGTCCTGCTCATCAAAATTGCCACCCACTCTTTTTTCTACCTGATTCAGCACATCCGTAAGGTATTTACCGATAAAGATGGAAATGATGGCAGGAGGTGCTTCGTTTGCGCCTAACCGATGGTCGTTACCCGCACTGGCGATAGAAGCACGGATGAGTTCTGCATAATCATGAACCGCTTTGATGCTGTTCACAAAAAAAGTGAGGAACATCAGGTTCGTCTTCGGCGTTTTACCGGGAGCCAGAAGGTTTACACCCGTATCGGTGCTCATACTCCAGTTATTGTGCTTTCCGCTTCCGTTGATGCCGGCAAATGGTTTCTCATGCAGCAATACGAGAAGATTGTGACGCTTGGCCACCCTCGTCATGATGTCCATCAGCAGGGTATTGTGGTCAACCGCGATATTCATTTCTTCAAATATCGGTGCACATTCAAACTGCGCAGGAGCCACTTCATTGTGACGGGTACGTAAGGGTATGCCTAAACGATAACTCTCATTTTCAAAGTCGCGCATGAAAGCGTATATGCGTTCGGGTATGGCACCAAAATAATGGTCTTCCAACTGCTGTCCCTTTGCAGGTGCATGTCCGAAAATGGTACGGCCAGTCAATAATAAATCCGGACGCGCAGTTGCCAAACCTGCATCTACTACAAAATATTCCTGTTCCCAGCCTAAAGTGGCATTTACTTTCGAAACATTTTTATCAAAATACTGGCATACCTCAACAGCGGCCTTATCTAAGGCAACGGCTGCTTTGATCAACGGCGTTTTTGTATCTAATGATTCGCCGGTATAGGATACGAAGATGGTAGGGATGCATAAGGTTTTTCCTTCGCCGGTTTCCATAATGAACGCGGGAGAGGAAGGATCCCATGCGGTATAACCACGGGCTTCAAAAGTAGCACGTAATCCACCACTGGGGAAAGATGAGGCATCTGGCTCTTGTTGTATAAGTGCAGCGCCTTCAAATTCCTGAATCGGGGTGCCATCTCCTTTTAAGGTAAAAAAAGAATCATGTTTTTCGGCCGATAAACCGGTAAGCGGCTGAAACCAATGGGTGAAATGGGTTACCCCTTTTTCTTCTGCCCAGGCTTTCATGCCATTGGCAATATTGTTACCCATAGCACGATCTATTTTTTTACCTCCACGGGTTGAAGCAAGCAGACTTTTATATGCTTCGTCACTTAAATAATGGCGGGCCGTTTTGAGCGTAAATACATTTTCATTAAAAATATCGGCTATTTTTCCGGCTGATTTTACCGGGTAAGGATTAGCGTGATGGGCTAAATTATTGATAGCGTTAAAGCGTAAAGAGCTCATTTTTTTATAGTTTAAGCCTCAAAAATAGCAATTCAACTCATAAAAACAAGTAATAAATAAAAATTCGCTTAAAAAATTGGCTTAAAATAACAAAATAGTAAATATGTTAAAATATTTAATGTGTTTGTTTCTTAGAGAAAAGTAAGATTAAGGCAGGCGTAATCAAAAAGGGGAGGTAGAGGCTGCGATAACGCACTATCGAACTGATATTGGGAATGAGAAAACCGGTTACCAGTAGCATGGTGAGGCCGATGAATAGTCCGTAATAAATAAAAGGATGTACCACGGGCAGCCTTTTTTTCTTAATAAGATATACAAATACCGTCAGGGCCAGTACCTGGTAAGCGAAAAGTTCGAGGGCATAAAGCAGACTGAACCTGCCGCCGGAGTCCCAGAGGTAAGGGCGAAAAAAGCCATGATTAATAGCCTGTGGCAGGTTGTGGAGGAAACTCATGGGATTGGGCTGCAGGGGTTCTAATGCAATCTGGGAGGCCGCTAAAGGCAAAGCCAGAAAATCAGTCTGTTTTTGAACCCATATTTTTAAGGGGTCTGCTGCAGGAAGCCAATAATGCATCAGGAACATGGCCAAAATCGCGGTAATAAAAACGCTACTAAAAATCAGAACAGGCTTGTGTTTTAGGCGCAAACACAACCAAAACCCAACAGTGCCCAGCAAGATTACCGGAACAAGGTAGTTTCTCATCAGCAACAAACCGATAAAACTAAAAAAGAATAGCAGTATTTTTTTTGTAGAAAAACCTTGCTCAGATAGAAAAAACAAGGCATAACTATACCAGGCCATGAGTGTAAAAACTACCAGATCTTTATGCATACCCGAAGAAAAATACAAGCAGGTGGGGATGAAGAAGCATCCTGTGAGTATGGCCGTTTTTGCACTTGGGTATAGATAGCTATAAATCCTGTATAAAGCAATAGTAGCCGTGAAACCGATGATACTAAAAAACAGACTATTAATATAATAATTACCCCGGCTGATGAAATTGATGATAGCCACAATTTTGATGAGCAGGTTGTAACGCAGGTCGTTCCAGTATGAACCCACTGAATCGAAAAAACCACCAAGGCCTTCATAATTCGAATGAAAAAGCGCGCTGAAAAAAGTACCCGGTGATCGGAGCAGCAGTTGATATTCCTGATAAGCATCGCTGTTGAGGTTCCAGTAATCATTTTGTGGATTGAGCCTGAAACTGAGCCAGCCCACAAAGCAACCTGTAATAGCTTTCAAAATAAAAAGGCCTTGTAGAGTTGTTTTGCTTAAACCGGTTTTGCGTAAAAAGCCCCATCTACCGGCAAATGCGGTGAAGAGAACGAACATCAAAACAAAAATGAGAAGCATCAAGGCCTGCAGGGTTTGTTGTGGGAAGATAGTTAAAATATTTGCTTCAACTGAGTCCGGCACTACAGGATGCAGTTTGTACCTTTGCCCTATCTAAAAAATTCTTAGGTAGATGGATATCACTTCACACACGGCCGCACAGTTACGCATAACGGAAGATGAGTTTGAACTCATCAAAACCAAACTGGGCAGAACGCCAAATTTTACAGAGCTCTGCGCATTCAGCGGCATGTGGAGCGAACATTGCAGTTATAAGAATTCCATCAAATGGTTGAAAACTTTACCCCGCGACGGAAAGAAGATGCTGGTGAAGGCCGGTGAAGAAAATGCCGGTTTGATGGATATCGGAGACGGATACGGTGTAGTGTTTAAAATCGAATCGCATAACCATCCTTCTGCCATTGAGCCATTTCAGGGCGCAGCCACAGGGGTTGGCGGCATCAACAGGGATATTTTTACAATGGGCGCGAGGCCAATCGCATCGTTGAACAGCTTGCGATTCGGAAATATTGAAGATGCCAAAACGCAGCATTTACTGGCAGGTGTGGTGCATGGCATTGGTCATTATGGCAATTGTTTTGGCGTGCCTACTGTTGGCGGAGAAATTTATTTTGAATCCTGCTATCATACCAATCCGTTAGTGAATGCCATGAGTGTGGGGATTGTTAAGAACGGTGAAACGGTTTCAGCAACGGCGGAGGGAATTGGTAATCCGGTATTTTTTGTAGGAAGTGCAACAGGTAAGGATGGTATTGGCGGAGCTTCTTTTGCCAGTGCCGAAATCACAGCCGATAGTGCAGAAGATCTGCCAGCAGTGCAGGTAGGCGATCCTTTTCAGGAAAAGAAATTACTGGAAGCCTGTTTAGAAGTGATCCAAACCGGCGCAGTGGTTGGCATGCAGGATATGGGTGCAGCGGGCATCATTTGCTCAACTGCCGAAATGAGTGCCAAAGGAAAATCGGGGATGCGCATTCAGCTAGATAAAGTTCCTACCCGCCAGCAGGGGATGAAAGCCTGGGAACTCTTACTCAGTGAAAGTCAGGAACGCATGCTGCTGGTGGTGCAAAAAGGTAAAGAACAGGAAGTACTTGATGTTTTCAGTAAATGGGATCTGCCCTGCAGTGATATCGGAGAAGTAACGGGCGACGGCATGTTGCGTTTCTACATGAACGATATTGAAGAAGCGGTTTTGCCCGCTGAAGAATTGGTACTTGGCGGTGGAGCTCCTCAATATGAGCGCGAGTTCCGTAAGCCAGCTTATCTTGATCAGTTGCAAGCTTTTGATACTAACGCTAACCCTGAGCCGAAAGTATTGATGCCTTTAGCCGAAAAACTGTTGGCCCTTCCCAATATTGCGAGTAAGCGTTGGGTTTATGAGCAATACGACAGTATGGTGGGCGCCGGCAACAGCAATACCAATGCCCCCAGCGATGCAGCAGTAGTGCTGGCAAAACCAACCGGGAAAGCCATCGCCTTAACAACAGATTGTAACAGCCGTTATGTGCATGCCGATCCTTATGTGGGTGCAATGATCGCCGTTGCTGAAGCAGCAAGGAATGTCGTGTGCAGTGGTGGTACGCCCCTTGGTATAACCAATTGTCTCAATTTCGGCAACCCCTACGATCCTGAAGTTTACTATCAGTTTGTAAACGCCATCAAAGGAATGGGTGAGGCCTGCCGGAAATTCGATACGCCAGTAACCGGTGGTAATGTGAGTTTTTATAATCAATCGCCTGATGGCCCCGTTTACCCCACGCCCACAATCGGGATGGTAGGTTTGCTGGACAATGTGCGTGATAAGATGACGATGGACTTCAAATCTTCAGGCGATAAGATTTATGTGTTGGGTGTACAAAAGGATGATTTGAATTGTTCTGAATACCTGCATCATGTGTTAGGATATGTGGCTACTCCTGCACCATATTTCAATCTGGATGAAGAATTCGCCATGCAGCAATGTTTATGGCAACTGATCAAAGATCGACTGGTTGAGTCGGCACATGATGTGAGTGAAGGTGGGTTAATTGTTAGCTTGCTTGAATCTTCGTTCAATCGTAACCGTGGTTTTGATGTGGCTCAACCCGAAAATGCCATTCGTAATGATGCCTTTTGGTTTGGTGAAGCTCAGGGCAGGGCAGTAATAACTGTTAAGTCTGAACAGGAGTCGGCCATGTTAACTTCACTGAGTAAGCATAACGTTCCTTATCTGTTGATTGGAACGGTTACCGAATCTGGCATTGCCGTGCAAAACGAAAATTGGGGCGATGTGCAAAATTGGAAATCTATTTATGAAGATGCAATCGCCGGTTTATTGAAGAATCAGGAAAATGAACAGGCATTAGCTGCCATTTAACCCAACAGGATGAATAAAGATGCAACCATTATCGTAACAGGCGCAGCCGGATTTATCGCAAGTTGTCTGGTTTCCTATCTCAACGAAAATAAATTCACCAACCTGATTTTGGTAGACCAGTTTGATGAGGAAGAAAAAGAACTCAACCTGCTTCATAAGCAATACCTGGTGAGGGTAGAGCGCGATAATTTTTTTGAATGGCTGGGAAATGAAAAGCCAAAAGTAGATTTTGTATTTCACCTGGGTGCCCGAACAGATACTACCGAGTTTGATTATCAGGTGCATTATAAGTTGAATGTTTTATTTACGCAGCAAATCTGGAATTATTGCACTGCCAATCAGGTTCCGCTTGTGTATGCCTCTTCCGCTGCAACCTATGGTGATGGCAGTTTGGGTTACGATGACGACCATGACCTGGTTGCCCGTTTAAAACCGTTGAACCCTTATGGATTGTCGAAAAACAATGTAGATCAGTGGATTCTTGAACAAGCAGCCAGGCCCCCTTTCTGGGCTGGATTAAAATTCTTCAATGTATACGGTCCGAATGAATATCATAAGGCCAGGATGGCCAGTGTGGTATTTCATGCCTACAACCAGGTGAAAGATCACGACCTCGTAAAATTATTCCGTTCTCATAAGGAAGGATGTAAAGATGGCGAGCAGCTACGGGATTTTATATATGTGAAAGATGTGATCAAAGTATGCTATTGGATGATGGAGCATTTCAGTACCGTTCCATCCGGTTTATACAACCTGGGAACAGGCAAATCGCGCACTTTTATCGATCTGGTTAAATCGGCCTATAAAGCAATAGATAAACCTGCCGTTATCCAGTTCATGGATATGCCGCAAGACTTACGCGAAACCTATCAGTATTTTACTGAGGCACGTATGCAAAAACTTTGGAATGCCGGTTACCGGGAGCCATTTTATAGCCTTGAAGAAGGCGTTTACGATTATGTAAAACATTACCTCATATCCCGCCGGTACTATTAACCGTACTGAAATGCATTAAGGTAAATTATATGTATAAAAAAATCCTGGCAAATTTTACTGTCATAAAATTTCCACTTATCTTTGCATGACCTCTAGGATATTTTTGTTTCATTCTTCCGGTCATTTTTTTGGTTTCATCGTAGTATAGCATTGCAACGTTTTGTCCTGTTTTTGCAGAATTGGCAATTGGGCAGCTTAATTGAGAAATTTCTAATTAAACATAAAAATGGCCAAGTACATTTTCGTAACCGGCGGGGTTACCTCTTCATTGGGTAAAGGGATTATTGCTGCGTCACTTGCCAAACTCCTTCAAAGCAGAGGTTTAAAAGTAACCATCCAGAAATTCGACCCCTATATCAATGTTGATCCCGGCACGCTGAACCCATATGAACATGGGGAATGTTATGTTACCGACGATGGTGCTGAAACCGACTTGGATCTTGGCCATTATGAAAGATTTCTCAATATCCCAACTTCACAGGCTAATAATGTTACTACAGGCAGGATTTATCAAACCGTCATCAATAAAGAGCGGGAGGGCGAATACCTGGGTAAAACCGTACAGGTGGTGCCTCATATCACCGATGAAATCAAGCGGCGTATGTTACTGTTAGGAGAAAGCGGTCAGTATGATATAGTAATCACCGAACTGGGCGGTACGGTAGGTGATATTGAAAGTCTGCCTTTTGTAGAAGCCGTACGTCAATTGCAATGGGAAATGCCTGAAGAAGATTGTATGGTAGTACACCTTACTTTGATTCCCTATCTGAGGGCTGCCAAAGAACTTAAAACAAAGCCCACCCAGCATAGTGTTCGCCTGCTCAGTCAGGAAGGGGTGCATCCTAATGTAATCGTTTGCCGTACCGAGCATCCACTAACGGATGAGCTTAAACGTAAAATAGCCTTATTCTGTAATGTGAAACCAGATGCCGTTATTGAGGCGATGGATGCAGGAACCATCTATGAAGTGCCTTTAAAAATGCTTGAGGAAGGTTTGGATGTGATCGTATTGAAAAAGTTGCAGATTAATGGCTATGCGGCTCCTGAACTCAGCCGGTGGAAAGCATTCCTCGATAAGTTGAATGCACCCAAAAGCAAAATTTCTATTGGCCTGATTGGTAAATATGTTGAATTGCAGGATGCTTACAAATCTATTCTGGAAGCCTTTGTACACGCAGGAGCTGTAAACCAGTGTAAAGTGCAGATCGTTAACGTACATAGTGAATTCATTGATGCTTCTAATGTTGCTGGCAAGTTGAAAGATCTGGATGGGTTGCTTGTTGCTCCCGGTTTCGGTTCACGTGGTGTGGAAGGGAAGATTGAAGCCGTAAGGTTCGCTCGTGAAAACGGATTGCCTTTCTTCGGCATCTGTTTGGGAATGCAAATGGCAGTGATTGAATATGCCCGTAATGTATTGGGATGGCAAACCGCACACTCAACAGAAATGGATCCTTCAACGGCATACCCCGTGATAGCATTGATGGAAGAGCAGAAAAAAGTGAAGAAGAAAGGTGGAACGATGCGTTTGGGCGCTTATCCCTGCCATATCGAACATGGTAGCCTCGCCCATAAAATATATTACAAAGATCAGATCAGCGAGCGCCACCGCCACCGTTGGGAATTCAATAACAATTATCTGGAGTCATTTTTGCAATCTGGTTTTGTGCCCAGCGGAAAAAACCCGGTGAACGGATTGGTTGAAATCATTGAGTTGAAAAACCACCCGTTTTTTATAGGCGTGCAATATCATCCGGAATTGAAAAGTACTGTTGAAAATCCTCATCCCATTTTTGTAAGTTTTGTACAGGCTGCAAAGTATTATGCCGATCACAAAGCTGCATCCCGCCCTGTGCGCATGGAAAAGGAATCAGCACGCGGATAAGACATTCCTCAACATCTTAGCGTAAATTTACCGGATGCAGAAACTGAGCATGGAAGCTTTAAACCGGAAATCTGCCGAAGAGTGCAAACGTTCGGAAAAAACGCCGGTCATTGCTATTTTGGAGAATATCAGGAGCGCTTATAATGTGGGCAGTGTTTTCCGTACGGCCGATGCCTTTCTTCTGGAAGCTGTCTATTTAACCGGTTATACCGCCAAACCTCCTCATAAGGAAATACGGAAAACAGCTTTGGGTGCGGAAGATTCTGTTGTGTGGACGCATTTTGAACGGGCAACCGATGCCATTGAATCATTGCATGAACAGGGTTATCTTGTATATGGCATCGAACAGGTAAGCAACAGCATTTCTTTAGAAAATTTCACTTCCGCTCCAACAGATAAGATTGCAGTAATTTTTGGCAATGAAGTTACTGGTGTTGAAATAGACACACTTCAACAATGCGATGGCTGTATTGAAATTCCACAGCTTGGCATGAAACATTCACTCAATGTGGCTACGGCTGCCGGGGTTGTACTCTGGGAAATCATCCGGAACAGGATGCAACAAAAGCAGTTAGAAAATCCACCCATTTCCCTAAACCTCACTAACGATTAGGCATGAAGGCAGTTCAGCAATATTTTTCTTTGATCAAATTTTCGCATACGGTTTTTGCTTTGCCCTTCGCCCTGATCGGCTTTTTTCTGGCCCTTCGTGAAACGGTAAGTAAAGCTGAAACGGAATTTTCTTCTTTATCCCTCACCAGCAAAGGTTTTTGGCAAACCAATGGTAGAATTTTTTTACTGGTGTTGTTATGCATGGTTTTTGCCAGAAGTGCAGCCATGGCTTTTAACCGGTATCTCGACAGGCATATCGATGCGCGGAATCCACGAACCGCAATCCGTGAAATACCTGCGGGCATCATAAAGGCTGACCAGGCATTGTTATTTACAATAGTCATGAGTTTGCTTTTTATCATTTGTTGTTGGTTCATTAATTTTTTGTGTTTTTGTCTGAGTTTTGTAGCATTATTTGTAATCCTTTTTTATAGTTACACCAAACGGTTCACCGCTTTATGTCACCTGGTATTGGGTGTGGGGCTTAGTCTGGCTCCAATAGGAGCTTATATTGCCGTCACCGGCGCATTTGCAACATTGCCTTTGTTGTTTTCTGTTGTTGTTTTGTGCTGGGTGAGCGGATTTGATATCATCTATGCCTTGCAGGATGAAGAATTTGATAAAGCGAATCAGTTAAATTCTATCCCAGCGGCATTGGGTAAAGCTAAAGCACTTAAAGTTTCTGAAGGCTTGCACCTACTTGCAGCCATTGCAGTTATTGCAGCTGGCTGGCTTGGCGGGTTTTCCTGGTGGTACTGGATTGGAACTGCTTTTTTCACCGGCATGTTGGTGTACCAGCATGCTATAGTTAAGCCCAATGATTTGCATCGGGTTAATATCGCATTTATGACGGCCAATGGTATTGCCGCAGTAGTATTTGCCGTTTTCGTAATCACAGATATCATCCGATAAAATTATGGCAAGAATATTGGCAATTGATTATGGAGGAAAGCGAACAGGGATTGCCGTTACCGATCCTTTACAGATTATAGCCAATGGATTAACCACCATCGAATCGCAGCAGCTCATTCCTTTTCTTAAAAAATACATCGCTGAGGAATCTGTGGAAAAAATCATCATCGGTCTGCCCAAAAATTGGGATGAAACGGATACACATGGTACAGCCTTAGCAGCAGAAGCCATCCGCATCGTTAAAAAAAACTTTCCAGCCATACCTGTTGAAGCAGTAGACGAAAGGTTCACCTCCCGTATGGCAAAAGATGCCATGCTGGAAATGGGTTTGAAAAAGAAAGACCGGCGTAACAAAAAACTGGTGGATGAAATTGCAGCTACCATTCTGCTTCAGGAATACATGAGCAGGACACATTAACTTTCTAAAAGTGGTTTTTTATTAACTTTGCATATAATTTTCAAGTATGATCCTTCCAATAGTGGCTTATGGAGCGCCTGTGCTGCGTAAACACAGTTCAGCAATTGATGCAGATTATCCCGGCCTTGAAAAGCTGGTTGCCGACATGTGGGAAACCATGTACAATAGCAATGGCGTTGGGCTCGCTGCGCCTCAGGTGAATAAAGATATCCGGCTTTTTGTAATCGATAGCGAACAGATTTTCCTGAACCAGGAGGAAGATGAAAAAGGGTTGTATCCCGATGAACCCGGTTTTAAAGGCGTTTTCATCAATGCCGAAATTGAATCTATTGAAGGTGAAAACTGGAGTTACAATGAAGGTTGCCTTAGCATCCCTAAAGTTCGGGAGGATGTGATGCGCCAATCTGCAGTAACCCTTAATTTTCTCGATCATCAGTTTGTTGCTCATACCAAAACATTCATTGGGTTAACGGCCCGCATCATTTTACACGAATACGACCATATTGATGGCAAGTTGTTCATAGATCATATTTCTCCACTCAAAAGAACCCTGTTACGCCGAAAACTAGACGATATCAGCAAAGGAAAAGTGAAAGTAGATTATCGGATGACTTTTCCGAAGTAACCGGGTTTTATACTGCAAAATAAATCTCATGAAGTTTCCCGCTCTGCTACTGATCGGTTTATTGGTAAACTTCAAATTGCCAGCACAGGGAAAAGACAGTACCGTGCAGGCTGGAACTCATATCGTAACCTTGAGTGAAGTGGTGGTTAATACAGGCCTGAACGTAAATACATTTATCAATAGGATAAGGGAAGACAGTAGTTTTTACAAGGCTTTCAAAAACCTGCGTTTGCTGGGTTTCACCTCCATCAATGATATCCGCATGCTCACCGCTGATGGCGGATTAGCGGCCTCCCTTCACAGCAAGACCCGGCAATTCAGACAAAATGGTTGCAGAAGCATGACCGTACTTGAGGAATCGACCACAGGTTCTTTTTATGATGCGAATGGCGGATATGATTGGTACACTGCTGCCATGTATGCCTCGCTTTTTTTTACAAAAGATACGGTTTGTGGTGAAACCAATATCATCGGGAATAATCAACTTACAATAAGCGATAAAAAGGGTATGGAAAAACACAAGGCACAATTGAAAATGCTGTTTTTCAATCCCGGAAAGCGCATCACCGGCCTCCCTTTCATGAGCAGTAAAACAGAAATCTTTGGCGATGATCTGGCTCCTTATTATGACATGGATATCAGTTTGGATTTATACAATAACCATACCTGTTATGTACTTCATCAAAAAGTGAAACCGGGTTATGAGGATGATGTGGTAATGGATGAAATGACCACCTGGTTCAACGACAGCACTTATGAAGTGGAAGGAAGGAATTACAGTCTGAGTTATGCTGCCGCGGTTTATGATTTCAAAGTAAGCATGGAAGTGAAAATGACCAGGTTTAATGGGATGACAGTTCCTTCATTGATTCGCTACAATGGAAACTGGAAAGCTATTTTCAAGAAAAGGGAACGTGGCGTTTTTACCGCAACCTTGTTCGATTTCGAATAGCATCTATACCTTACCGTTATCCATCTGTTTGAGTTCGAGTAAGATGGATTCGAGTCCGTTCAGTTTGATTTCATAAAGGGTTTCCAGCAGCTTTCCTAATTTACCTTCAGGGAAACCCTTGCGGCTGAACCATTCCAGATAACTTACCGGCAGTTGATACAATAAGCGGCCTTTGTATTTGCCAAAGGGCATCTGCATCCTTATAAGGCCCAGTAACAATTGTGGATCAGGTTGTGGATTTTCTGCAGGATCAAGGTTCGTCATAGTGTTTATTTTGACTGTATTTGCGCCATTTTTCAACTACCAATGCCATGTCTTCAGGCAATTCACTGCTGAAAAGCATTGGTTCACGGGTTTTGGGATGGATAAAACCAAGTTCCTTCGCATGTAGTGCCTGACGGGGACAGGTGGCAAAGCAATTGTCTACAAACTGCTTGTACTTCTGATAAACAGTGCCTTTGACGATACGGTCGCCGCCATAAAAATCGTCGTTAAAGAGCGGGTGCCCAATATATTGCATATGCACCCTGATTTGATGGGTACGGCCTGTTTCTAAGCGGCATTCCACCAGCGTAACATAATTGAATCTTTCCAGTACGCGGTAATGCGTGATGGCATCTTTACCATGTTCACCATCGGGGTAGGCGGTGAACAATTTCCTAAAGCGTTGATGACGCCCCACATGAGCAATCACGGTTCCGGAATCTTCTGTAAAATCGCCCCATACCAGGGCAACATAACGGCGGTGAACGGTGTGATTGAAAAATTGTTTGGCTAAATCGCTCATGGCCTTTTGTGTTTTGGCCATCACTACCAAACCGCTGGTATTTTTGTCGATACGATGAACTAAACCATAACGTGGCAAACCGTTTTCATCAAGTTCGGGATCAGATTTTTTGAGATGGAAGGCTGCTGCATTGATCAGTGTTTTATCGGGATTCCCGCTTCCGGGATGAGCAACCATGCCCACCGGTTTATTGATGATCATGAGGTCGGCATCCTCATAAACGATAGTCAACGGAATATCCTGAGGAATGATTGTTGACGATTCAGGTGCATGGGTTTCGTAAATGATCAACTTATCGCCACCTTTGATTTTATAATTGCTCTTAACCGTTTTTTCATTCACCAAAACCATTTCGTTTTCGATGGCTTGTTGAATCTTATTACGGGTGGCCCCTTCAATTCTGGCCATCAGGAATTTATCTATCCGCAGCGGTTCTTGTCCCTTATCAATCACCAACGAGAGCCTTTCAACCCATTCTTCGGTTTCACTTAATTCTTCATCTGGTTCATTATGCATGCTTTCTGTTTTAAAGTGCCTCACCTTGTTGAATTCCATTAATTTTGCAAATTAAATCAAAGCATTGGATAAGCAGCCTGTACTTTTTGAAGATCTGGGAATAATACCTTACCAGGAAGCGTGGGATTATCAGGAAATTCTGCTGAAAAAAAATGTAACTATTAAGACTACTGCTCGCGCCCAAACAACTTCTCCGGATCCATTTCATACTTCTACAGTGCATCATTTGCTTTTTTGTGAGCATCCTCCCGTTTATACCCTTGGCAAAAGCGGCCATATGAGCAATATCCTCATCTCTGAGGAAGAAATGGAAAGATTGGGCATCTCATTTTACAGAAGCAACAGGGGAGGTGATATCACCTTTCATGGTTTGAACCAATTAGTGGGCTATCCGATATTTGATCTTGAAAAATTTCATACCGATATCGGCAGGTATTTGCGAAATGTGGAAGAAGCGGTGATACAAACCCTTCAACACTATGGCATCAAGGCCGGAAGAAGTGCAGGTGAAACCGGGGTATGGATTGATGCCGATAAGCCAGGGGCTGAACGCAAGATATGTGCTATTGGTGTTCGATGCAGCCGTTGGATAACCATGCATGGCTTTGCTTTCAATATCAATACCGACCTTGATTATTTTTCGCATATCATTCCCTGTGGAATTGCAAACAAAAAAGTTACTTCGCTTGAGGTAGAGCTGGGCAGGAAAGTAGAAATGGACGAAGTGAAAACTAAGCTTAAAGAAAGTTTTGCGGCGGTTTTTTCTATACAACTGATCTGATCAGCGGTTGTTCTTCTTAGCATCTTTTGCTACAAAGAATTTATTCTTCTCAATCATTTTTTCATTTTCATAAATTTCAAAATGAAACCATCCGGAATGCACAAAATTAACTTTTTCAAGAATCAGGTATTCATCAGTTAGTTTGTTGAGTTCAAATAAAAACTGATCATTCTCATCAAAAAAACGAACACGGTATTTTTTAAAACCCGCATCAGGCAAATGGATGATCACTTGCTGTTGCCTTCCACTGAAGATGCGGCTGCTGGGATAGCTGATCTCATTGGGCTTTTTTACTGTTATCGAATCAAAGATTTTGTCTTGTTGCCAGGAGAACCTGGTCTTGTCGTCAGGGATAGGTTGATAAGAAGAATCGTTAGTTGATAAAACGGGTTCCGGAATTTCCTTCACCGGCCTTACCGAGGGGCCAACCACATAAGTACCGCCTTCAAAGCTGATGGAAAGCCGGTAATACATTTTAAGATAGGGGGGATTATTATCCGGATAGCCATTCTCTTTATTTGCCGGATTTAGCACTGTTCCAATGCTGGTGAAGTTTTTTAAACTGTCGTACGAACGCTGTACAATAATATTGGTTACGGGCTTATCAAAGTCATTCAACCAGCTTACGATAATTTTTCCATTGAGATTTTTTACTGTGATATTGGGTAACGATTCCTGGCTGATAGCCTTTAATCCATTGATGAAAAATATGATAAAAAGAAGGATCCTAAGCTTTGCCATAGTGTTTTACCTCATGAACGATCGAAGCACTGAAAAATTCATACAAAGATAACAGTTAACACTAAATTAAAAAACCAATTTGCCTGCAGGAAGAGAATCATTGCCTTGCAACCCCCCGGTGTGCAGGCATGTAACGCAACTTCCTGCTTCAAAGAAACCGTCAGCAATCTTTTCTAAAACCGTATGCAACATCTTGGCTGTATATACAAAATCTATCGGGATTTGATGATTGTGATACCAATTGTTCATGAAGCTGATCAATGGTTCATTCCATTTCGCATATCCAGGTGCAAGTTGATGTTCCCAAATTATAGGTTGGGTATATTTTTGATCGGGTAAAAGATGTTGAATGCTGTCATCGATATCGTTCCTATTTTTCAAAGCAGGAACCCCTATGATACATTGGCCATCTTCTGCAGCAGCAGATAGTCCGGCAATTGTTGTAGCAGTACCAATGGCTGTGCATATGTGGCTTGCTTCGATACGTTTCAATGAATCCATAATTAAAGCGGCTCCTTGGGCACCTAAAGCATCGTATCCACCTTCGGGAATGATAATACCATTCGATGCTTCAGGAATATTCCTTTGCACCCAGTCTGGTGAATCTTTATCAGCATAATTTTCACGGGATACAAATATGAGTTTCATCCCATAGGCTTTACAGGCCTTTAAGGTGTGCGACAAAGTTGAAGCTGCTTCCCCACGTACCACACCTGTACAAGGAATTTTTAACGCATGGCAATACCAAGCTAATGCAACAAGGTGATTAGAATACGCACCTCCAAAACTCAGCACCGGTAGTCTTTTCTGTTGGGCTTCCTCAAGGAAATAAGTAAGCTTAAAAAGTTTATTTCCTGAAACAACCGGATGAATCAGATCTAAACGAGCCATGAAAAACCTGATTTGGTGCTTGCTGAACAAGGGGTCGTAAAGCTCATCACATCTAAACTGTTGTACCGGAAAAGCAATTTGCATTTTACTGAAGCTTTATATTATTTTTGTCAGGCATACGAAACGATAAAAATAAACATATTCTATTCGCAACATGTCGAAACCCACCTTATTAATACTTGCCGCCGGGATGGCCAGCAGGTATGGAAGCATGAAACAAACAGAAGGCTTTGGCCCTGCAGGTGAAACCATCATGGATTATTCCATTTACGATGCCATGAAAGCCGGTTTTGGCAAAGTGGTTTTTATCATCCGAAAAGATTTTGCTGAAAACTTCAAAGCGGTTTTTGGTGCGAAGTTGCAAGGCAAAATGGAAGTGGATTATGTATATCAGGAAATGGACCGTTATGTAAACGCTGATGACATTCCGGCTGAGCGAACAAAGCCGTGGGGTACCGGGCATGCGGTGTTATGCGCTGCCGAACAAGTGAAAGAACCTTTTGCCGTGATCAATGCCGATGATTATTATGGTACAGATGCTTTTAACAAAGCTGCAGATTTCTTAAATGATAGTTGTAATAAAAATACTTATGCCATCATCGGTTACCAACTCGATAAAACATTAAGCGAGCATGGCACTGTAAGCAGGGGAGTTTGTGAAGTGGATAGTTGGCATAACCTGGTTTCTATCAACGAACGTACCAAGATTTATCGTGATGGAGAGAAAGTGGTTTATGAAGATGAGAAAGGTTTGCATGAAGTATCCGGAAATTCAAGTGTTTCTATGAACTTCTGGTGTTTTCATCCGGAACTTTTTAGCAGAACAAAAACCCTTTTCGAAGCTTTTATTCCTGCAAATAAGGCGAATCTAAAATCAGAATTTTTCATTCCCATCATTGCGGATGATTTCATACGTGTGGAGGGAAATCAGATCAAAGTTATCCCAACTACTTCTCAATGGTTCGGAGTAACATATAAGGAAGATGCGCCCGGAGTGAAAGCGAATATCGATCAACTTATTGCTGATAAGATATACCCAACATCGCTTTGGAGTAGTTAATTCAAAATTGGGAAACAGGTTGATGAAGAAACTGCACCATCATTTGATAAGATCAATTCCCCTTGATCATAAACACATAATCCTGAAGTTTCTTGATTTGAGATACCCTGTCATTACCCTTTAATGTAGGTTTTGAATTCACCTTGATAAGATTGTTTCCCGGTTGTTTTTTCACTTCTTCAATGGCGCGGAAAATATGTGATGTTTTGATAGCGAAAACCACACCCTGCGCATTAGACTCTTTGCTGGAAATGACGCCTACCAGTTCACCCTGTTTATTGATCACCGGAGAGCCGCTGTTACCTTCATTGGCTGATGTGTTGAGCTGGCAGTAGATCGTGTCCATCTCATAGCCGTTTTGGGCACTGATATATCCCTCACCATAAACGATTTCTTCTTTAGGAAATCCTAACATGAAAACCTGTTCGCCAAGGTCGGCATTCGATTTTTTGATGCTAAAGGGAAGTGGGGGTAATTTTTTAAAATCGGCATCGATCACTTTCAGGATGGCCAGATCGTTTTGGGTATTGACATAAACCGATTGGGTTAGAAACTGTTCCCCTTTGTTGTTTTCAATGATGAGTTTGTTGCGGGCTTCCTTAAGCACGTGAGCATTGGTTACGATATAATTGTTAGTAGCATCAATTAAAAAGCCTGTTGCCTGGAATTTACTTTCCACTCTTTGTTTTACAGCAGCGGCATCCGTTTCGATAGTGGCAGTTTTGATCTGTCCGATTTGTTTTTCGAGTTTACGGTATTTGGCATCCTGTTCATTGATTTGTTTTACCAATGGCTGGATATTGCTTTCTTTATCTCTGTTCAACGAAGAAATGATGGAGGCACTCAGGATAGAAACCAAACCTGCAATGGAGGCGGCAACAGCAACCGTTCTTTTATAGCGGTTCCAGAAGTAAACCAGTTTTGCTTTGCCTTCTATTTTCGATTTGCTGATCAGGCCTTCATCTGAAAGCTTAGCGGCTGTTTCATGCAATTGATGCCTGAATTTCTTGCCTTCACTAAATTTTTCAAGCTCGTTCAGGAAAAAAATATGTTCCACAACAGCTTGATCGAGTTCAGGATTGTTTTTCCTGATTTCTTCAAAATAGGTCATTTCTTCCGGGCTCATTTCGCCTTTAATGTACCTTTCAGCTGCATCAATCAATAAAGTATCTTCCATCAGGGTGTATTTTTATATTGGGCAAAAAACAATTTTTTTAACCGCACAAGGCATTTATATTTCTGCGTTTTTGCATTGTCGGCATTGGTATAGCTGAATTCCTCGGCAATTTGCTGCATGTGTTTCTTTTGCAGATAATAGGCTTCCAGCAGACTCTTACAAGGCTCACCTATTTTTTGCAAGGCATTTTCCATGATGTTGAATTCCTGTTGCCTTTTTTCATGAACTTCCATATCCTCTTCAACTGGCGCAATTTGTTCTAAATCATCGGTTTGCCGGCCGAATCGCTGCTGTTGATTAAGTTTCTTGAGCCATAACCTCCTGCAAACCGAGTAGAGATAAGTTTTCAACTGGCAATTGAGCTCAAAATCCTTGCTTTTCGACTTTTCAAACAACACAATCATGCCTTCCTGAAAAACATCGGCAGCATCATCAGGATTTCCATTATTGATCATGATCATATGTAAAATCATATGATAATGATCACGGTAAATCTTTTCAATGGCATCTTTTTCGTTTCGGGCAAGCCCTTCCAATAAAGCAATGTCGGATGCTGATCTGTTCACTTGTGCATGCATTAATACTTTAATAAGGTATAAGTAACCCTTTCAGGGAAAAAAAATATTTTTCAATCCGGGTTACCTTTATTCAATTCATGTATTAATCTTCAAATTATAATTTTAAATCAAACAAAAAACAACAATGAAAAAGTTTTTAGCAATTGCTTTAATCGCTGCCTCTTTTACCGCTTGTAACGAAGGCGAAAAGAAAGTTGAAGAAACCACCACCACAACTACCACAGTTCCAGTTGTTGCTGATACAACAATGAAAACAGTTGTAGATTCGGTTAAAACAACTACCACTACCATTACTGATTCAGTTAAAGCTGCTCATTAATAGTGTGGTGAAAGACATTTGCCGGTCTTTTACGTAAAATTTTAACAGGCAATCAATCGTATCAGCCATTCCGGTTCTCCGGAGTGGCTTTTTTTATGATATTAAAGGTTCCTTTCATCAATACTCTTTTGAAATATTTTACTAATTGATGAACAGGCGGGAATGGGTGAAATAGGACTAATTTTGCAGGGAATCAAACCTTTATCATGGTGAGTTCAATTGACGAGGTATGGAAAAAAAGGCCACTGATCATTTCAGGGCCATGCAGTGCTGAAACAGAAGAGCAGGTAACTGAAACGGCGATAAGCCTGGCTGCAACCGGAAAAGTTGATATCCTAAGGGCTGGTATTTGGAAACCCCGAACCAAGCCAGGAATGTTTGAAGGGGTTGGCACTCAGGGACTGGGCTGGTTGAAAGCTGCGGGAAAAAAAACGGGGTTACCCGTTACCGTTGAAGTTGCCACCTCAAAGCATGTTGAAGAAGCTTTGCGTTTTGAAATTGATTTATTCTGGATCGGTGCCCGAACAACAGCCAATCCATTCAGTATCCAGGAACTGGCGGATGCTTTATCTGGAATACAGGTTCCCGTACTTATTAAAAATCCGATCAATCCAGATTTGGAACTTTGGTGTGGTGCCATAGAAAGAATTCTAAAAGCCGGCATCGAAAAGGTGGGCATGATACACCGTGGATTTTCTTCTTACGGAAACACTCTTTACAGAAATGCCCCGATGTGGCAACTGCCCATTGAAATGAAAAGAAGATTTCCCGGAATGCTGATGATTTGCGATCCCTCTCATATCTGCGGTAACCGGAGCCTGCTTCTTGATGTTGCCCAGAAAAGTATCGACTTGGATTTTGATGGGATTATGCTCGAAAGCCATCGCAACCCCGATCAGGCATGGAGCGACGCTGCACAGCAGGTAACTCCTGAAAAATTCAGTGAAATGATGGATAAGCTGGTATGGCGTTCTGTACATAGCGAATCAGCACCCAGAACCTTGCTGACGCAACTGAGAACTCAAATTGATTTGATAGATGACGATTTATTGTCCTTATTGAGCCAGCGAATGAAACTTGCCGACCAGATCGGGCATTATAAAAAAGAACACAACATGACTATTTTGCAAGCTGAAAGGTGGAACGGCATCCTCGAGCGCGCAATGGCAAAAGCTGATGAACTTGGCATAAGCAGTGAATTCATCATACGTTATCTGAATGCGGTTCATATGGAAAGCATCCAACATCAATACGCTGTAATGAACGGTTGATAAAATAATTTATGGAAAAAGCAATACCATTTCAATATCAGTTTTCATCAGTTGAATGTTATTTCCAAAGCAGTTTAGCGTCATTAGATGAATTGGCAGGAAATGCTAAGGTCATAATTCTTACAGATGAAAATCTATATCGTATATACAAGGAAGATATTCAGGCTTATCCCATCATAACCATCTCCCCCGGGGAAGAAACGAAGCAACAGCCTACCGCAGATCAAGTCATTAGTGAGCTGCTTAAAATTGGAGCCAACCGTGATGATTTACTCGTAGGTTTTGGAGGAGGAGTGGTTACCGACCTTGCCGGTTATGTGGCCAGTATTTACAAAAGAGGTATGCGGTTGGGTTTGATTCCAACTTCATTACTGGCAATGGTGGATGCTGCTATCGGTGGCAAGAATGGCGTCAACCACGGTTTGTATAAAAATATGGCAGGCACAATTAATCAGCCATCGTTTATCATATTCAACATTGATTATTTAAAAAGCCTTCCACATGAGGAATGGGTAAACGGTTTTGCTGAAATCATCAAGCATGCCTGTATCGGTGATGAAGCCATGTTTCAACTTTTAGAGGAGCATGAGATTGCTTATTGGAAATCGCATCCGGATCATTTAGCTGCATTGATAGAACGAAATGCCCGATTTAAATTAGAAGTTACTGTTGCAGATGAAAAAGAAAGAGGTATCCGTAAATGGTTGAATTTCGGACATACCATCGGGCATTCCATTGAAAACAGGTACAGCCTTCCGCATGGCAAAGCCATCAGTATTGGAATGATGGCTGCTGCTAAACTTTCAGTTGCACTGGAAGGGCTCGATAGTCAATTTCCGGATAGGCTGAAAAAACTACTGCTTACTTATGAACTTCCTGTTCATTTTGCTGCAGATCACAACAGCCTGATTGAGCTTATGGCTGCAGATAAGAAAATGACTTCAAAAGGCATCGATTTTGTTTTATTGAAAGCACCAGGAAACCCAACGATAAGAAATATTTCATTGAAAGAGTTAACTGAATTCCTTAAAATATATTTTCAATGATAGCAAGGATAAGTCCTTCAGTTTTAAATGGCTCCTGCATGGCTCCGCCCAGTAAAAGCATCATGCAAAGGGTTTGTGCACTGGCATTGCTTAATGAAGGAATAATCTGTATTCATTCTCCCGGAAACAGCGACGACGATAAGGTTGCCATCGGGATAATAAGTCAGCTCGGCGCAACTGTTGATGCAGACAATGGCTCTTTAATCATTACCAGCAATGGTTTCCCAGGGCCGAAAGGAGATTTGGATTGCGGGGAAAGTGGTTTGTCGCTCCGGATGTTTGCAGCTTTAGCCGCATTATGCAATGAAAGCATAACACTAAAGGGTAGGGGCAGCTTGTGCAAAAGGCCACAGCACTTTATCGATCAGGTTTTCCCAAAGCTTGGTGTTGAGGTGAAGTCTGCCGGAGGCTTCCTTCCAATTGGCATTAAAGGGCCATTGGTTCCGGCATCCCTGGTGTTTGATGCTTCACAAAGTTCACAGTACCTCACCGGTTTATTATTTGCCATAGCTCGTGTAACTCAACAGCCAATCACCCTTACGGTAAATAATTTACAGAGCAAACCTTACATTGCGCTCAGTTTATCGTGGATGAAAAGATTCGGTTATCTGGTTACTACAAAAGATTTCAATCAATTTATTATCGAACCTATACCATCTCCGAAAAGGAACATGGAGGTAACCATCGATGGCGATTGGAGTGGAGCAGCTTTCTTGCTCGTGGCTGCTGCTATTACTGGAGAGGTAACTGTTAATGGTTTATTGGAAGACAGCCTGCAGGCAGATCGTGCAATCATCAATGTATTAAAAGATGCCGGTGCAGAAGTGATCCAAACCCAAAATACGGTTAACGTTTTTTGCAATAGCAAACTGAAAGCTTTTGAATTCGATGCTCATGATTGCCCGGATCTTTTTCCACCCTTAGTGGCACTTGCGTTGGGTTGTGATGGGGTGTCAACCATTAATGGGGCTTCGCGGTTGATAGATAAAGAATCAAACCGTGCAATCAGTCTGCAGGAAGTTTTTCAGCAATTGGGTGTTACTATCAGGATAGAAGAAGATAGCATGTTTATTTCAGGGCCTGTAAAGGTTATGGAAGGAAGCGTAAGTTCGCATGGAGATCACCGTATAGCCATGGCTGTTGCAATTGCTGCCTTGAATGGATTGGGAACAGTGGAGATTTCCGGCGCAGAAGCGGTAAACAAATCTTTCCCCGATTTTTTTTCTACCCTTTCATCATTAGGCGCTTCATTATCTTTATACGCTGAATAGGCATTAAAAAATTTATCAGCTTAATCTTTTTGTATGAATAGTTTTGGAAGGATTTTCAGAGTTAGCATCTTTGGCGAATCTCATGGCGCTGTTGTTGGTGTGGTACTGGATGGTTGCATTCCGGGCATCGCCATTTCGGAAGCAGATTTCATGCTTGATTTAGACAGAAGAAGAGGAGGTACAAGAGAAGGCACTACTCCCAGAATGGAAGCCGATCAGCCCGAAATATTATCAGGTGTTTTTAAAGGCACTACAACTGGTGCGCCATTGATGATTCAATTCCGCAATACATCCGTACGAAGTGAAGATTACGATTCACAACGTGCCATACCAAGGCCTGGCCATGCAGATTTTGTTGCCGGCAAAAAATTCGGGGGTTTTGAAGATTACCGGGGTGGCGGGCATTTCAGCGGTAGACTAACGGTTTGCCTGGTTGCGGCAGGAGTGGTGGCAAAGAAAATATTACAAGCCCTTGCTCCTGAAGGTAGTACCCCTATTTCATCCGAAGCTGTTATCAAAACGATTGGTGGAGAATCAAATCCCGAAAAAGGAATCGCTGAAGCGGTTAAAGCTCAGGATAGTGTTGGTGGAATTATAGAATGTACTACGCATCATGTACCCTTAGGATTAGGAGAACCATTTTTCGATTCTGCAGAATCACTGATCAGTCATGCCGTATTTTCAATTCCAGCTATAAGAGGCATTGAATTCGGTACCGGATTTGCCGCAGCTTCTATGAAAGGCTCGCTTCATAATGATGCATTGATGGATGAAACCGGACAAACTTCGTCTAACCATTCAGGTGGCATTGTAGGCGGATTGACCAATGGAAACCCACTTGTATTCCGTGTTGCCGTAAAGCCTACTTCATCCACACCGCAGACACAGGAAAGTTACAATATGGAAACGGGTAATGTAGAATCCTTTAAAGTTAAAGGACGTCACGATCTTTGCATTGCTTTACGGGTTCCGGTTGTGTTAGAAGCTGTCACTTCAGCCGTATTGGTAGATTTGCTTTTACTTCAACACAACAAAGGGTGATGAATACGGCAGACAAAACAAAACCCGCAAGTTTATAGCTTACGGGCTTTCAAGTTCAATTATGGTGAGAAAATTACTTAATGATCAGTACCGTTCCTCTTTGTTCAACTACTCTGCCATTTTTATCTAAACCCTTCACCATCCATACATAGGTTCCCGGATCCTGGCTTTTTCCTAAATAGGAACCATTCCATCCCTGTAACCATCTGTTGGTTTGGAAAACCATCTGGCCATAGCGATTATACACCCTGAAATATTCGGTGTACGAAATACCAACCGGGATAGCCCGGAAAATATCATTAAGCCCATCACCGTTAGGTGTAAACGAATTGGGAACGTAATAGCATGGTCCGGTATATACCTTTATGAATACACTGTCATTACCCAGGCAGCCTTCCGAATCGGTAACGGTAACCACAAAAAACTGGTCGTTGGTAAGCGTAGCAAGTGGATTTTGTAAAGTGGAAAGGTTTAAAGGGAAGGCAGGCGACCACTCATAACTAACACCACCGCTCGACATCAGTTGGTGCGGAACACCCAAAACGGCAATCGTATCTTTTCCTGCATAGGCCGGAACCGGCGGTTGAACAGTTACGATAACCTCATCGGTTACCAAGAAGCCACAGCCATAATCGTCGGTAACGGTAAGGGTGTACAATTGTGTTGAATCCGGTATGGCAATTGTTGTTGCCTGATCGGGTGTTTGCAGGGTTTCGGGTGGCGACCATTGGAAGTTTACCGGACCGGATACGTTGGTGGCAGTTCCAACCAGCAAGGTGTCTCGTTTGTAATTACATACAGCTACATTATCTCCGGCATGAGCTACTGGTTTATGAAGGATATTCACATTGATGGTATCCTCTCTGAAACATACGCCCCATATTGCATTCACAATATAGGTGGTAGTGTCGGTTGTGGTAGCAGTAGGGTTTTTGATATTGCTATCGTCTAGTGTGCTTACCAAAGCAGAATCAGGTATTGTTCTCCACTTGAAGATATTAGCCTGAGTACTCACATTAGGTTTGAGAACAATTGACTGCCCGATACAAACACTGGAATCAGGCATTGGAGTAATCACCATATTATCGATAAGCACCACATTCATTACCGTATCAGCGATACAACCTTTGTTGTCTTTTACTTTGATATTCGGATAAAATCCTCCAGAAACAATGAATACAGGTGAATTTTGATAAGTCACCCCATTGTCTATCGAATACCGGTAGGGAGCTGTACCTCCAGATCCGCTAACCGTGATGCGGCCATCATTACCATTACAGGTACCGGGCTGGCTTGTAGCTGAGGCATCTAAAACGGTAGGCTCTGTTAAAGTTACTGTGGTGTCTTTCGTGCAACCGGCATTATCGCGAATGGTAAAACTATATGTACCCGCAGGCAGATTAGGGAAGGTATTAGCCGGTTGCCAGTTAACACCGTTGTCGATGGTATATTCATAAGGCGTTACGCCTCCTGATGGATTTAGACGAATACTTCCATTGGCATTTCCGTTACATAAAGGTTTTGTAAGGGTAACGGTGGTGGTTAGTGGCGTATTGGTGGTTAGCGTCACATTGCCTGTTCCTATGCAGCCTAATGTGTTCGTAAATGAATAGGTATAAGTTCCGGGAGCAAGCCCTGTGAAATTGGGATTATTAACTTGTGTAATAGCAGTTGGTAAACCCGGATTCAATACATAAGTATAATTTCCGGGCACCGGTGGATTGATGATGATGATACCGTCGTTGATATTGGCGCAAGGTGGATTGGTAACGGTTGGGGCAATAGGAACCAAGGGCCCACCTTGAGCTACTACGGGGTTAGGGCTTACCACACCACTGCAACCTAAAGCTGTAGTGAAACTGATGGTATAAGTGCCTGAAGCCAGTCCGGTGAAAACCGGGTTGTTATTTTGAACTATATTCCCGGGGTTTAGCGTGTAGATAAAAGGACTGCCTGTGGCAGGGGGTGTTATGGTTATCGTTCCATCATTCACGGTGGGGCAAGATGTGGGTGCTGTACTTGCCTGCGCAGCTACAGGTGCGCCATTAACGATGTTGATATTAGGAATCGTGCCAGAACATCCAATAGCAGTTGTAAAGGCTATGGAATAGTTATTAGGAGCCAGATTCTGAAATACGGGGTTATTGTTCTGTACAATATTTCCCGGAGTAAGGGTGTAAACAAATGGTGCACCTGTTGCTGGTGGTGTAATGGTAATCGTACCATCAGTAAGTCCGGGGCAGGTGGTATTTACCGGTAAAGCTGAGGCTGCCGGATTAGCTCCGTTAGCAACTATGATATTACTCACAGTACCCGTACAGCCAATTGGATTCGTAAAAGTAACGGTGTAAGTATTGGGCCCTAAACCTGTGAATACGGGGTTGTTATTCTGAACAATATTACCCGGGGTGAGGGTATAAACATAAGTGTCAGGTGAATTAGGAGCAACAGTAATGGTTCCGTCTGTGAGCCCGGGGCATGTTGTAGGCTGAGGTGTTGCAGATCCCCCTGCAAGTCCGCCAACCACAACTGTAGTACTTGCTGTACAAGAATTTCCGGAAGGAGTAGTAGCCGTTACCGTATACGTGTATGAACCCGGAAAAGATGGTGCTATTACACCAGTCGGGTTTTGTTGATTAGAAGAAAAACAATTCGGACCCGTCCAGATATAACTTGCACCGGGAAGACTGCTGGTTAGATTGAAATTTTGACCCGGACAAACCGGCCCTGTGTTTGCTGCAGTGATATTACAAATTACAGCGCAATTGGTACTGGCATTACCGCCAGACTGCTGGAAGGTGATGCTACCCGCTTGGTTTGAGTAATTGGTTAACAGTAGCACGTAAAACTGTCCTGCTAATGCACCAGTTATAACAGCCGTTTCATCATTTGAAGTGGAGTAACTGCAACTGATATTATTAGCTGCTGTTAGCCCACCACAACTGGCAGCAAGATTGGTAAATGGCCCCCAACATGCAAAATCAACATCCAATGAAGTACCAGTGGCACTCGTTTGTACGATATTGATACTTAAATCTCCCGGGTTTTGGATTTGCATGTAATAAAATACAGGATTGGGTGTAGTAAAGAGACATCCATAAATACCACTTCCACCTAAAGATGGTACATTGGTGGTATTAGGGAAAGTATAAACATTGCTGGTACAGAATGGGGCAGCAGTTGAGCAACTTCCTCCCGGACCCGGAGGAGGTAATTCGGTTACACAAATGCCAAAAGTTCCGGGGTTGTTGTTTCCATATTCCCAAACCCGGATCCAAATGGTATCTCCAACCGTTAATCCCGTTCTGCTGATTCTTGGCATAGCTCCATTCTGGCTATCATCATCATCACATTCAATGAAAATTAAACTGCTGCAAGTTCCCCTATAGATTGCCATACCGCCATCTGTTATCACTCCGTCATCAGTATCAATAACAACACTTCCGCTACAGGGAACCACAATCTTGAACCAAACATCACCACCAGTATAATTGGCACAACCGGGAGCCGGTACTCCGGGAGAAGAAGTAGCAGCAACAGTAGTGTAAATCTGATAACTGCAGGTAGGAGCCACATTGAGTAAAATGGCATTACAAGGGTCATCATTGGCTGGCTGGGCTTTGGCCTGTAAACTGATCATGCTGAACATTATCATAACGTACAGCCAGGGTGCCAACCATTTATTTGCAGGAGAAATGCCAGTGTTTTTTTTAAGGAAAAAATACTTCATTGGTGTTGATATGTTTTTACTTACAATGCTCATTAGTAAGGTGATATTCATTTCATCAGGGTTCTTTATCTTAGAAAGAAGTGACCTGAAATCCTTGCGGTAAAAGTTCAGGAGATCCTTAATAAGAAATGAGAAGCCGAAATTTTACCCGTGAAGTTAACATTAATTTATGAGTTTTTCCACTCCTGACAACTTCTTTTTCAACACTAATTAACAGGAAAAATACACAACGGATTGGTTGAAAAACAAACAGGAAGCGCTTATAAACAACGATATCCTTGCCTGTTTTTTTATCCTTTAGCTATAAATTCGAAGGTTTTACCCTAAGAAGCAGATCTAAAGTTCTATAAATTTGGAAATATATATAAGGAAATTATATTATACAAAATGGCATTCAATGAAGCCAAAAATTAGAAACTTGGTGAACTCTTTTCAACTGCCGATTGATTATTTACCATTGCCGGGTGGCTTAGAAGCAGGGTTGTTTGGTTGTTATTTCTTCAAAACCGGAAATACCAGTTTACTCGAAAGTTTGCTGTTATGGTATATCAGGATCATGGCTTTTTCAAAATCGGATGCTTTTGCCTTAGCGATCGGCATAAATTTTTGTGGATTGCGGTCTATCAAAGGAAACCAGCTGCTTTGTATTTGCACCATGATGCGATGCCCTTTTTTGAAAGTATGGTGGATATCATTAAGGGCTATACTTACCTGTTCAGGTTTATTTGGGATGAAGCGGATTGGTTTCGATAAATCTTGCCTGAATTTTCCACGGATCACTTCTGCACGAACCAGCCTTTGGTATCCGGGCATCTGGAAACCTTTAGGGGCATTCTTGAAATTAGGTTCATTATCAGGCAACACATCAATCACTTTTACTACAAAATCTGCATCACTACCGGAAATGCTTACCTGCAAATCTGCGGTAATGGAACCGGCAATGGTAAGGTCGGTTGTTAAAGGCACTGTTTGGTAAACCAATACATCCGGTCGCATGGCCGCAAATCGCTGGTCTTCGGCCATATAATCGTTGTTACGCCATCCGAAGATACCACCGGTATAAGGAACCGGTTTGTTCGGGTCGCTGAGGTATTCATCATACGAATTCTCGGTTACCGGTTTTTGAGTGGTTAGTAATTGATCGGGTTGTAAATAATAAGTAGTGTTTACTTGCTCCGGTGGCCAGCTTGAATAAGGCCGCCATTGATTGGTACCGGTTTCAAAAATGCTTGCTTTCGGAATTTTCAAACTGCCTTTGTCTTTCAAATAGTAATTGAAAAAAACCGTTTCAATGGAATCCTGAAAATAGGCGCTGGTATTGCTTCCAAAATCGTGAGTTGCATATTGATCCCATTTTTGAGCCGCCCATGCACCATGCGTCCAGGGACCCATCACGAGATAATTTTTATTCTCAGGATTATTTTTTTCTAAGGTTTCATAGGTCTTCAGAGCACCATAAAGATCCTCTGCATCAAACCAGCCTCCCACAACCAGCGTAGGTACATGGATCTGATGGAGATGGTTACGGATATTCCGGCTCTTCCAGTAATCATCATAAGTATCATGTTGCAGGTATTCATTCCAATACCTGCTTTTTCCGTTAAAGTATTTTTCGCTTTGTGTAGTTGAAATGGGTCCCATCTTAAGAAAGAAATCATAGGCATCTAAAATCTTTACCGGAAAAACTTCATCACCATAATCTTTCACCAAACCGTTACGTTCTTTGGCATAATAATTCATGAAATTGAAATTATCCATGAGGAAGAATGCGCCGTTGTGATTTACGTCGTCGCCCATGAATTCATCGGTTATGGGTGCTTGTGGACTGGCAGCTTTAAGTGCCGGATGAGCATCAGCTAAGGCAGCACTGGCATAAAAGCCCGGATAAGAAATACCGTAAATACCAGCTCTGCCATTGTTATTGGGAATATTTTTCAAGAGCCATTCAATGGTATCAAAAGTGTCGCTGCTTTCATCAACCTCCTTTCTATTTTTCTTATCGGGCTGATGTGGTGTTACTTCCAGATTAATTCCTTCACTCATATATCGGCCTCTCACATCCTGGTTCACGAAAATATATTTCTCCCTTAGCAGGTTAGGGTTTGGCCCTATGCGTCGGGCATATCCGGTGTCGTAAGGTGCTACGGAGTATGGGGTACGCTGGATCAGGAAAGGGTATTTTTCAGGTGCATCTTTGGGGATGTAAACAATGGTATAGAGTTTAATGCCATCACGCATAGGAATCATGGTGTCGATTTTTCTGTAATTTTCGCGTAGAAAAGTATCGCTTTGTGCAGTGGCACTAATGGTAGAAAACAAAGTAATGATAAGAAATACCTTCTTCATATTTATTTTATTACAGGGATGGAAAATGAGGTTTGGTTTTTATTTCCATAGAATAAATTAATGATTGCAAGTTGATAATCTTCGGGGTTGGCTAAATAAATATTGGTAAACTTTTGTGGATTTCGGTCTGCTAATGGAAACCATGAGGCTTGCACCTGAATAACAATTTTATGCCCTTTTAGAAAAGTGTGTGCAATATCCGGCAAGTCGAATTTTACATTGGTTTCTTCGTTCGGTACAAAAGGCTCAGGTTTACTTAAGCTATTGCGGTATTTACCTCTCATGATTTCTCCGCGTACCAGCATTTGATAGCCACCCATAGGATAGGGTTTGCCGTTTGATTTCAAAGAATCTGGATAGCTAAAGTCGGCCGGAAATTCATCGATTATTTTCACCACAAAATCTGCGTCAGTTCCTGAAATACTTACCCGTAGATTTACAGTAACGGTACCGCCTACACTTAGATCTTCTTTTAGTTCGGGTAGAGTAAAAGTGAGTACGTCTGGGCGGCGTGAAGCAAATCGCTGATCATCGGTCATATAAGTTGTAGTTCGCCATTCGTGTATATCTTCAGTATAAGGAACGGGGTGTGCAGGGTCGCTCAGGAATGTATATTTTTTAATAGACTCAGAAAGTTCAGTAATACTTTTTTGTGGTTGTAAGTTATCCATGATCAGGCTTTGATTTGGACCAGGGTAAATCAATTGAACTTGAGTATTTTTAGCTGGCCATGTTGCCATTGATTTCCATTCGTTGCTTCCGGTAAAAAAGATATGGGCTTCTGCCAGATCCTTCAACGTTCCTTTTCCATTTAAATGGTATTGAAAGAAAGGGATTTCGATTTTCTCCTGATACCATAATGATGTATTGCTACCAAATCGGATATTTCCTAAAAAGGATCCTTCCCGGCTCCACTGGCCATGATACCAGGGCCCCATTACAATTCGGCTATCTGTTTGCGGACTTTGTATTTCGCATGCTTTATAACTGTTCCATGCACCCCAGCAATCTTCAGCATCAAAAAGACCTCCAACCCAAAGCATGGCTGGTTTTACATTATACAAACCATTCCTTGCATTACGTGCCTGCCACCAGGCATCATAATCAGGGTGCTGCATCATTTCATGCCAGAAAGCAATACTGTCGCCAATGAGGCGAGCCAGGTTTTTTGGCGTGCCTTGCTCAAGAAAAAAGGTATAGTTGTCTTTGATAGCAGTGGTAAATCCTTCGCCGTACTCCATGGTAGGTTTGGGATGTGGTTTGCCAAATTGGGAGTAAAATGCAAATCCATCCATTGCAAAAAATGCGCCGTTGTGGTGAAAGTCGTCGCCGATGAACCAATCGGTAACGGGAGCTTGCGGACTTACCGCTTTTAACGCAGGATGATTGCTGAGTGCGGCTTCCGTAGCGTAAAAGCCCGGGTAAGAAGTACCTATTACGCCTACACGCCCATTGTTGTTCGGGATGTTTTTTACTAGCCAGTCGATGGCATCATAGCTGTCGCTGGCTTCATCGATTTCAGTTTTTCCTTTTTTGTTTTTATTGAAAGGCCTTACATCCTGAAAATCCCCTTCACTCATATACCTGCCACGTACATCCTGAAATACAAAAATATATTGAGCCTTTGCGTATGCCATCCGGTAAGATTTCCAGATCTCAGCAAATTTTCCTTCTCCATACGGCCAGCAGGAATAGGGGGTCCTTGTCATCAAAAAGGGATGTTGTTCCTTGGTATCCCTGGGCATATAAATGCTGGTAAAAAGGCGGATGCCGTCACGCATGCTGATATACTGTTCTTTTTTTGTATAGTTGTTTACGAACCACAAACTGTCTGCATCTTGTGCCCGTATTTGTATTACCATCATCGTAAACGCGAAAAAAAGCATTTGTTTTTTCATAATAAACTTACTTTAGTGCTTAAATGTAAGTAAATCTGAATGATCAGCACATGAATAATGAAACCGCGATAGTTAATCGATTTTATGAAGCCTTCAGCAAGCGTGATTTCCGAACGATGAACGACTGTTACAGCGATGATATCGTTTTCTTCGACCCTGTATTTCAGCTCATCAAAGGCGATCAGGTGAAGAAGATGTGGGAAATGCTTTGCAGGCAGGCAAAAGACTTTGAGCTCAGTTATCAAAACCCTGTTGCCATTGATCACGAATATATCACTTGTGAATGGGTGGCCACTTATACCTTTTCAAAAACCGGAAAAAAGGTGGTAAACAAAGTGAAAGCATTCATGCGCATCGCTGATGGTAAGATTATTGAACACAGTGATGGATTTAGCTTACACAAATGGAGTATGCAGGCTATGGGTTTCACTGGCTGGTTGTTGGGGTGGAACCGTTTTTATCAGCACAGGATTCAGCAGGGGGCAAGAGAAAAATTATTGAAATATATACAGACCAATTCATAATGCTGAAATGCCTGTTTGTATATTTTATTTAGATTTCGCAATCTTTCAACTTCACTTCATCATATCTATAAAATATAAAAACTTCATTTCTTGGAGAAATGAAAGGTAGAAAGGATCACTGTTTCAACCATCTAATCCTCCGGCACAAACAACATTCCCAAGTGGAGCAAATAACACGAATTTAGTTATCAGCGTTGGAAATCCATATGCATCGGCAATAGATTTGAATGCAATGGTTTCGACCGGGGGTTTTAATAATGTTCGTAGTAACGCTTATCGTGTATATGATCCTACACTCGGAAGCCTTGGGGGATATCAGATTTTAGACGCTGCAAACGGATTCACTCATGTTGGTGGTGCAACTACCGCTTATTACACGCTGACCAATCAATATCCACACATTCAAAGCGGGAATGCATTTTTTATTTCGCCTGGGTCCAGTGGTGCCGGAAGCGTCACGTTCACCGAAGCGGTAAAATCAACCAGCCAAAAATTGGTAAACCGAACATACCGATCAATTGATAGTGTAAAGATGAATGCCACCCTTTACCTTCCCGGGAATAAGGTGGCTGATGGAAATGTAGTATTTTTTGGAAGCAGTTATTCAAATATCGTAGATAGCAATGATGTACTTAAGTTTCCCAACTTCGGAGAGAATTTCTTCATTTTACAGGATAGTGGAAGCTATATTGTTGCCAAAAGGGATTTAATCGGCTCATCTGACTCCATTTTTTATTCTTTCAGTAATCTGGTACCCGATACCTATAAGTTAACATTTGGGCCTTCAAATATAGCAGAAGTGGGGCTAAGTGCCATACTGATTGATAATTATGCGGATACCAGTTTTGCCATTTCTCTTACAACTGATACCGAAATTACATTCGTGGTAGACAGCAATACTAATTCTCTTCAAGGCAGGTTTACGCTGGTATTTTCCAGGTCTGCCAGGCCAGGAATCGACATGGCGTCGGAACAAACATTTCGAAAAGTATTTCCTAATCCGGTTACCGACAAGGAGTTTTTTGTTGAATTAAATAACGAATTATCAGGTAATTGTAACATCCAGGTGGTGAATTCAACCGGTCAGGTTGTTTTCAAACAAATAGTAAGTAAAGTTGAAAACAAGAAAACGATTAAGGTGAATCTCGACCACAAATTACCTTCCGGCATTTACCATGTTATTCTAACAGATGAAAAAGGAAAGAAAACTACCCAACACATTGTTGTGAGGTAAAAAACACTGCATTGAATTGACCAAATTTAAAGAGGCTGTATCAAAACTATTTGGTACAGCCTTTTTTCATTTTACTCATTATTGAGTTTTTAATTTTTGCGAAGAGAAGATTTTTTAAGAAACGTGT
>JAPLEF010000062.1 GCA_026391525.1 Sphingobacteriales bacterium
ACAGAACTTTGTGCAATGAATGGGTTATTTGCAGATTGTTTAAAAGTAACTGTATGAATATTAGTCATGTTACTTTCTTTTTCAACTAATGCTACAGGCATCCCTTTGGACGACATTGTTCCATAACCTGATGCTGGCTGAGGTTTATAAAATAACCAAATAGTATTTCCTTGATCATCTGTCTTTTTTACAAATTCTAGCCCATCCATATCTGCACCCTCAATTGGCCTATTGCTTGCAAATTGATACGGAGTTAATTCAGGATAATCAAAACTGAGTGGGTCAACTGATTTAAAGCGTACTAATCTTGGGTCGTAAATTCTATATCCATAATCATACTGCACAACATCATCATCCTTCTCTTTCCCATTAAACCCATACCTATACAACCCTCCACCAGCTGGATATTTCCTCCCCGGCATCACCATTCCGCCCGGAGGTAGTTATTATTCCTACTATTGCTTGTTACTACTGCTTCATAGCCAAATCAAAGAACTGCTAAAACTGTATGAATATACCAAAAATAGTAAATTAGGAATAAGTTTTTTGTTGATTGGGGAGAAAAAATACTAAGGTTGTTTTAACGCTGAAAACAAGATGGGGTAAGAATTATTTATTTGCCGGATCACATGAAGCAGCACAACGAAGCGCAATGCTATACTCTTTATTAGGCACCTGCAAAATGTATGGTGTTGAACCTTTTGCCTGGCTACGAAATACGCTTGAAAAAAATGCAAGCCATCCTATCAAAAAGATCAGTGAATTACTTCCGCATGCTCAACAATAAATAATTTTTACATCAACAAGGTGTAGTTAGAGTTAGGCGGAGGGTTAAATATGGGATGAGAAAAGGCAACACTCTTAAGGTTGATGTCGTTGGTGAGAACACCAAACGACGGCGTCTGATAGTTGTGAAGCTGTTTTTGGGGGAATTAGTGAAGGCCAACAGCAGCGAAAAAATTAGTAAATTAGATGGATGATTTTTCCTGTTTGGGGATACCACAAAGAGGAGTAATGTTGTAACTTGACAACGTGTCCCTAACAATATTGGAGGTTCGTAAAGTAAGTTGTTGTGAAGAAGTATCGTATGGGAAGAAATCTTGAAGACAGATCGTCCTTCGAGCCGCTCTTGCAAACACCAGGCTGCGGCTAAAAGGCTGCTTCGAAAGAAGCGGCTTTTTTTCTTGATTGATCTTTCATTTTTTTCCTGAATTGTCCCTTTTAGTGCGGTGGGCTTAATTTTCGCATTATATCTTTCATTTTTTGTGTTGGTTCTGCTTTTACGGTTATTATTTTATTGGTTATTTCATTTAAAATTTGCCCATCGACAATCTTCTTTGACTCGTCCAAGAATTTTCTTACCGACACGCCTGCCTTTAACTCAATATCTTAAGTGGATAAAATCGAAAAAAGGAAATGATTAAAATTTGTTTGCCAATACCGGGCATACATATTCTCCATCAAAAGCTGTGTAAAGTATAGATACAGTATGAAAACAACAACTGCAAGACGCTGCGTTTATCACAAAGATGTGCAGCGCATCACAGGCAAAAATGATTGCTATGGAAGGATGCTATTATTAAAAATCAGAGAAAGTATCAACAAGCAAGGCAATCAGTTCATTAGCATAGAAAGAATTTTGCAATTACACGGAACTCAAAATGGAGCAAGTACAACCGCTATCGGCTGGCTAATTATTCAGTTTTTCCCCCCATTATTTTATTTAATATTACAATGTATTGAATATGTTATTATTATAATAATATATGCATGAATATTAAATAAATATACATGCATTTTAAAGTATAATAGTATCTTTACATCATGGCATCAGTAAAAGAATTAAAGAAGCACTTCAAACCTGGAAGGGTATACCGCCGCAGTGAACTGGCACAATGGTCCAATGCCGTAGACCGCCACCTTGCTGCATTAGTAAATGAAGGAATCCTTCAAAAAGTTTCTCCCGGGGTATATTATTACCCAAAAGAATCTGTGTTTGGCAAAGTTCCACCTGAAGACAACACATTGGTAAAAACATTTTTGAAGGATAGCCGTTTTCTGTTAACCTCGCCCAATGCTTATAATAGTTTAGGCGTTGGTACCACACAGCTTTACAACAAAACAATAGTGTATAATCACAAACGTCATGGAGATTTCAAACTTGGCAACCGTACCTTTAATTTTCAGTTGAAGCATCACTTCCCAAGTACAGTAACCAAAGAATATTTATTGGTTGACTTAATAAACAACCTTAATCAACTGGCAGAAGAACCTGAAGAGGTACTGAAAAATGTAGCCGCCAAAGTGCCGGAGATGGATTCAAAAAAATTGTCACATGCAATGAGAGCATATGGAAGTATAAAGACAAAAAAAATACTCTCTCTCATGCTCACCAATAACTAACAATGCCGGCAGACTATTTACATAACCATGAAGAATTTGAATCCTTGTTAAAGATCGTGGCAGATTCAATGAATATATTGCCCGCGCTGGTTGAAAAAGACTATTGGATCATGCATGTATTGCACGGTCTAAAAGCACAAGGCTATCGCTTTGAGTTAAAAGGAGGCACATCCCTCTCAAAAGGCTACCGGATCATAGAAAGGTTCTCAGAAGATATAGACATTCACATCACCCCACCGAAGAAATTTAAGATCAACGAAAATCCAAACAATACCAAACCTTCAAATATCACCGCTCGAAAAGTATTTTATGATTGGTTAGCCACCCACATAAAAATCGATGGCATCATTGCGGTTGAAAGAGATGAAATATTTGATGACCTTGATTATTACCGAAGCGGAGGCATCAGATTGATTTACAAAAATGTATTTGGCAAAATTGAAGGGATAAAAGAAGGCGTACTTTTGGAGGTAGGGTTTGATACAATTACACCAAACGAACCCATAACAATTAGTTCATGGGCTTACGATAAAGCCATACAAACGGATGGTATCGATATCATTGATAATAGGTCAGAAGATATAATTTGTTATGATCGGGGATATACATTTGTAGAAAAGCTTCAAACCATCTCTACCAAATACCGTCAGGAACAAAGTGGTAAACAGGGGCGCCCCAACTTTATGCGCCAGTACTATGATATGTATTGTTTATTGGGCGATGAATATGTTCAACAGTTCATCGGGACCGCCTCTTATCAAGCACATAAACAAAAACGATTTCCTGCAGCAGACCTCGCCATCCCAATGCATGAAAACGAAGCCTTCTTATTAAATAACCAAAATATAAGAATGGATTTCATCAGACGATATAAAGAAACAGCGCCACTTTATTACAACGGCCAACCGGATTTTGATACATTATTGGCAAGGATAAAAGCAAATATTGGGAAGTTATAATTGAAATAACCATCGTGAAAACAGTCAACAAAAGCCTCCAAATCACCCCAAAAAGCGGGTGCGTAATTCGGGAGTGCCATTTATCAGATCGCTATAACTCAATACAGGCTTGCACTTTACATTCAGGTTAGCGTCCCAGCCAGTTCACAAGGCTGCTTCGAAAGAAGTGGCTTTTTTTATAGCCTAACTTTAGATATTATACTCGGAGAAATTACACTAATACTGTATTGGCTCATTCCCGAATAAAAGCCAACGGTTATATTAACATACTATTGGTCATTAAAATTCACTTCAACAAAGATTCAACCAGAGATTAAGTATAGCGAAATCTTTTTATGGGATAAAGCATTACTTTTTCTCTAGTAAATCCGTCAAAGTATTATATAATTGCAATATTTTTACCAGCCAACTTGAAGTCCATATAACAAACTAATTATGACCGAATCTATAATCCCCTTATTATCTCTTATTGCCCTAGAGGTAATTTTAGGTATTGATAATATTATTTTCATTTCTATTCTGGCCGACAAATTGCCTGCCAATGAAAGAAGTAAACTTCGCTATTGGGGTATCGGCCTTGCCATGGT
>JAPLEF010000111.1 GCA_026391525.1 Sphingobacteriales bacterium
GAACAGCAAACAAAATTATTCTAACAAACCGCCGTGTACCGAACGGAACGCACGGTGGTGTGAGAGGACAGTGAGGGAAATAATCCCTCACTTCCTACTCGATTTTTGTATGCCTGTTATACCAATGTGATTTATATAATATGCCAATATTTTATAAATCTATATGCCGATGGTATCAAACAAATAGTACAATGAGGCGATAGCCGATATTGGACTATATTGTTTGTCCAATCGGTATTATTGTTTAGGGATAAATCCGCTGAATAGATCCTTTAAATTTTTCCATGATCACTTTACGTTTCATACTCAGCTTTGGTGTCAGCTCTCCGGTGTCTATCCCCCACTCATCCGGAATCAATTCAAATTTCTTGATCTGTTCCACATGATTAAAAAAAGTATTGAACGACTCTATCAGTTCCTTGTACAATTGGAGTACCTGAGGATGATGAATGGCATCCTGATTGGTAGTAAAGGGAATCCCTTTGTGTTTCATCCATTCCCGCAAATTGGGAATTGAAGGAACAATCAGTGCGCCAACAAATTTCTGATCTGCACCTACCACCATGATCTGTTCAATGAAGGGAGATTCTTTAAGCTTGTTTTCTATAGCCTGAGGGGCTACATATTTTCCACCACTGGTTTTGAAAAGTTCTTTTTTACGGTCGGTAATCTTAAGGTACTTTCCATCTTCAAAAATGCCGATGTCGCCGGTATGCAGCCAACCATCAATGATGGTTTCATCTGTGAGGTCGGGCCGTTTGTAATATCCCATCATCACACTCGGGCCTTTTACACATATTTCCCCATCCGGTAAAAGTTTCACTTCCTGACCATCAATCACCAAACCTACTGTTCCAAACTTTGTACCTCCCGGTTTTTGGCAGTTTACACTGATTACCGGACTATTTTCCGTTGGGCCGTAACCTTCATAAATAGGCACACCTGCACCATTGAAAATACGCAGCAGTTTCAACTGACAGGCCGCACCGCCTGTTATTATACATTGTATATTATTACCCAGGGCTTCCCGCCATTTGGTAAAAATGATCTTATTGGCTAAACCCAATTGTAATTGATAAAGGAAACTTTTCTTTTCAATATTGTCATACTGTTCCGCTAGCGCCACTGCCCAGTAAAACAGTTTCTTTTTTATACCTGTCAATTCAGCGCCTTTACTCATGATACGCTCGTATACTTTTTCAAGCAGGCGAGGTACGGTGGTGAACAGTTGAGGTTTTACTTCTTTGAGGTTGTCGCCAATCGTTTCCAGCGATTCTGCGTAATAGATAGATATGCCTGTAGAAATATAGATGTAGGAAACCATTCTTTCAAAAATATGGTTCAATGGAAGAAAACTCAAAGCACGGGCAGCGGGTTTATCTTCAAACGGGAAACTGGTTTTGGAATTCACCACATTCATCACCAGGTTTCGATGGCTCAGCATTACTCCTTTTGGCACACCGGTAGTGCCTGATGTATAAATGATAGTGGCACAATCGGTAGCTTTGATGGTAGCCATCACTTCTTTCACTTTAGGTAAGGCATCATTAACAACTGAATCGATTAGTTTATCCAGATGATCGATGTCGGGTAAAGGATCAAAAGAAAAAATATTCAGCAGGGAAGGAATCTTATTGCGGATGCTGGTTACCTTGTCTGCAATATCCTGATCACTTACAAAAACATAACGGATGGCCGCATCATTAAAAATGAATTCGATTTCGTTAACATTTGTTGTTGGGTAAATCGGGCACAAGATAATACCCACTTGCTGACAGGCTAAATCAAGCATCAGCCATTCGGGTCTGTTTCTCGAAATAACGGCCACTTTGTGCTGATTTTCAACCTGCATATCGCCGCAACTTAAACCCAATTGCAGCAATGCTGCACTAAGCTTGTTTACGGTATCAGCAACTGATGCTGTACTGTACTTCTTCCACGAGCCATTTACTTTTCCTGCAAACATATCGGCTTTAGGAAAACGGTTGAGCTGGTCGTACAAAAAATCGAAAATCCTGGATTGGTCATTTATCATGATGCGCATTAAAAATTTTATCAATTCATTATGCCCTGATTGAAAGCCTACTTAATAACCACATCAACTTTCAGTAACCCGGGTAATGCTGTTTTACCTGCTTTTATTTTTAAGTTTATCGTATTCTTTTTCTGCAAGGTCGTATTTGTTTCCACCATAGGCATTCAAATACTGAAAGAATAAACCGATGCCCCAGCCAAGCATAGACCATACCGGCCACGGGAATTGTGATTTGTTTTCGTAATTACTGCGGGTAAAAAACCAAATCGCCCAAAGCAATGCATTAACGATAAAATAAGAAACCAAGCTGCGTTGAAAACCAGCACGTTTTTTGGCTATCCGCCAAAGTTTTTCATCTTTAGCCTCTTGCATGATGGAATGTTTTATACAAACTAAATTAAATAAAAAAAGCCATCCTAAGCAACAGGTTGATTTTTTTCAATGATAATACTCCCCTGCAGGCATCTTGAAAAGTAAACTCTTTTGAAACCGGGTGAACTGCTGATAAACTTCCTGGTTGGTGCTGGTCCATTGCTGAAAATCCGTAAGGTTGGTTGAAGGCCCGAATAGCCATTGCTGATAGGCTTCAAAAAGCCCTTCCCGAAGCAATTGGGTATGGTAGTCAAACAGCTTAAAAGGCATCGGGTTTTCATTCATCCGGTTCCATTCCAGAATAAACCGGGTTCTGATCATACTTAGTGAAGCAAGATCTATTCCCTGCGAAGCCAGACTATTTTGTGGTTTTATTGCCTGGTAATAACGTATGACGAAAGGATTTTTTTCCCTGGCATCTGCTTCAAGCGGGATTGCTGTAAATAGCTTTTTGTAACTATCAAGTAAGATATCTTTTATTTCGAGTGTGAGTGCACTAGCGGGCTCTGAATTTACAAATATCTCAGCATAAATGATGCACCATATCTTATTAGAATTGGTAAAATAATATTTGGCTGCATGATAATAATTTTTGGAGTAAGCAGGATCCAGGCGAATGCCTTTTTCCCAGTAGGTGATCGCTTCCTCTATTTTGCTTCCCCATAAAAAAGCACCCATCTCTGCATAGAGCGGTCCACTCTCCGGAAACTTCTTCAGGCCTTTACGGTAAAGTTTTTCTATTTCTTTAGGCTGGTCAAGGGCCTTGTAAACTTGTCCGGCTATCTGATAACACTGATCATCTGAATTAGGGTTATCCAATAAAGGCTTGATGGTTTCCAGCGATTTGTTGTAGTCTCTTTGAAATAAATAACAAAGGGCAAGGTCTTTACTGATTAATGGTTGATTAGGATTTTCCTGCAAGGCACGGGTAAGTACCAGCGTGGCATTACTGTAATCACCCGACTGCATGAACGCTTTTGCGGTTTCCTGTACTGTTGATTCAGGCTGTGCCCACGAATTCAAATGGATGAAGCAGAAAGCTATCAAAGTGATAATTGATTTCATCCTGATTATAAGTTTGATCTGGTACTTAATAAATCAAATGGGTAAGAAGTCCGTCTCTCAACTTTGGTTCGAACCAGGTGCTTTTGGGAGGCATCACGTTCCCACTATCTGCAATATTGAACAATTGTTCGATACTAACAGGGTAGAGGCTTATCGCCACAGCCATTTCTCCGCTATCCACTCTTTTTTCCAATTCCCCAAGTCCACGAATACCCCCAACAAAATCAATCCTGCTATCGGTTCGCTGGTCGTGTATGCCCAGTAACGGCGTGAGCACTCTTTCCTGCAGGATAGTAATATCTAAAACTCCAATGGGATCTTCAGCATACGACCCTGGTTTTGCCGTAAGCTTGTACCATTGCTTATTCATATATAAGCCAAACTGATGTAAAGCTTCCGAACGATAGCTGGTATCTTTTTCTTCTATCAAAAATGAATCTTCCAGTGCTTTTAGAAATTCATCTTCGCTCATCCCATTCAGGTCTTTGATCACCCGATTATAATCCATGATCACCAGCTGGCTGGAAGGGAATAGGGTGGTAAGAAAATAATCGGCATCCTTAGTAGCTTTTTTACCCAGTGCCGATCTCACTTTAGCCGCTGAAGCAGCCCGGTGATGACCATCGGCAATATAAGTACAAGGTACATGGGCATTAAACAAATCAGTAATCTGTTGTATGGCTTTATCGTCGTTTACAATCCAAATGCTATGCTGAACATTGTCGTCTGCAATAAAATCGTATTGCGGATTTTTATCGGTCGTCCATTTTGAAATCAACGCATCAATAGCTGCCACATTTCGGTAAGCCAAAAATACATTTCCTGTTTGCGCTCCGGTGGTTTTGATATGATTGATCCTGTCGAGCTCTTTTTCAGGGCGTGTGAATTCATGTTTTTTCACGATTCCGTTTTCATAATCATCTACCGAACTTCCACAAACCAAACCCGTTTGGCTTCTGCCATCCATCTTCAGCCGGTAGAAATAATAACAGGGTTTGCTTTCATGAAACAAAACATTCCGGCTGATAAAGGCCTGCAGGTTTTCTTTGGCTTTATCATAAGTAGCCTGTGCATGTGTATCGGCAGTTTCGGGGAGATCGATTTCGCTTTTAGTAATATGCAGAAAGGAAAAGTGATTTCCCTGTGCTTCAATTTTTGCTTCTTTACTGTTCAGCACATCATAGGGACGAGAAGCCACTTGTTTCGCATATTGTGGTTCAGGTCTCAGTGCTTTAAAAGGATGAATGGTTACCATACTATTGTTTTTCGGAAATAGAGGGCAAAAATAAACTTTAAGCCCTCAGCATCCTTTTTTATTACTCAACTAAATTGCTTATGCCGGAACCGCTTCAAATGTTTTGATAGCGGCAACCAGCACTTCCACACTGCTCAATGGCAGGGCATTGTAAAGGGAAGCCCTGAAACCTCCGGATAAACGATGCCCTTTGATGCCAATGACACCTTTTGAGGAGGCAAAATCTAAAAATGGTTTTTCCAGACTTTCATCATTGATCCGGAAGCAAACATTCATCAAACTCCGGTCTTTTTTCTCCACGTTACCGGTAAAAAGGGTTGATTCATCTATCGCCTGATATAATAGGGCTGCTTTTTCAATATTCCGTTGTTCAATGGCAGCAATGCCTCCCATTTTTTTGAGCCATCGCAGGGTGAGCAAGCAAACATAAACGGCAAAAACAGGTGGTGTATTCAGCATACTGCCTTCTGCAAGGTGGTTTCGGTAATCCATCATCGTAGGTATCGGCCTTTTCAACTTGCCAAGTAAAGCCGGGTTCAATACTACCAGATTTACGCCAGCCGGACCCATATTTTTTTGTGCTCCGGCATAAATCAATCCAAACGAATTGAAATCAAGCACCCTGCTGAAAATATCGCTGCTCATATCGGCAATTAAAGGATTTCCCGTTTTTGGTATTTGTTTCCATTGTGTACCATAAATGGTATTGTTGGTAGTGAAATGAAAATACTTTGCATCATTGGGTACCGCAAAATCGGTTGGAATAAAACCATAGTTGCCATCTTTCGAACTGCAAACCACATCTACTTTTCCAAACAGTTTGGCTTCTTTGATGGCTTTGCTGCTCCATACTCCGGTATCGGCATATGCAGCAGCGTCTTTACTGTCGAGCAGGTTCATCGGCACCTGCATGAACTGGGTAGATGCGCCACCATGCAGGAACAACACTTCATGCTGCTGATCCAACTGCATCAATTCTTTTACCAAAGATCGGGCTTCTTCCATGACAGCAATAAATTCGGGAGTACGATGCCCTAATTCAAGGATAGATAATCCCATATCCTGATAATTCAATACTGATGCTGCGGCTTCTTCAAAAACCTCTTTCGGTAAAATAGATGGCCCGGCATTGAAATTATGTACCTTTTTCGCCTCTTTATTGTTTAACACAGTTGCACCGCTCATCTGAAAAAATTAAGCCGCAAATGTACTAAATTTAAAAGCAGTAGGGTATTAAACTACCATTAGAAATATGTTTATTCTTCCCTTCCTATGATGGGCTCACCGCTGCGCCATTTGGTACTCATTTCCTCTAAACGTTGAAGAGTTTGTTCATCAAGCTGCTGTTTTGCCAGTTCATGTAAATCCGGCTGCCCGGCATTCACCCAAGCCGTGTACCAAAATGAAGCGATAGAAAAAATCGCCAGCCGCATCCGCCGCTCTACCATCCCATTTAACCTTTTATGATAGGCAATAGTGAAGGCAGAAGAATATTGTCGTGCCAAAACCCCGTTACGTTCTTCAAAGGCATATTTCTGATCGGAAGGAAATATTGCGGTCAGTTCTTTTTCTATCCGCAATACGCTATCCGAAGCCTTGGCACTTTCCAGCACCCTTTGCCATATATATTCGGAAGGGTTGCGGAGATAAACCGCCCGTCCCAGAAAAAAATCGTATTCTTTTTCAGCCAGCAATTCCGGAATACGGCTTTCCCAAAAACCATGGATGCCTTTTTGATTGGTGAATTGTCCGTTGTGATTGCTGCTGGTGTGCAACGGAACATGGGCATCGGCGATATAGTGGCCCAGTTCGGCGCTGTTTTTTAATATCCCCGCAAGGTCTTTTTTTCGGAAGGCACCGGTAAGCCTGTTCAGCATCACGGGTACATGCCAGGGTACGATGCCGTGGGCCCTTAACGAATCTTCCGAGAATTTTTGAACAGCCTGCTCCCATTTCCGTGGAAGTAACGGATAAGGATATACGCCATAGTGGTCCATATCGATATAATGTCGTGGGCCTTCTTCAGCAACCGCATACCTCCGCTTATCCGGATCAATGGCATGTTCAGCTAAAAATGGAAGCTGTTTCTTGTAAAGCAATAACATGGGTGGCGGAAGTAGGTATACGGCAATGCTGTTGATTTGGCGATGTCCGTAAAATCCCCAACAATAGGCTGGTGAAGGGATAACTGCTATCAAAAACAAAAATAGGGTCAACCTGATTCTCATCTTTATCATTTCAAGTAAAGATAAAAAGCATTCAGCACGCAGATGGGCTCATGGCTCTTAATAATATTGGGCTAAACCAAAGTTTGTTTTACAAACCGGAGAATTATAGTTTGGATAAAAACCTGCTGAGGAAAATGATTAGTGTTTCAACTGCAATTTTTCTTTGTCTTCTTCATCAATCTGGGTAACCCCTCCACTCACCGCAAATTTCATGGTTTGAGCGCTGTTGATATTGGTGATTTCCTTTACGCGCGACCTTGGGATGATATAAACATTTCCGGCAACAGAATAGGCCATCGGTATGTAAACGGCAACATAATCCTTCATTCCGAATTCCACCATATCATCCCGGGTGATGAAGCCAACCCTCCAAACATCATTATCATCTACGTTAGCCAGCACATTATGGGTGAATTTTTTCTTATCTCCGGTAAAAGCCTCAAAAAAATCGCGTGTAGTGGAATATACATGTTTGATGCCCGGCATTTTTTGCATCACTTTATCCAGAAAGCTCACAATCCTGCTGGTGATAAAAAAGGAACTAAAATAACCTAATGCCACCAGAAACAGGATGATGACGATGAAGCCCAAACCATAATTCCGTACATGCACCAGGCCCTGGTCGTCTTTAAAGGTGAAGATGGGGATGAGGCCATCAATACTGCTAACTACCCAGAAAAGTGCGTAAAAAGTAATCACAATCGGAGCAAGGATCAACAATCCCTGAAAGAAATACTGCAGTAGTTTTTTATATCTGAAACCAGATTCCATAGCTGAAAAATTAACGTAAAGGTAGTTGTTTGAATATTCTTTATTACGCAGTTTTGTAGAGTTACTTCCCTACATTTCATTTATTCATTTTTTAATTATATTTTCGCAAAAAAGGTAATCATGGTCAAACTGATTTCTGGTTTATTGGTACTTGCCGTTCTTTTTTCTGCTTGTCAGAAAGAAGTGAGCGACGAAAGCTTTACAGGAAACAATGGTAACGGGGGAAATCCGGTTACCGGCGATTTTCGTGCCAAAATAAATGGCAATCAATGGGTTGCTGATGCGGCTGCAGGGGCTGTTCGCAACAACGGACTAATCAATATCAGTGGCTTAAATGTAGATGGACTGGTTTTGACCATCACCCTTACCGATTCCGGCGTGCATACCTATACTTTGGATGACCAGAGTTTCAATGCGGCTGCTCATGTAGACAGTACCCTGGCCAGCACCATTTCATTTACCAGCAATGCCAGCGATGATACTACTTTAGCCGGAGGTACGGTAACCATTACCTCTATAGACACCAGCACCAAAAAAATGAGTGGAACATTCCGCTTTAAGGTTTTTCGCCCGATCGATAGTTTGGTGCGCAACTTTACTGAAGGTTCTTTCACCAATATCACCTACCGCACCGATGCCGGTATCAATCCGGGCAACCCTACCGATTCGTTCAGGGTGAAATTAGATGGGGCAGACTGGGTGAATTACAGTGTTATCGGATTACCTGTTTCGCTGCCACCATTTATAGACAATATTACGATCACTTCCAATTTTGATGCCAATGGTTCGAAGAATATTGGATTAAGTTTTAACCGTAGCATCACCCCGGGTTCTTATGTATTTGATCTGATCAATATCACCGGAGTGTATAATCCTACCAATTCCCTTACAAATCCTACACCATTAAATGCCGACGGAGGTAATCTTACCATATTGGAACACAATACAACAACCCGCCGGATCAGGGGCACATTCAATTTTGTGGCTTCTCCATTAACTGGTCCGCCCCCTGCACCCATCAATTTTACTGAGGGGTATTTCTCTGTAGTATACTAACACATAGTGTTTCAACATATACTTAAGAGGCAATTTCTATTGCCTCTTTTTTAATGCTACAGATGAACAAAATGTTATGAATGGGAAAAATAATAGACGGAAACTTTGGTTACGTTAAAAGTTTCCATAGTTTTGCATCCGATTATGACAGAATTAACAGATACAGGCATTAGGATCAGAGATAAAGCTGCCGTTCTCTTCTTCCAGTATGGCTTGAAAAGTGTAAGTATGGATGATATTGCCAACCAGTTGGGGATGAGTAAAAAAACCATCTATCAATATTATGCCGATAAAGACCGGTTGGTTGAAGCGGTGGTTGCCCACATCATCGGCCATAACCAGGATGTTTGTAATGTAGGCAGACGCACAGCCAAAAACGCCATTGATGAAATTTTCATTGAAATGGAGCAGGTATTGGAAATGTTTCGCTCGATGAACCCATCTCTTTTGTTCGACATGCAAAAGTATTATCCTCAGGCTTACCAGCTTTTTTTAGCCCATAAAAACAATTACCTCTTTGGAGTAATCAAAGAAAATCTGGAAAAAGGTATTCGGGAAGGCCTGTACCGCAAGGAAATGAATGTGGAGGTACTCACCCGCTTCAGGTTAGATTCGATGCTGCTTCCTTTTCATCCCGATTTTCAGAGTAAGATAAATGTTGGGCTTGCGGAACTGGAAGAAATCATCACTTATCATTTTTTATTCGGACTGGTTTCTGAGAAAGGATATCAACTCACCTTAAAATATTTAAAAGAAAGAAAAAAAACAAACAGCAGATGACTAAAAAATACGCTTTGCTTTTCCTGATATTCTTAAGTGGCATATCCGCTTCATATGCACAGGAATTGCATCAATTATCCTCCAAACAAGCAGTGGATTATGCCATGACCAATTCAGTGGCTGTAAAAAATGCGCTGCTGGATGTGAAGATTCAAAAAGAAACCAATCGCGAGTTCACTGCCAATGCGCTTCCGCAGATCAGTGGCAGCGCATCATTAAACTACTTCCCCAATATAGCCGTACAATCTTTTCCCAATTTTATTGCAGCCAGTACTTACGGCGTGCTGGTGAGCGAAGGGGTAAAAGATGGCAATGGAAATACTATCGTTGCACCAAGTGATTTCGGAGTAGTGCAGGCACAGTTTGGTACAAAATTCACTTCGAATGCCGGACTCGATTTTTCTCAATTGCTTTTCGACGGACAAGTATTTGTTGGATTACAAGCCAGGAGTGCAGCACTCGATTTTGCCAATAAACAAAAAGAAGTTACTGCCGAACAGATTAAAGTGAATGTGCTGAAGATTTATTATTTATTGGTAGTAGGGCATAAACAAATTGGTACTATTGATGCCAATATCGAACGGTTCGATAAACTGCTTACTGAAACTTCGGAGATCTATAAAAACGGTTTCGCAGAAAAACTGGATGTAGATAAAGTGAGTGTTCAACTCAATAACCTGCGTACCGAAAAAATCAAAGCCGAAAACCAATTGAAAGCCGGTTATGCCGGTTTGAAATTCCTCATCAATATGCCACAGAAAGATTCGTTGATCCTCACCGATTCTCTTGACGAAAACCAGTTGAAGGCGGATGTGCTCAATAAAGAAACCAATTATAAAGACCACAAGCGGTATCAGTTGCTCGAAGTAGGTAAGCAACTCAGTGAATATAATGTAAGAAGGTATAAACTTAGTTTTCTTCCTTCTCTTGCTTTGTATGGTAATTTGTACACCACTGCGCAACGTTCCGAATTTAACTTCTTCAATAAGGGCCCATGGTTTGTAAGTTCACTGGTGGGTGTAAAATTATCTGTTCCCATTTTTGATGGGTTTGCCAAATCTGCCAGGGTTTCAAGAGCAAAACTCGAATTGCAGCAAACCAATAATAACCTTGAACAACTGAAAGCATCCATTGATAACGATGTAGAACAGGCGAACCTTAACCTCACCTCTTCGCTGCTCACTATCGATAACCAGAAGAAGAATATGGTGCTTGCCGAAAACGTGTTCAACACTACTAAGTTGAAATACGAACAAGGCCTGGGCAGCAACCAGGAAATTTACAATGCACAAACCGAACTCAAAGTGGCACAAACCAATTATTACAGCGCGCTGTATGATGCCATCATCGCAAAAATCGATTTCTTACAGGCAACCGGAAAATTATAATCTTAAAGCATATTTAACTCATGAACAAAAATAAACTTTCGCTTCTTGCAATCGCCGGCTCAATCATCATCCTGGCATCATGCGGTTCTAAAGAAGACAACGGGAACAAAACCATTGCACAAAAAAAGGCCAGATTAGAAAAATTGAATATTGAAGTTGCTCAGTTGAAAGAAGAATTGGCCAAACTCGATACCGGCAATGCCAATGATGCACGCATCAAGTTGGTGGCTACATCACCTGTTGCCATAAGCGATTTTAAACATTATATCGACTTACGGGGTAGGGTAGATGCTGAGAATATTTCTTACATCACTCCTCGTGGCATGGGCGGACAAGTTAAAGCCATTTATGTACAGGAAGGCCAGCGTGTAAGCAAAGGCCAACTGTTGCTTAAATTAGATGATGCCATCCAGCGCCAGTCGGTTGTAGCAGCGCGCCAGCAACTCGATGGTATCAAAACACAATTGAATTATGCCAAGAACATTTATGACCGGCAGAAAAATCTTTGGGACAAAGGCATCGGCACCGAAGTGCAACTCATCAGTGCACGTACCAATGTACAAAGCCTCGAAGATCAGTTGAAGTCGTCTCAGGAACAAGTTCAGGTTGCCGTTGAGCAATTGAATACTTCCAATGTTTACAGCGATGTTAGTGGAATCGCCGATGTGGTAAATGTGAGAGTAGGCGAGCTGTTTTCCGGCATGGGCCAGATCAAAATTGTAAACAACAGCAATTTGAAAGCCGTTTCGAATGTGCCGGAGAATTATATCAGCCGTTTACAAAAAGGCACACCGGTTGTAGTGGAAATTTTAGATGCAGGAAAAAAAATCAATACCACTGTGTCTCTCATCAGTCAATCTATTGACCCAACTCAACGCGGTTTCATGGCTGAAGCAAAGCTTCCTTCAGATCCGATGTTCAAACCCAATCAGTCGGTAGTGATGCGCTTCCTCGATTATACTGCCAATCAGGCCGTAGTGATTCCGGTGAATGCCATTCAAAGCGACGAGAAGAACAAGTATGTATATGTGATGGAAAAATCTGCCGACGGAAAATTGGTTGCCAGGAAAAAAATCATCATCATAGGTGAAGTTTATGGCAATGAGGTAGAAGTAAAAGAAGGATTGAAAGCAGGTGAACAGCTGATTACGGAAGGTTATCAAAACCTTTATGAAGGCCAGTTGATTTCCAATTCCATTTAAGATAAACGGCCCACATTCAACAGAAAAAATAAGCGTATGAATTTTTTTGAAGGCATAAAAACAACATTTAAAGAGTTCAAGCCTACCAGTTGGGCCGTTGATAACCGTACTGCAGTTTATATCATCTCCATACTTATCACTTTGTTTGGATTGTATAAATTCAATACCCTTCCGAAGGAGCAGTTCCCTGATATTGTGGTGCCTACCATCAGTATCACTACCGTATACATCGGCAACTCACCAAAGGATATAGAAAACCTCGTAACACGGCCCATTGAGAAACAACTCAAAGGCATCAGTGGGGCTAAGGTTAAAAAGATCAGCAGTGTTTCTCAAACGGATTATAGTTTGATCATTGTTGAATTTGATACAGACGTAAAAACTGAAGTTGCAAAACTCAAAGTGAAAGATGCCATTGATAAGGCACAAACAGATTTGCCTAACGACCTCACCTCACAACCCAATGCGCAGGAATTTGCATTCAGCGAAATGCCCATCATGTTTGTGAATGTGAGTGGCGATTATGATGGCATCAAACTCAAGGAGTATGCCGATAAACTACAGGACAGGTTTGAAGAGCTTCCTGAAATCACCCGTGCAGAAATCGTGGGAGCACCTGAAAGAGAGATCCAGGTGAATGTAGACCCATTCAAAATGCAGGCGGCTAAAGTGAGTTTCATGGATATTGAAAATGCCATCTCAAGAGAAAATAACGATATCACCGGCGGTTTGATTCGTATTGGAGATATGAAGCGCACCCTGAAAGTGAAAGGACAGTTTACTTCTGCCAAAGATTTGAACAATATTGTGGTACGCAGTAGTGCACAAGGAGCAACCGTTTATCTAAGAGATATTGCCCAATTAAAAGATACGATTAAAGACAAGGAAAGCTATGCTCGTTTAGATGGTAAGAATGTAGTTACGCTTAACATCGTAAAACGTGCCGGCGAAAACCTCATCAGCGCAGCAGGTAAAATAAAAGACATTGTAGCGAAGATGCAGCAGAATCAGGAGCTTCCGAAAGATTTGAAGTTGGTAATCACCGGCGATCAAAGTAAAGCTACTGCAACATCATTTAACGATCTCGTAAATACCATCATCATCGGGTTTGTGTTGGTATTACTGGTACTGATGTTTTTCATGGGAGTTACCAATGCATTCTTCGTGGCCTTGAGTGTGCCTTTAAGTGTGTTTGTAGCCTTTCTCTTTTTACCGATTGCCGATTCAATTGTAGGTACGCCGGTTACGCTCAATTTCATTGTGTTGTTCGCGCTGCTATTCGGATTGGGTATCATCGTTGATGATGCTATTGTGGTTATTGAAAACACACACCGGATTTATAGCAATGGCAAAGTACCGATCGTGCGAAGTGCTAAAGAAGCGGCCGGTGAAGTATTTATTCCGGTATTGGCTGGTACGGCAACCACACTGGCACCATTCTTTCCCTTACTTTTCTGGAAAGGCATCATAGGTAAGTTCATGATTTACCTACCGACAATGTTGATCCTTACCTTAGCCGCATCATTGATTGTTGCCTTCATCTTCAATCCGGTTTTTGCCGTGAGTTTCATGAAGCCCGAAGGCAGGGAATATGAAGAGAAGAAAAGCACCATCTTCAGGAAATGGTGGTTCTGGACGGGTATCATCGCCGGTGTGATCTTACACCTGTTAGGTTCTCATGGATTTGCGAATTTCTTATTATTCATGATGATACTTGCGGTGCTGAACCGTTATCTTTTCAAGAATATCATACATGTATTCCAGGAACGCATACTGCCGGGTTTGATGAACAGGTATGAAAAAATGCTGCGTTGGATATTAAAAGGCTACAGGCCTGTATGGTCGCTGGTGATTTTATTTCTGTTGTTCCCAATCTCTGTAATGTTATTGATGGCAAGAGGAAACAAAGCCGTTTTCTTCCCCAGTGGCGACCCTAATTTTATTTATGTGTATTTGAAAATGCCACCCGGAACCGATATCACTAAAACTGATAGTGTAACCCGGGTATTAGAACAGCGTGTATACAAAGTGCTTGAAAAAGAAAAACCCGGTACTGAAGGAAGTATCGTGGAAAGTATCATTGCCAATGTGGCGAATAGTGCCAATAACCCGCGTGATAACAACCGTAGTGTGCAGCCCAATTTAGGCCGTATACAGGTTTCATTTGTTGAGTTTGAAAAACGTCACGGTAAAGCTACCCGTCCTTATCTGGATGAAATCCGAACAAAGATGGGAGGTATCCCCGGAGCAAGCGTTGAAGTGGCACAGGAAGATGGCGGTCCTCCAACCGATCCTCCGGTGAATATCGAAATCGTGGGCGATAAGTTTGAAGAAATTGCTGCCGTAGCCACTAATCTTTCTAATTATTTAGATACCAATCAGGTTTATGGCATTGAAAATCTTAAGATGGATGTGGATCTGAACAGTCCGGAAATCACCATTAACATTGATAGAGAAAAAGCCATGTTTGAAGGCCTGAGTACCGGACAGATCGGTATGGAAGTACGTACCGCTTTATTCGGTAAAGAAGTAAGCAAGCTGAAAGATGGCGAAGATGAATACAAGATTCAATTGAGGTACAACGAAAGCCAGCGAAAAAATGTGGCCGACCTGATCAATATGCGCATCACTTTCATGGATATGAATACGATGCAGATCAAATCGATCCCATTGAGTGCCGTGGCGAGTATCGATTATACCAACACGTCGGGAGCCATTGCCCGTAAAAATGTGAAACGTACCATCCAATTGCAATCGAATGTGTTGGATCCTTCCATGACGGCGCAAGTGAATAAGGAGTTGAAATCACGAATTGCTGATTTCATGAGTAAGACGAGAATCCCCGGTGATGTGGTGATACGTCAAACCGGGCAAGGTGAGCAGGAAGCGGAAACCAACAGCTTTTTGGGAATGGCGCTGGCGATAGCACTGGGATTGATTTTCCTGATACTGGTACTACAGTTCAATTCGATGAGCAAACCGTTCATCGTACTTACAGAAATATTCTTCTCTGTTATCGGAGTGCTTATGGGTTATGCGATTACGGGTATGACAATCGCCTCCATCATGTTGGGTGTGGGTGTAATCGGTTTGGCGGGGATTGTAATCAAGAACGGAATTTTGTTGATTGAGTTTACTGATGAATTGCGTGGAAGGGGTATGCGTACCCGTGAGGCTGCTATTCAGGCAGGAAGGATCAGGATCATTCCGGTAATGCTCACCGCCATTGCAACCATGCTGGGATTGCTGCCATTGGCGGTTGGGTTCAATATCGATTTTGTTTCCTTGTTTCAACATTTGAATCCGCATATATTCTTTGGTGGCGATAGTGTGGTGTTCTGGGGTCCGCTGAGCTGGACGATCATTTTCGGTTTGATCTTCGCATTCTTTCTTACATTGGTGATGGTGCCGAGTATGTACATCATCGCTGAACGTTTACGCAGACCGATGGAACGCTTTTATGGAACACGTTATGTGGCTTTATTCGGATTTACTGGGCCCTTGTTTTTCATCTTCGTGGGCATCATGTACCTGATAAAAGCCATACAGGGAAAGAAAGTGTGGAATGGGAAAATGAAGGATAGCAAATAAACGGTAAATCATTCCTTCTCAGCAATGTCTCCGGAACGGGACGTTGCGTATCAACCATTACTTCTCAGCAATGTCTCCGGGACGGGACCTTGCGTATAATCATTACTTCTCAGCAATGTCTCCGGAACGGGACCTAAGAAAAGAAATATTGAATGTTATTATGATTCATTTATGCAACGTTCCGTGACTGATACGTTGCCAAGAAAAAAACATACGGACAGTTTTATGAACTTTCGTTGCTTAAAAATCGGTAACTTTAAACAATTAAAATTATGGATATGAATACGGCTAATTTAAAAATTGATTTATTCAATAAGATAACTCAGTTGAAAGAATTACATGTTATTGAAGAGATGAACCGAATGCTGGATTTTGAATTAGATAAGTGAATTTTTATTTTATCGGCAAAGCAAAAGGCTAGTATTCTGGAAGGTAAAGA
>JAPLEF010000161.1:0-4097 GCA_026391525.1 Sphingobacteriales bacterium
GCAGATATTATTGCTAGAATAAAAAAGATCCTTGAATGATATATTATTTGTAAATAATAGAGGGGCTGCCTCTTGCACAGAAATGCCATCTGTAGTGATGTAAATTTTTTCATTTTGATTAACAAAACAGGCTTTAGTTTCTCCAAATGCACCAATATTTGAATTTGAGAAGGTGCTGATGTTCGTCCATGAATTGCCAGCATCAGTAGTTCTAAAAATTCCATCTGGCCCGCAATAATAACCGTTGGTTGAATTAGTAAAAAAAACATCATATATTTCTTTCGTTGTTGTGCTGTTTAATTTAACCCAGCCTTGGGTAAGTATATCAGTACCATTGTTATCAGACGATTTTGAACATGCAGCCAGTAGAATGATTGCAGTTAAAACTGAAATAAATTTTAACATTGTATAATTATTTTTGTTAATATTTCTGCGACATTTCAAGAATTTTTACAACTTGTTCTCTTCGCACAGCTTCAAAATCTTGAAGAAACGTTTCAATTGAATCTCCTGATTCTAAATAATCAAAAAGGTTCTTAATAGGCACTCTTGTACCATTAAAAACTGATGTGCCTCCCAAGATTTCCGGATCTATATTGATAACTCTTATATCCATAAAAAAAGTGTATTCAAATTTAAACTTTTCTTTTCACATATAAACTTTGTGTTAGTGGGGTAAAACAGCATGTAGTTGCGAAAGCACTCTGAAAGCTTAATCCACCTCATCATTCCACCACTTCAAACTGGTACTGCAATGCCGATTGCCCATTGATCAGAATTGTGACCGGAAAACTCTCATCTTTTTTGAATTTATAGGAAAAACTTAATGTAGAACCGGTATGATCAAAATTCATAGGTTCCGGTTTCATTTGTTTGTTGCCTTCCCCAATGATCAATTCCACCGAACTGATGGTTTCCTCCGTATCTGTTTGAAAACTGAACTTCGTAGCCACCGCGAGCTTGCCTTTTACAAAACCTGTTGCCGGTGTGAGTTTGGTTAATCCGAAAGGGTAGGCCCCCGGGAGCAAAACCGGCAAGGCATAGAAATCTTTTTTCGCTTTTGGTCCGTCGCCCAATTGCCAGGCCTTGTTATCCGGAAAATGATCCTGATTAAAAAGCGTTCTTTTCGTAAAGAACATAGTGCTGTTAAATTTCGGCGTAAAAACCGATTGCTTCTTATCTAAGTATCCGCTGCCTTTTGCTGCATCTACATAATACCATTTATCCGGACTCTGCCCCAGCTGCACTACATTCCAGGAGTGGTTGATTTCATCAGAAGGATTATTGATGTCTTCTGCATTATTTTTTACAAATCCATCAACTGAGAGGCAACGTATTTCGGCAATGCTGCACATTTCCTGAAAAAGCAAAGCAAAACCCAAAGAAGTGGTTTTTCGCATCTGGATCACCTGAACCGGATCGGTTTTTTTGTTGTCGTTCGAACGGATGGCTTTGGGGTCGAGAGCGATGTTGCGGGCGATCCAGGTAAATATCGCCCTGGCTTTATCTTCTTTCGCATCAAAATAACTGGTAAGGGTATCTGCAATGGTGGCTACGTTTAGGGAATCCAACCTGCCCAACTTAGCTACATAAGCATCTGCTTTCGAAAAGTTGAATTGGGCCTGAACGGTTGCCGTACTGATGATGGCTATACAGGTGAAGAAAAATCTTTTCATCTCCAAAAATAAGGAACTCCTGCAAACGTTACAGATTCTCTCCTTGTTTGTTATTTCGCATTTGTTTGAATTTCTCAAACTGTTCAGGGCTTAGGATGCCTTTTATTTTCTCGAGATAAGAAACCCTGAGTTGGTTGATTTTTTGCTTTTTTTCTGCTTCAGAGAGGTTGGTGTCGGTTTGGATAGCAGAACGGTCTGTTTTTAAAGACTGGTTCACTTCTCTGAAGGCTTTTTTCTGACCATCGGTGAGGTTCAGTGCTTTCACCATTTCAGCGCGGTCGGCCTTGGAACCTGTATTTCCTGCAACGATGCTGCTGTCTGTGGGGATGGTGGGTTGTACTTCGCGTTTCACCTGGCAGAATGCGGAATGGGTTGAGATCAGAAGCAAGAGGGTATAAATGATTTTGCGCATAAATATTTTTTTTTCGACGCTAAGACACTAAGAAAGGCATCAGGTTTAAACAGTGAAATATTATTTAATTGCGGTAGATAAATACCCTGTTTATTTTTCTTTCCAAAAAAAATAAGAAATCTTATTGGCCTTATCATCGTAGGTTACGATTTCCTTGTTGTGGTGAAAATCGAAATAGCTGAGCAGACCGAAAACGCCCGAACAGCAAGCGGTATGGGTAAGTAAAGTGCCTAACAGGAGTAAGGTATAATAGGGGTTTGTAAAAAAGCAGCCAACTATCAATAAGGTGGAAATCACCACAAACGGGGCCAGAGCAACGATGCGGAATTCTTTTTTACTGGCTACAAAATGGTCGGCGATGGCCATGAAGTAAAACTTTTTCAGATGGGCATCGTAGGAAGTATGCAGCGCTCCCTGCGATTTGTAAGCCAGTACATGGATATATTCATGCAGAGGAATTAATAAAAAAGCAAGAGCGATGCCATTACAAAAATACATCAGGCCCCTTCCGATGCCGAAGTGCTCCCTGCCATGGTAAGTGAAGAAACAAAAAACGATGATGGCAACTATAATGATATTGAACACATTGAAAAAAACAGAACTCGGGGTGCGCTTTTTGAGATAGGTTCTAACAAAAGGAATGAGCTCCTTATGATCCATTTGATCAAGCAATACATATCCGTTATGGGGTAAACTTTCCGGACTGAGCGTCATACCGTGAAATATTTTAGTGATGATGGCAAGTTAGCAATATAATATTTTTTAGTTTTATACTGTCCTGATCATTCTATCCATAAACAGCGCTTCACTCTTCCCCTTCAACATTCATCATTCCTTGATCCTTGTTCAACATTCACATTCATCATTCCTTGATCCTTGTTCAACATTCATCATTCCTTGATCCTTGTTCAACATTCATCATTCCTTGATCCTTGTTCAACATTCATCATTCCTTGTTCCTTGTTCAACATTCCTTGTTCCTTCGGACTTACTCATAGCATATGCAGAGGAATGCGATTCCATAAACCGATTATGACATTAACAGCTATTTTTCATTTATGAAAAAAATGATTACTAACGGAGTAGTGTACCTGCAAAATAAAACCACCTGTTTTATTACCGGATATTTTCCTCGCGTTTAAACTTTTCGAGATGGAGTTGGTTTATGGCCTGCTTTATGATGGTTACTTCGCTTTCCAAATTATCGATGCGGTATTGCAGTTCGAACTGGGCTTCACCATTAACGGCTTTCATTGATTTATTGGTCCGGTGCAGATTGATGTCCTGCAGCAGTTTCTTTTTTTCGGTAAGCTCCTCTTTTAAAAGCAGGGTGGTTGATAGGATATGATGTTTGCGCAGCAGGATGGAAAATTCTTTTTCCATTTTTTTCAACCTCATGCGAAGGATTACGATATACTCCCCAATGCGCTGAAGTTTTAGGGTGTATTTCATCAATAGCCGGTTGATTCCGTTTTCGGAAAAAAGCAGGGTAGATTCCGGGGCAGACTTTCCCTCTACTTTCTTGCTTTCCATTTCCAGCTTTATGAGTTTTTGCAGGGCTTCCCTGGGCAGGTTTCTTTTACCCCATTCATACTGATTTACCAAACTGCGGGAAACCCCGAGTAAATCGGCCAGTTGCTGCTGGGTAAGGGAGAGTTTCTGCCTGATATTCATGGCTTTACAGTTAAATTGGTTTTTTCCGGAATTCTTGAAAGAGTTTTTCTTTTTGTGTTAGAAGCAAAGTTGTGCCAAAATTCAGAATTAATTTTGGAATTTGGCACAGATTTGTGCCAAAAATGGGGGAGGGGTTGCGATTTTGGTACAAATCTGTACCAAAAATTGAATTGAGGTTGGGAAATTGGTACAACTTGGTGGGAGACTCTTAATTGGATTTTCTTTAAAAAACCTTAGAAGAAAGATAAAGTGCTACCTACATCATCTGGCTATTAGGCTACTATGCAATAGAAAGTTATTTTAATCATACTATGTTAATAAATTTAATTTAGTTA
>JAPLEF010000161.1:4136-4991 GCA_026391525.1 Sphingobacteriales bacterium
AATTCTATAGAATCTGATAATAAAATCTTGCCGTTATTCTCAAAACTAATTAAATGTCTATCAAACAAAGCATCATAAGTAGGGGAGAGTAAAATGCCGTTGTGAACATCTAATCTTTGATTATCATCCGCCTCTGCCCAGGGTAAGATATGAGAGGCTATTAAAATATTCAATTTGTCAAAACCTGTTACGGCACATTTGTATTCCCATCTATGAATGATTCGTTTTCTGTAAGCACCTTGTCCAACCCTCGAAGTAACCAATCCCTTTCTTTCAGTTTCATTAGGAAAAATTATTCCATACTCAGAATCTGGTTCAGCAACTAAGGTTATATTATTGAACATTTCCGGTTGAACAAATAATTCAGCCCCTTTACGCTTGAAAAAGAATTTGATTCCTATCCTTTTGCTTCCGGATGTATCGTGTGTTTCAAAGAAGTCTACATCGAAAAATTCTAGTTCTCCAATGAATTTCACATAACCTTTTGAATGACTTTCAAACAGAAAAACACGCTTGCCATTTAGTAGATGGTCTCTCAATGCAAGATTACCTTTGGTAAATTTCATATCTCCAGCCTGACCTTCACCCGTATAAGTAAATACATTTGGATTATCCCAGCCATCTTTATAGCCATGTTGGTGGCCAGATTTTCCAGAGAAGATAAAAATAAATGGGTAGGAAGAAGATGGGCAAATCCCACCTTGCCAGTTTCCTCCATAAACGGCATGTATATCCGCTCTACGATTGTAAATCTGATTAGGTATGAATGGGATTTTGTCCAATTAGAAGATGTTGATCATTAAAAATGACTTTTAAAATCTAAAAAATATTACTAGTAATATTCTTTAATGTAAT
>JAPLEF010000161.1:5088-9861 GCA_026391525.1 Sphingobacteriales bacterium
ACTGTAGAGTTTTGCCAACCGTCAAAACGAACTACTCTAACAATTTCGTCAATGTCATTTACAATACGTTCTACAATTGCAGGAGTTGTGTCGGTTTTCAATTCAAGGAACAATTCTGTCAATGCGGCTTTTGCATTTTTCTTTTCTACTTCTGGTTCTGTTCCTTTCTCGGCTTGAAGTGTTTCTTTTGCTAACTGACAAAGTTCCTTGATGAATTCAATGGAGTTTATCAATCCTTTCTCTGCTTTGTCACGAATGGCTTCCAATCTTTCGCTTAGGCGTTTGAATGTTGGATTGTTTCCATGTTTGTTTAAACGACTGATAAGAATTTTCAAAACTTTCTCAGCTTGTCTCGGGTCTTTCTTATTCATCAAATCATCAATCACTTCGGCATCCAAAATCATTTCTTCCATGTCGTGATTTATGCCCGAAACATGAATGTGCTCATGAATGAGTGCTGTTGTCTGTGCACCTAACGCATGCCACAACAATCTGCCGTTGTCGTCTGATGCTGGTTTTACAGATGTGTAAACCTGCGACAACCATTTGTAATCTTTTTCAAATTGATTTAAAACAGGGTCAGGTGATAATGCTTCCCACAACTTTGTCAAGCTGCTGAAATCTTTTGCAAAGGCATCACGTTTTTCGTTTGTGTTAATGCAGTCTTGTGCTTTTGACAATCCTTCAAAACCTGCAATGGTTCTGTCAACGCCTAAAAAATGATTTAAACATTTTTCCATCCATTCAGGCAACTTGTCTTTCAACTCCTGCAAGTTGGTAATTACCAGTTTTACGCTTTCTTCATCAAATGCCAGGGCTTTCGCTGTGTCGTCAAATACGCCGAAGTAATCTACAATTCTGCCGAAGGTTTTATTTGGAAAAAGTCGGTTTGTTCTGCAAATGGCTTGTAAAAGGGTATGGTCTTTCAGCGATTTGTCCAAATACATGGTTTGCAAAATCGGAGCATCAAACCCTGTCAATAATTTAGCGGTTACAATCAGAAATTTCAAAGGTGAATCAGCAACATTGTATTTTTCAACAACTTTTTCTTGCTTGTCTTTATCCATTGCATACTTCTGCTTGAAATCAAAATCATCATTGGCTGATGAACTGATAACAACTTCGCTTGCTTCGGGATTTATCAAAAAGTCTAATGCTTCTTTGTATTGAACGCAAGCCTCTCGGTCTGGTGTTACAATCATGGCTTTTAAACCTTCGGGTTCAACATGTGCTTTGAAATGTTCTACAATGTCAGAAACTATGGTTTTTACACGTTCAGGTGATTTTAAAAACACTGCCATGTTAGCGGCTTTCTGACTTAGTTTGTTTCTATCTTCTTCACTCAGGTCGTTTGCCATTTCTTTAAAAGCAATGTCCAAACTTTCTTTGTCTATGTGATAATTCGGCAAACGTGGTTCAAAGTGCAAAGGCAAGGTTGCATTGTCTCTGATACTTTCTTGAAAAGTATAGCGGCTCATATAACCGCCACTGTCTTGCTCGGCACCAAAAGCCCAAAATGTATTTTTATCTGCTTTGTTTATTGGTGTTCCTGTTAAACCAAACAGAAAAGCATTCGGTAAAGCATTTCGCATTTTACGCCCCAAGTCGCCTTCCTGCGTTCTATGTGCTTCATCCACCATCACAATAATGTTTTCCCGTTTGTTCATGTCGGGATAAGCATCTTTGAATTTGTGCACCATAGTGATGATGATTTTCCGTGTGTCTTGTTCCAATAGCTTGTGCAATTCCTTTATGCTATCGGTGGTAATCATGTTGGGCACTTCGGCTGTGTTGAAAGTGGCTGTGATTTGTGTATCCAAATCAACTCTGTCCACTACAATCATTACCGTTGGATTATTTAAGTCTTGTTGCTTCCTTAATTTCTGAGCAGCAAACAACATCAACAGCGATTTTCCAGAACCTTGAAAATGCCAAATTAATCCTTTCTTTATTTCTCCTTCTCTTACCCTTTGGACAATGGCATTGGCTCCTTCGTATTGCTGATAGCGGCAAACTACTTTTATTTTTTTCTTCTTGCTGTTGGTGGCGTAAACGGTGTAATACTGCAAAATATCCAACAGCGTTGAAGGCTTAAGCAAATGAGTTAATTGTTTAGCAACATCTTGCAAACCGATGAAATGACTTAGCTCGTCTTTTTCATCTTCCAAACGCCAAGGTGCCCAAAATTCTAAAGGTGTTCTTACGCCACCAATAAAAATTTCTTTGCCTTCGGTAGCAAACGAAAATACATTGGGTACAAATAATTGAGGAACTGAATTTTCATAAACAACATTTATATCGTGTGCTCCATCAAACCAAGTAACAGCAGGTCGCACAGGTGTTTTGGCCTCTCCAACTACCAAAGGAATTCCATTGACGAACATTACTATGTCAGGAATTTTGGTTTCTCTGGCTCGCAGTTTAAATTGATTGCAAAGCACAAAACTATTATTCTTCAATACTTCAAAATCTATGAGGCGAATTGCAACATGCTCGTTATTGTTACCAATAGGAAGCGTTACTTCATTGCGAAGCCATTTTGAAAACTCTTCATTGGCTCTTACCAAACCAACATTGTTTACAGTAATGAGAATGGCTCTGAGTTTATGAATGACTTCTTCAGCTCTGTCAGGATTGGCACCAATATCAGGATTGAGGCGGCAAAGGGCTTCTTTCAATTCTTTTTCTACAAACACTTCGGTAATATCCCTTTGCAGTAAATCGGCTTGCACATATTTCCATTTTACCGAATCATATTCTACTGCATTTTCTTTTACCACATTTCCTTGCACGGCATTTAAGTTCACCCCAGTGAGTTGGTGAATGATAAAATGCTCTACGGTATTTTGTTCGTTGAACGCCATTACCAAGTTAAGATTTCATTAGCTTGAGCCAAAAGCACATTTGTTGAAGGTAAGTCTGCCCTTTGTCTAATTAACTCTTTCAATACTGTTGGATGAGAATGGCTCAGGAGGATATCATGTTTAATTACGCTTAGAACCCTTTGTTTTTCATTTGAAAATACAGCATGATCATCTATAATTAAATCGCCACTTGCTGCTAGTTTTAGTTCAATAAAATTGGCTGCATGTTTTACTGCAACATATTTTCTAAGTTCTGAAAGATACCAACCATGAGCAGCTTTTCTTTGCCTAACCAAATCAGCTCTTTCATTTAATCCTAAAAGGATTTTGGTGTAATTTGCCTTTTCATATTCCCGTGTCCCATTCGCATACATTTCTATAAAAATATATTGTCTATTAACTATATCTAATTTAAATAACGCCATTGGATTCTCGATAAGTTGATTTATGAATACAGCGTCATCGTTAGGGGGTTGAGTATATACTTTTGGCTTAGGTGTAATATCCTTAACTTTTACATAAAACGTAATTTGTCCAAGTAAATGCTTTTTCGGGATAAAGCCTTTTAGGATAAACATGTTCAATATCTGTTGCTTCATTGTGCTCACAATAAACACATATCTGGACGCCTGAACACATGACTGTCAATATGTCTTTTACATCAGCAAATGCAGTTTTGGCAGCTTTGCTACTGGTTTTACTATCCCATTTAACCTTCGCCTTTTTCGCTTTGGAATCATAGTCTAACTCATTAATGATCTGTTGTTGAACCGAAGCTAGATAATTAACTGTTGCCGGTTTGAGATTTTTAGAGTTCAATTGTATCATCAGTAGGAAATATTAATTTTAGTTGATTCAATTCTTTTTCTTCTTGAGCTTCTAATTTTCCACTTCTTTTTTTTGTACTCAATTCCACTAATTTTTCTTTCTTTTTTACTGCTTCTACTGAAATAGTTACACCCTTGCCAAAAATTGTTGTACCATAAGCATCCAGCACATCCCCATTAATAAGTACATTTTTGTCTGCATCAGAAACTTTACCTGATGGCATGTCACTACCTGGGGCAGCCAATCTCCAAATACTCCCTTTATCACACGCTCTGCAAACAAGTGGGCTATGAGTTGTAACAATAAATTGAATATTAGGAAAGTAACTTGTGAACCATTGGCCGATTCTTGTTTGCCAAGTGGGATGTAAGTGGGCATCTATTTCGTCTATTAAAACAACCCCAGGGACGCCTATACTCATTTCACCATTTCTTACATTTTGAAAAACTTGATGCTCCCCATAGGTTTTCACCAATTGTCTAATTAGTTCAAAGATTAAACTCAATAAGGAACGAAATCCATCACTTAATTGTGTAACATCAATATCAAAACCATTGCCATCTTTAAAAAAGACGCCAGCCGATGAAATTTCTACCAGTTGTGCGTTATGAGGTAATAAATTACCCTCATTGATAAATCTTTTGATAGCATCTAAAGTCGTGGTAGCCTCTGGGTTTTGTTCAAAACTCTGGAATTTCATTTGTGCAAGCCAATCTAAACTTTCGGTTAAAGCCACATCTTCACCAAAAACTGAAAGATGAGCTGCTGCTTTAGGATTTGAGTAATAAACTTTTGACCATTCTTTATCTCCACCTGTAAATCTTCTAAATGGACCAAAAGCAGACGAAAACCAACCTCCTCTACCACTCCATATATACTCAAAGGGATTAACACCGCCTTTTCCAATTTTATCAATCTTTCCAATCTCAAATCCATTACTTTTCTCTTTAGATATTTTAATTGACGCCTCAAATGGCCGAACAAGTGGTCGCTTTTGCCCTGCATAACCGTCATGTGTTTGGTCTCTTCCAATAGTTAATGAAATATCTGCCGTATCTTCATTTTTTTGGATCCATGTTAT
>JAPLEF010000060.1 GCA_026391525.1 Sphingobacteriales bacterium
CCTCATTGTACTATTTGTTTGATACCATCGGCATTTAAGATTTATAAAATATTGGCATCTTATATAAATCACATTGGTATTATTGTCAATTGATCAATGCAAATTAAGCATGAAATTCTTAGTTCGCTAAAAGATAATTAAGAAAATAAACCGTGATGTTCAATAAGGTTAGCGGGCAACTTGCTCAACCAGTTCATTCATGGAGATGCCCTGGTGGCTTTCTTCATAAACACATTCTCCATTACGGATAAGCAATACCTGTGGCGATTGATGATCTACCTTGAAATCTGCTGCAATCTGATCAGATAAGTTCCGGTAGGCCAGCAAATCGAGGTGATAAAATTGTATGCCCTGTGGTAAGCCACTTCGTTCAAGCCGGTTTTGCACCATGCTACTGATTGAACAACGGGTGCTGTGTTTAAATATCACCTGAGGTACTGATCCGGATAACTGACGGATTTCCTCAAGTTGCTCTGGGGAGGTTAAACGGATCCAGGACATTTTTTGTTATTAATGAATGATTCTTTCCACACCCGGACAACCGGTTTTACGGCTTGATGCACAAGATGATAGCAGCGCTGCAGCAAGTGTAAAAATTAAAGCAGCAAATAGCCATTTTTTCATTTCGTCGGTTTTAGATATTATAAAACAAAAATACGTTATTAGTGGGAAACGAAGAAAGACAGGAAAAATTACTTTTGTTAATAAATTAATCGATTGTACTATCTTGCATTAAACACATCCTATTATCCACATAAAAAACCTTTCTGATGCTTCAGTTAACCAGGCCACTTGCATTTATCGATTTAGAAACAACCGGAGTCAGTTTATCTACTGACCGTATTGTTGAGCTCGCCATAGTTAAATTGATGCCCGATGAAACGCGCCTCGTCAAACGTAAACTGATCAATCCGCAAATACCGATTCCGGAAGCGTCTTCTGCCATCCATGGTATCACAGATGATATGGTGAAAGATGCTCCTAGTTTCAAACAGGCGGGAAATGAAATCAAGCAATTTTTAGAAAACTGCGATCTTGGAGGATACAACAGCAACCGATTCGATATCCCCATCCTGATGGAAGAATTCCTACGTGCAGGCATGGATGTAGATTTAAGCAATCGCCGTATGGTTGATGTGCAGCATATTTTTTACACAATGGAACCCCGCACCCTTTCTGCTGCCTACAAATATTATTGTTCGAAAGAACTCGAAAATGCCCACAGTGCAGAAGCAGATGTGAATGCGACCATTGAAGTACTGCATGCACAAGTGGAACGTTATGAAAAACTGGGCGATTCTATCGACAGCATCCTGAGTACCATTGGTGAAGAAAAAATTGTTGATTATGCCCGCAGGTTTTCGTTCAATGAAAAAGGTATCGAAGTTTTCAACTTCGGCAAATTCAAGGGGATGGCGGTTACTGATGTGCTCAAAAAAGAACCTCAGTATTACGACTGGATGATGAAAGGAGATTTCCCGCTTCATACCAAACAAAAACTGACGGAATTACTCAACAGGGCCCTGTTAAAAAATCATTGATCGAACAGGTAGCCGTTTTTTTTCCTTGATGTTGAAAGCGATAACACTTACTTTTGATATTTAACGAAATCGCCTTTTGGAAAAAATTGTAATCATACCCACTTATAATGAGAAGGAGAATATTGAAGCCATCATACATGCTGTATTTTCGCTTCACAAAGGTTTTCATGTACTGATTATCGATGACGGATCGCCTGATGGCACGGCACTGTTGGTAAAAAATCTGTTCCCCAAATATCCCGGACAATTATTTCTTGAAGAGCGAAGGGGCAAATTAGGTTTGGGAACCGCATATATTCATGGATTTCGTTGGTGCCTCAACAAAGGATACCGGTTCATTTTTGAAATGGATGCCGATTTTTCGCACAACCCATCAGATCTGGAAAGGCTTTACCAGGCTTGTACAAACGGAGCTGATGTAGCTGTTGGTTCAAGATATGTTAAAGGTGGAGCAGTTGAAAACTGGCCTTCAAACCGTATCGCATTGTCGAAAGGCGCTTCGCTCTATACCCGTATCATCACCTGGATGCCGGTACAGGATCCAACTGCAGGATTTGTAGGTTACCGGCGGGAAGTTTTGGAAATGATCAATCTGGATAAGATCAGTTTCGTCGGCTATGCGTTCCAGATAGAAATGAAATTCGCTGCCTGGAAACTGGGTTTCTTAATAAAGGAAGTTCCCATCACTTTTGTAGACCGGAAACTGGGTGCCTCAAAAATGAATAAAGGCATCATCAAAGAAGGCGTTCTTGGCGTATTACAACTGCGATGGCAAAGCTTGTTTAAAAATTACCGCAGCCAGGTTTCCAACAAAGTCATTCCTGCAGAAATATTGGTAAACACGCAGGATGCAGGCCTGTAGTACACTTTATAGTTTGATTTGATTACAGTTTCCCTTTAAACCCCGGATGAAATTCCCGTAAAGTCTGGCGCAAATAATCACGGTCCAGATGCGTATATATTTCTGTTGTAGTGATACTTTCATGACCGAGCATTTCCTGAACAGCACGTAAATCGGCACCGCCTTCAACCAGGTGTGTAGCAAATGAATGCCGGAAGGTATGTGGTGAAACCACTTTGTTAATACCTGCTTTGCTCACCAGTTGTTTGAGCACGAGGAAAATCATTACCCTGGTAAGTCCCCTTCCCCTTCTGTTCAGGAAAAGGATGTCTTCCTGGCCTAAGGCAATACTTTGTTTGTTCCGTATGTTTTGTTTATAGATATTGATATGCCTGATGGCTGAAGAACCAATCGGAACCAGCCTTTGTTTGTCGCCTTTGCCGATCACTTTGATAAAACCTACATCCAGGTATAAATTACTGATACGCAAATTAACCAGTTCGCTTACTCTCAATCCGCAGCTGTACATCGTTTCAAAAATGGCTTTATTGCGAACACCTTCAGCCTTACTCAAATCGATAGCTGCAATAATTTGATCAATCTCTTCAAAAGAAAGGGTATCGGGTAATAAGCGTTTCAGTTTTGGGGATTCCATCAAAACGGTGGGATCCTGCGAACTGATTTGTTCCAGCACGCAATAACGATAAAAGCTCCTCAGTCCGGAAATGATCCTGGCCTGTGAAGTTGCCGTCATGCCCAATTCGTTAATCCATTTGATGAAAGCTTCAAGTTGTTTCAATGTGATGTCACCGGGCTTGGGTTCAGTTTCCTGAAGCGATAAGTACGCTGTAAACTTATTGATATCATGGAGATAGGCATCAACAGAATGATCGGCCAATGATTTCTCCAGTTGTAACCAGGCTTTAAATCCTTTTTTGTAACTATCCCACATAATATATTTTCCTGCCGGTTGATGATGACATTTATTTAAACATTATTTTCGTCGTATCATAAACATCACGCAATAATTACTTTCATGCTCAATACGCAACTCAGGAGTTTCAAAAGAAAGCTGCCGCTTTTTAGAAAACCTTTCCGCCGATTTATTAATTACATAGATAACAACAGTCCGAAAGGGCTCGACCCACTGCTTCCCGAACTTGAAAAAGAAGTTTGGGCTGAAGTAGACTGTTTATCATGTGCCAACTGTTGCAAAAAGATGACGCCCACTTTTACCAGTAAAGATATCAAAAGAATTGCTGCCCATTTCAATCAATCGCCTGCTGAATTCACAGAGAAATGGTTAACAAAAGATTCGGATGGAGATCTGGTGAATGTAAAACGCCCTTGTCAGTTTTTAAATTTATCCGATAACAAGTGTTCCATTTATGAAATCCGACCAGCAGATTGCGCAGGCTTTCCGCATCTTACCAAAAAGAAATGGAGCGACTATGCCGATACCCACAAACAGAACATTGATTATTGCCCGGCTACTTTCAAAATGGTTGAAAAAATGGTAGCCCGCATCGAATTTAAATAAGTTCTGCCCTTTTTTTCTACAGATAAACATCCGGTATCAGGAAGTAAGCTATCGGTTCGCTAAGTGTGATTGCCAAAATATCAAACTGAATCCATTTCCATTCGGGATGAATCTGCAGATAAACTTCCGCAGCACTGGTGAGGTATCTGATTTTTTTTACATCTACTTCATCTTCCGGATAACCAAAGCGATTGCTGGTTTTGGTTTTCACTTCTATAAAATGAAGCATCTTGCCCTTGTTGGCAATAAGGTCTATTTCCCAATGGCTGTGTCGCCAGTTCTGGTGCAGGATCTGGTAATCTAATGCTTTAAAATAAGCCAGTGCCAACTCCTCCCCTTTTTTGCCTGTCTCGATATGTTTGCTCATCTTTAAAATTAGGCAACGTTTAAATCCACAGTATGAGGAAAAAACGATGAAAAAGGAATGATAAAACAAAGCCTGAATTGCTTAATTTTGGCGAAAATTGATGATAATGTCTCAAAACAAGTTGAATATACTGATGGCTGTTGTGCTGATTATTTTTGCTGCTTTCATGAAAGTACTTACCTACCCTCATAGCTTTAATCCGATCATTGCCATCTCTTTATTCAGTGGGGCTATGATTACTGATCGTAAAATGGCATTTGCCATGCCGCTGCTTGCCATGTTTTTTTCAGATGTTATTTTTGAAGTGTTCAATATCGCTCCCGGTTTTTACGGGTGGGCACAAATCGGTAATTATGCCTCATTACTTGCAGTAACCTTACTGGGCTTTGCGATGAAAAAAATAACCGTATTGCATGTAGTTGGGTTTTCAATTGCCTCTTCTCTTTTATTTTTTGTTTTGAGCAATACCAATGTATTCGTATTCGACACTTACCCTACTTACGGAAGTGGTTTCAATGGCTGGGCAAAATGTTTATTGGCAGGCATACCGTTTGTAAAAAATGGATTGATCACTGATCTTTGTTTCAGTACCATTCTTTTTGGAGGATATGTTTTAATGCAAAAAACGTTTACCCGCAAAGTGATTGCCTGAGTTTTTTTCTGAAGATTCAAATTAATATCCCTTTTCATAACCCTCATCGGTTAGTAATCCTTTACCTGAAGCTGCAGTTGTAGCCAGTTCATCGCAACGGTTATTGTAGGGATTATCTGCATGACCTTTCACCCAATGCATTTTGATTTGAAAAGACATAGCGAGTTGGTGATATCGTCGCCATAGGTCGGGATTCTTTTTCCCAGCTTTGAAATTGGTGCGCATCCAGTTTGTAAGCCATCCTTCTTCGATGGCACGAACTACGTACTGGCTATCGGAATAGATATTAACAGGAATATGCTTTTTGGTAATGGCTTCCAATCCGGCAATCACGGCCATGAGTTCCATACGGTTGTTGGTGGTAAGCCGATATCCTGCAGAAAGCTCTTTACTATGTTGGCCATACATGAGAATGGTACCATAGCCTCCCGGGCCCGGGTTTCCTCTTGATGAGCCATCAGTATAAATAGTTATGGATGAAAGTAACGACATCAATTAAGTGAAATGAAATAATTGCTGATGCAGGAATACCATGTTATTTAAACCTGTACCACTCCCATCCTGAAAGGTTCTATCACAGGGTTCAAATTAGCAGCAGCGATTCCTTCTGCAATTACGGTTCGGGTTTGGGCAGGATCGATAATAGCATCTACCCATAACCGTGATGCTGCATAAAACGGTTTCGTCTGCCTTGTATAATTGTCGCTGATCCTGTTCAGCAATTCCATTTCTGCTTCAGGTGTAACTACCTCGCCTTTTGCTTTCATACCAGCCACCTGAATCTGCAACATGGTTTTTGCTGCTTGCTCACCACCCATCACGGCGATTTTTGCAGAAGGCCAGGCATAAATGAATCTCGGATCATAGGCCTTGCCACACATGGCATAGTTTCCGGCTCCATAAGAATTGCCCACGATGATGGTGATTTTAGGCACAACAGAATTGGCAACGGCGTTAACCAGTTTCGCGCCATCTTTTATGATGCCTGCATGCTCACTGCGGCTGCCCACCATGAAACCGGTTACATCCTGTAAAAAAACAAGCGGTATTTTCTTTTGGTTGCAATTCATGATGAAACGGGCTGCCTTATCGGCGCTGTCGTTGTAAATTACCCCTCCCATTTGCATCTCTCCCTTCTTACTTTTCACCACAATCCGCTGATTGGCTACGATACCAACTGCCCATCCTTCTATGCGTGCATATCCGCAGATGATCGTTTTGCCATAATCTTTTTTGAATTCATCCAAGCTTCCTTCATCAACAATACAATTGATGAGATCGACCATATTATAAGGCTTGCTGTTTCCTTCTGCCTGTATCCCATAAATAGCCGATTTATTTCCAACTGGAGGCTTTGCTTCTGCCCTGTTAAAGCCAGCAAGTGAAGCCGGTCCTAATTTATCCATGATGCGTTTCACCTGATCGAGGCATTCTTCTTCAGTTTTGAACCTATAATCGGCAATACCCGAAATTTCGGTATGGGTTACCGAACCGCCGAGGGTTTCGGCATCAATATCTTCACCGATAGCTGCTTTAACCAGGTATGGCCCGGCCAAAAAGATAGAACCCGCATTTTCTACCATCAGGGTTTCATCACTCATGATGGGTAGGTACGCTCCTCCGGCCACACAAGCCCCCGTTACGGCAGCGATTTGTGGGATACCCATTGCGCTCATTTTGGCATTGTTACGGAAGATGCGCCCGAAGTGCTCCTTATCAGGAAAAATTTCATCCTGTAAAGGCAAATAAACACCTGCACTGTCTACCAGATAAATCACCGGTAAATGATTTTCCATGGCGATTTCCTGCATGCGGAGGTTCTTCTTTCCGGTGATAGGAAACCATGCTCCTGCTTTTACGGTTTGGTCGTTGGCCAAAATAACACACTGGCGGCCACTTACATAGCCTATACCGCTTACGGTTCCGCCGGCAGGGCAACCGCCGTGTTCCTCGTACATTTCGTATCCTGCGAAAGCACCGATTTCGATAAAGGGTTTATCTTCATCAAGCAAGTAACGGAGCCTTTCTCTGGCGGTAAGTTTGTTTTTTTCTTTCTGCTTTTGGGCTGCTTTTAAACCGCCACCCTCTTCAATTTTCTCCAGTTTCTGGCGCACATTGCTCCAGGCCATTTTCATGGCATCCTCGTTACGGTTGAATTCGTTGCTCATACTGTTGATCTGTTTAATACTTTGGCGGCAAATTACGACTGCAATTTTAATTTCAGCTTTAAAGGATCTAACTAAATCGAGAGTTGCTGAATATTTTACCCATTATTTAATTGCACTGTGCAGAAATTGATCCTCAGGATAGAATGCGTTCACTATAAGGCAAAATGGCTTTTTAGCTTATTGCCTACTTCACTCAATATTTTTAAACGCAAAACAAGTAAAAACAATACAATTGGCTTTGAAAATTGAAAAATACGCTTTTTTTATAATCGATTTTGTCATTATATTTACAGCAAAAATCAACCTAAAACAAAATGGCATGAAAAAAACTTTACTCCTAACGGTATTGTGTGCGTTTATTGTATCCATCGGTTTTTCACAGTCAGACAGATTTTGGTCTGCTAACTCTGAAAATCCTAAGAACATGCAAACAGACAAAGCTGTTGCTCGTCAAACATTCCCTAAAACATTCAAGTTATTCAATTTGAATATTGCCCGTTTACGGGATGAACTCAATCTGGTTACAAACAACCGTGTCAGGCATACTACAGTTATTACCTTGCCAAATGTGGCCGGAGAACTGGAAGAATTTGAAGTGGTTGAAGCTTCAAACTTCGTACCTGAACTGCAAGCCAGGTTTCCTGAAATCAGGGCCTTTTCCGGAAGAGGAAAAACCGATAAGGCAGCAACCGTTAAATTAAGTATTTCTCCTCAGGGTATTCAAACTATGGTATTCCGTCATGGCAGGGAGAATGAATTCATGGAACCCTATTCACAAGATCATAATGTTTATGCAGTTTATGTGTCACAACGTGATAAAGGAAGCTTACCATGGACCTGCAGCACTCAGGATCAGCAAATTTTTTCCGGTATCAATGCGCAAATTGCCAATACCGGTCGTCCATTAAGCAATGCAGGTGAATTGAAAACCATGCGTCTTGCTCAATCTTGCAATGGTGAATATTCAAACTATTTTGGTGCTTTTAACAGCACTCAAGTAGCACTGGTACTGGCTGCTTACAATGCAACCCTTACCCGTTGCAATGGCGTTTATGAAGAAGATCTGGCGCTTCACTTAAACCTGATTGCAAACACAGATCTGGTAATTTATTATAACCCTGCAACAGATCCTTACACCACTTTAGCTAACTGGAACGCTCAGTTGCAATCCACTTTAAATACGGTTATTGGTGCTGCCAATTACGATATTGGCCATATGTTTGGCGCTTCCGGTGGTGGTGGAAATGCAGGATGTATCGGTTGTGTTTGTGGAGCACAGAAAGGAAGTGGCATTACTTCCCCTGCTGATGGCATCCCTCAGGGAGATAATTTCGATATCGATTATGTTGCTCATGAAGTGGGCCACCAGTTAGGTGCTAACCACACCTTCTCGATGAATAATGAAAATTCGGGTGTAAACAAAGAAGTGGGTTCTGGCATCACTATCATGGGTTATGCCGGTATTACCAACCAGGATGTTGCACCTCATTCCATTGATATTTTTCATGAAGCTTCTATTCAACAAATACAGAATAATCTGGCAACAAAGGCTTGTCCTATTACCACCAATATTACAGCCGTAAATGCAACTCCTGTTGTTGCACCGGTTGCGAATTATACTATTCCAATCAGCACCCCATTCGCATTAACGGGTTCGGCTACTGATGCCAATGCTGGTGATGTACTCACTTATTGTTGGGAACAGGATGATAATGGTAGTGCAGCCACAACAGGTAATGCCAGTGTGGCTAGTCCGGGTAAATCAACAGGACCAAACTGGTTAACGTTTAACTCAAGCACTAACCCGGTAAGAACCTGCCCTATATTACCTACCATTCTTGCGGGCAATTTCATCACCCCTACTTTACCGGGTGGAGATCCGATTGCTAATATTGAGGCTTTGAGTTCGGTTGGGCGGAACCTTAAATTCAGGCTGACTGTTCGCGATAATTCGCCATATAGTTCTACTGCTCCGGTAAAAGTTGGACAAACCGCTTTTACTGACATGACTGTAACGGTTACGAATACTTCCGGTCCTTTTGGAGTTTCTCAGCCTAATACAGCAGTTTCCTGGCAGGCATTAACAACTCAAACCGTAACCTGGACGGTAGCCAACACTACTAATGCACCTGTGAGTTGTTCTAATGTGAATATCCTTTTATCTACAGATGGTGGATTCACCTTCCCGGTAACATTGGTTGCCAATACTGCAAACGATGGTACAGAAGATGTGATTATTCCTAATTCACCAACAACTACAGCACGCATTAAAGTAGAGTCGGTAGGCAATATCTTCTTTGACATTTGTAATGCTAATTTTACTATACTTACTCCTCCAACAGGATTTACTTTTGACAGTCCTGCTGCTGCCAATCTCACTTGTGCCGGTGCTCCATCAGCCGCTATCACTTTAGGCACTGCAGCACAGGGTGGATTTTCAACACCTATCAATCTTACTTCAGCGGGTAACCCTGCAGGAACTACGGTAAGCTTTGCTCCAAACCCACTAACACCCGGAAGCAGCACTGTAGTAACCTTAAATAATACGAATACCCTTGCACCAGGCAACTATGATATTACGATAACCGGTACTGCCGGAACGAGTGTACAAACCAGAATACTTTCCTTCATCGTTGCACCAGGAACACCTCCCTCTATTACAGCACAACCAGCTGATGTTGCTGTTTGTGCGGGAGCAAATGCAGTATTCAGTGTTACTTCACCATCAGGCTCTGTTACTTATCAATGGCAAGTGAGCACAGATGGTGGCATAACCTATACCAATATTGCGGGTGCAGTTGCATCAACCTATACAGTAACACCAACACTTGCTGAAAATGGCTATCGCTATAAAGTAATTGTATCTGCACAATGCGGATCAACTACATCAAATGCCGCTTTACTTTCCGTGAATGCCTCACCTGCAATCAGCACACAACCTGCAAGTGCTACAGTTTGTGCGGGTAGCAGCAATACTTTCAGTGTTACCGGAACAGGTGGTGGCCTTACCTATCAATGGCAGGAAAGCACTAATGGTGGTACAACCTTTACAAACATTGCTGGTGCAACAAGTGCTACTTACGTACTTTCTGGTATAACTATCGCACAAAACAATAATCAATATCAGGTATTGATCAATGGCTCTTGCCCTGGTACCGCAACTTCTACAGCAGCGATCCTTACTGTTGGTAATGCACCAAATATTACTGCACAACCTACAGATATTGTTGCTTGTAATGGCACTAGTGCCAGTTTCTCTGCCACAGCAAGCGGATCTAATTTAAGTTACCAGTGGCAGGTAAGTACAGATGGTGGTTTAACATATACCAACATAACCGGTGCAACAAATGCTACTTATGTAGTAACAGCAGATAACAGTTTAAATGGTTATCTGTATAAAGTAATCATTACAAGTGCTTCATGCGCTACACCATCAACATCAAATGCTGCATTGCTAACTGTAAATGCCTTACCGGCAATTACTGCACAGCCTTCAAGTGCCACTTTATGTGCCGGAAGTAATGTTACTTTCTCTTCTGCTGCAACAGGTACAGGTATCAGTTACCAATGGCAATTAAGTACGAATGGAGGGGTTAGTTTCTCTCCTATCCCAGGGGCTACCAACCCTTCATATACTATTGTTGGAGCAACTGCTTCTCAATTCGGTTATCAGTATCAGGTTGTGGTTAATGGTGTTTGTGCTCCGGCTGCAACTTCGTCTATTGCAACGCTTAACGTAATCAGTCCGGTTACAGTTACTTCCCAGCCTGCTGCTGCAGCAGTATGTGATGGAAGTAATACTACACTATCAGTTGCGGGCAGCGGTAGCGGTGTGTTGTATCAATGGCAGGTAAGCACAAACGGTGGTGCCAGCTATAGCAATATCGCCGGTGCTACAAATGCAACCTTGAACTTGAATGCCCTTACAACTGCTGCTAATGGTAACCTTTATCAGGTATTGCTTTCAAACAGTACTTGTACAAGTCCAACCACTTCAAATACAGCCTTGCTCACAGTTAATGCACTTCCGAATGTAACCAGCGTTGCTTCAGAAACTAACGTTTGTACTGGCACACCGGTAACATTGACAGCTTCAGGTGCTACTACTTATAGTTGGGTACCAACCGGATTAACAGGATCAACTATCGTTGTTAACCCAACGGTTAATCCTGCTACTCCTTCATTACCCAATACGATCACCTATGTTGTTACCGGTACAGATGGTAATGGTTGTGTAAACACCGACAATATCGCTGTTACCGCTAACCCGCTCCCTGTGGTAACTTTAACTGCCAATCCAAATATTGCGCTGTTACCTGGCCGCACGGTAACTTTAAGGGCAAGTGTTACTCCTTCAACCGGATTTACTTTTGTATGGAGGAAAAACGGAGTGATCATTCCGAATACTTCCGACAGTCTTGTAGTTACTGTTCAGGATGTTGGAGCATACACCGTTGAAGCTGCTGATGCAAACGGATTCTGCAACCGTACTTCTGCAGAATTACTGGTTAGGGATTCTATTACCCCAACTGTTTTCCTATGGCCTAATCCAAACAATGGTAATTTCACCGTTTCTTATTACAACTACATCAGAAACGGCAATCAGATAAAAGAAAACAATATCACGATTTTCGACAGTCGTGGTGCAAGGATTTACAGTAAAACTTACAATGTAAACCAAGGTTATAATCTGATGGAAGTAAGGCTTAAAGGCCGTATCGCTAATGGAACCTATTTTGTGGTTTTACGCGACGGATATGGTAACAAGATTGCCTCTGCAGGATTTGTAGTACATCAATAATACGATCATTTCATTTGAAAATCCCTACAGTCATGTGGGGATTTTTTTTATTTATAACTCTGCAGGCTTTTCAATTTCACCGCTGCAAAACAAATGGCTACCTTTAAGAAGATGAATGCTTCAGTTTCACAAAAACGGTTCCCTGAAAAAACCGGATGGAAAGAACAACTATTTTCACCAGTTAGTAATACCAATCTGGTTCTTTTCAGGATCATGTTCGGATTTCTGCTCGCCTGCCACTGCTTTTCACAAATACTAAACGGAACAGTAAAAAGCATATTTATTGAACCTCCTTTCACCTTCAATTTCATCGGGTTCGATTTTCTTCAACCCCTCCCAGGCAATGGTATGTATTATTATTTTACATTGATGGGTATCCTTGCATTGATGATCATGACGGGAACATGGTACAAGATCAGCATGTTTTTGTTTGCCCTGATGTGGACTGCGGTATATCTGATGCAGAAATCCAATTATAACAATCATTATTACCTTATGGTGTTGTTAAGTTGGATCATGCTTTTTCTACCAGCACATCAACGGCTTTCAGTGGATTCAATACGAAATAAATCGAACCGTAAAACATCCTGCCCCCGATGGGTTTATGGGTTGATGATTGCACAACTCTTTATAGTTTATACTTATGCCGGACTAGGCAAATTGAATATGGATTGGCTATCTGGCAGGTTCATATCTATCCGATTTTCGAAACTGGCCATGCATAATATGCTCGGGATAATTTATGGTAACAGTGTTTTTCAGACTCTTGTCGCCTACAGCGGTTTGCTTTTCGATTTGCTGATTGTTCCATTGATGTGTTTCAAAAAAACAAGGCGGTTTGCATTCATTGCAGCAGTGATATTCCATCTCTTCAATTCCTATACATTCAGGATCGGCATTTTCCCTTATTTGTCGATAGCAATGCTGATATTCTTTTTCAAACCAATAAGGCTAAGATGGATAAGCGAAACTGAATTGTTATATGATCGAGGAAATAAAGTAAGCTCAAACCTTGAAAGTTTTATCATGTATGCCTTACTGTTATATCTCGTTATCCAGATATGGCTGCCTTTGAGAAGTCATTTATTTCAGGGTAATGTTTTTTGGACTGAAGAAGGATACCGGATGAGCTGGAGAATGATGCTGAGAACAAAATCGGGATCGGTTTTGTTCAGGGTGAAAGATGCTGCATCTGGAAAGGAATGGCAGATCGACCCTTCGATGCATTTCAAACCAGTTCACCTGATGTGGCTTTCCGGGTCGCCTGATATCATCTGGCAATATGCCCAACGGATCAAAAAAGCGTATAAGCGTAAAGGCTATCCTGATGTGGAAGTGTATGCCATCGGTAAGGTAAGTATGAACCGTTACCAAGCCCAGCCTCTCATAGATCCCAACTGTAATCTGGCCGCAGAAAGATGGCAACTGTTCGGGCACAGCAAATGGATATTGCCTTTCATCGCAAAAGAAAAAGAATAAATCCTTCACCAAAATTCCGTACTTAAATCATCAGAATTTTAGAAAACGCTCTGAACAATTACGTTCCAGCATTTCACGGTCGTCGGGATGTGCAATGTTGATAAGGGCTTTTGCCCTTTGACGCAGATTCTTACCAAACAGATAGGCAACGCCGTATTCTGTCACTACATAGTGCATATGTGCTCTTGTGGTAACTACGCCTGCACCCGGCTTCAGGGTGGGTACAAGCCTTGCTATGCCCTTTGCCGTTCGGGATGGAATGGCAATTATGGGTTTACCTCCTGTGCTGAGTGCAGCCCCACGCATGAAATCCATTTGCCCCCCTACTCCCGAAAACTGATAAACGCCTATTGAATCGGCACCAACCTGCCCGGTAAGATCAACTTCAATTGCACTGTTGATAGAAACCATACGATCGTTTCTTCTGATCACATGAGGATCGTTCACATAATCTACATCCAGAAACGCGAATGCCGGATTATCATTTACATAATCATATAATTTCTTAGTTCCTAATGCAAAAGAAGAGACGGTTTTATTCGGGTGGATTTTTTTATACTTATTGTTGACCACATCATTTTCAACGAGGTTGATGATGCCATCCGAGCACATTTCGGTATGTACACCAAGGTCTTTGTGATTGGTAAGGCAACTCAGTACTGCATCGGGAATGGCACCGATGCCCATTTGAAGGGTGCTTCGGTCTTCAATCATTTCAGCAATGTAAGCTCCGATACGACGTTCATTATCCCCTACTTTTTCTCCGAAAAGCGCTTCATGCAGCGGTTCATCGGCATATACCATAGCATTGAACCGGCTTGCGTGAATCATTCCATCGCCATGCGTGCGTGGCACTTGCGGGTTCACTTGTGCGATCAGGATACGGGCTGTGTTCACAGCACTTCTGGCTACATCCACCGACACGCCCAGTGAACAATAGCCATGCTGATCGGGTTCTGAAACCTGCACGATAGCCACATCAATTGCAAAAAAATCTTTTCGGAATAATTCAGGAATTTCACTGAGGAAAACAGGCACATAATCGGCATGACCGTTTTTAACTGCTTCTCTGATACTGGCTGATACAAAAAGCGAATTGATTTTGAAATGCTCCCGAAATTCCGGACCGTCAATATGAAAATCGCCATAAACACTAATAGAAACCACTTCCACATTTTGAAGGCGGTAGGCTTCCTGAGCAAGATGTTTCAAAAGGAAAGTTGGCGTTTGTGCACTGCCGTGAACATAAATGCGCTGGTTCGACTCGATAAGAGAGAGCGCTTCTTTCGGACTAACATATTTTATTGGAGTAAACATGATAATTTTATTGTATGGCAAAGATAGAAGATGAAAAAACTTTAGATGCCTGATATGTTTGGGAAAACCAGGTGATTCTTATCAGGAACATTCCATATCAGATAAAAAAATTGGCCCCAAAAGGAGCCAATATGTGTTGTGCCCAGAACAGGAATCGAACCTGCACATCCTTGCGAACGGCAGATTTTGAGTCTGCTGCGTCTACCAATTCCGCCATCTGGGCTAATAGAAAGATGGTAAAACTGTTACCATTAACGGGCTGCAATATTACATCAATCGCCTAACCTTTCCAAAATACGATTTAAATATTTTTTCTCGAAATAGTACTGTTTGAGTGGCTCCCACTGTGTTACCGTGCCATCATCGATATAGTCGCTTCGGTAAATGGCTGTTTTTTCCTTCAGAGAATCCTGGAGTGCTGTAATTTTTTGGCGAAGCATTCCCTCCTCTTCTGTTAACAAAGCTTCGTTCAATTCCATCATTTCCATTAAAAAATCGGGAGATAAAGTTTGTTTATCCTCGCCATCGATCAGGCCTTTCGATTTCAAAAAATAACCTATAGTAAGGTCTTCATCCTGTAAGATCCGGAATGCCTCATTCACTGCTGCCGACTGCTTTAATGCTTCCTCTTTCTCATCTTCAGTTGCCTGTGTAAAAAAATCAGGATGATGCTGTTTTTGCAATTCAAAATAAGTTCTGGCCAAACCGGCCCTATCAATGAATGCTGAAGCGGGTAGCCCGAACAGTGAAAAGTAATCCATCCCGCAAAGGTAGTAGGGGCAATACTAAATATAAAATGTAAATTGCCGCCGAATTAGTTTTTATGATTACAATCGGATTAATCAGAGAAGGCAAGGTTCCTGCTGATAACAGAGTTGCACTTACACCGGCACATTGCAAATGGATCAACAAAACGCAGCCCCTCTTAAAAGTAATTGTACAGCATAGTGATTACCGCTGCTATAGCGATAAGGAATATGTTCAGGCCGGCATTGAAGTGAAAGAAGACATCAGTGAATGTGATATCTTTCTCGGCATCAAGGAAGTACCGGTGGATATGCTGATCAAAGGCAAAACCTATCTTTTTTTTTCACATACTAAAAAACTACAACCTCATAACAGGGGTTTATTGCAATCATTAATGGCCAAGAAGATAAGGCTGATTGATTATGAATGCCTCGAACATGAAGATGGCAGACGAATCATTGGCTTCGGATTTTTTGCAGGTGTGGTTGGAGCGCATAATGGCATGATGGCTTATGGAAAAAGAACAGGGAGTTATGCATTAGAAAGAGTGAAAGCGTCGCGGAATTTCAACGGACTGATTCATACTTATTTTGGATTACAACTTCCCCCGATTAAAATTGCCGTAACCGGGAGCGGAAGGGTTGCCCATGGTGTACTTGAAATTATGAACCTGCTTGAAATTCATGAAGTAGAGCCTGATGAATACCTCCAAAACGATTTTGAATATCCGGTTTATGTGCATCTTAAAGGAGCTACTCTTTACAGCCATAAGGAAAAAGGAACCTACAACCGGAATGATTTTCACCTGCATCCTGAATCTTACCTTTGCAATTTTGAAAAATATATTCCATATACGGATATCCTGATGAATGGTATTTATTGGGATAAAAATATTCCCCGTCTTTTTGAAAATGAAGCGTTGAAATCGCCGAACTTTCGCATCCAAACTATTGCAGACATCACAGATGATGCCAATGGTTCGATTCCCTGTAACCTTGGTGATTCCAGTATTGAAGACCCGGTTTATGGTGTAGATAAAATCAGCCTTAAAAAAACAGTTCCCTATTTACCGGGCAGTGTAGATATTATGGCCGTTGGAAACCTTCCCAATGAAATGCCACGTGATGCCAGCAGGTATTTTGGGGAGCAATTGATTAAACATGTTCTCAAAGATCTGATCGAAGGCAACAGTAAGATCATTGAGAAAGCTACCATTACCGCTGATGGACAATTAACCGAAGCATTTCTATATATGGATTCCTATGCAAAAGGGATGTGATCTAAACTAAAGCTACCAGAGGTAATAGTCATTCAACAAGCCACAAAAAGAATCGGAATAAATTCCCGAAGCAGATTTGATATACATTTCTTCTATCACAGTAGGCATTGCAGCAGTTTTTCCAAAGTAGATACAGGCTCTGAAAAAATCGTGCTCAGGAGTTTGTTTCACTTTAAGGATCTTAAGAAGATTAAACCCTAAATCCTCCGCTAAGGTTGAAAATGTTTCCAAACGGCTGTATGGCAATAACAACGAAGCTTTACCTGTTTCATTTAGATTACCGGAAATAAATTCCAGCAAAGGTTTTAAAGTAAGTGCTTCGTCATGATGAGCGATATTTTTTTGAAGCTTTGCTGATGTTAGACTATTTTCATAAAAAGGCGGGTTACTGAAAATGAAACCGAACTTTTCTACAGTCTGAAACTGCATAACATCTGCGTTTAATATTCTTATACGGTCTTTCCATGGAGTAAGCTGCACATTTTGATTCGCCTGAATGGCTGCAGCTTCATCTATCTCTATTCCCAGTATTGGGTTGTCATGTTGCTGAGCCATCATCAAACTCAAAAGGCCGGAACCGGTTCCGATGTCCAGCATTCCTGTATCTTTTGGAATATCAGTTTGACTCGCCATCCAGGCACCAAATAAACAGGAATCGGTACAAACCTTCATAGCTGATTTATCCTGATGAACTGTGAACTGCCTGAAATTGAAAAAACTGTTTGCCATATCTAACGTAAACGATTAGATGATATTTTTTTGCATTACCAGCTTGCCCTTGCGGAGGGAGAAATATCTAGAGGCGCAAATTGTGAAGCCAGAAATTTGTAATGGCCTGTAATGGCTATCATTGCTGCATTATCGGTACAATATTCAAAAGCCGGAATGTATACATTCCACCCTTCAGCTGAGCCGATGCGTTTGATAGCTTCTCTCAACCCGCTATTTGCACTTACTCCTCCAGCGAGGCATATTTCCCTAATCCCTGTTTCATGCGAAGCTTTCCGGAGTTTATTGAGCAAGATGCTGATGATTCTCTCCTGAACGGAGGCGCAGATATCATTCAGGTTTGCGCTGATGAATGCCTGCCTTTCTTCAGGAGAAACCAAAAAAGTTTCTTTATATACATTACTTTTCCCGGCATTCTGCAAAAAATAAAGAATAGATGTTTTTAATCCCGAAAAACTAAAATCTAGCGCCGGTATTTGGGGTTCTGTAAAGCGGTATGCATGAGGATTGCCTTCTTTCGCATATTTGTCTATCAGCGGCCCTCCGGGATAAGGCAGTCCAAGCATTTTAGCTGTTTTATCAAATGCTTCACCAGCAGCATCATCAATAGTTTGTCCGATTACCTTCATATCCAGCGGACTATCACATCGTACTATCTGGGTATGTCCTCCACTTACGGTGAGGCAAAGAAAAGGGAAACCTGGTTTATGTTCCGGAATCAGGTTGGCTAGTACATGAGCCTGCATATGATGAACGGCAATCAAAGGAATAGTAAGAGACATAGCCAAAGATTTTGCAAATTGTGCCCCTACCAACAGTGCCCCGATCAATCCGGGTGCTTGGGTGAATGCGATGGCATTGATATCACGGATTGTTAATCCACTTTGGTTCAGGGCTTCATCAACTACCGGAACGATATGCTGAAGATGCGCCCTGCTGGCCAGTTCTGGAACCACACCGCCATATTTTTGGTGTACTTGCTGAGTGGCAATGATATTCGACTTAATCATTCCATCTACACAAACGGCCGCAGCGGTTTCGTCGCAGGAAGATTCTATGGCAAGTATCGCTGGCAAGGTTGACTTTAATTATTTCGTAAAATTAAGATGCATCCGCACAGGTGCAATGCGGATGATGGCTGATTTCTATGGAACATGAATTGGCAATAAAACAAAACTCATTGGCTTTTTGATGTAAGGCGATCGCTGTATGGATCATGGTAGCATCAGATACTACGATTTGTGGTGACAGTACAACTTCAGTAAATCTCCCCTTCCCCTGATCATCGATGGTTAAAGTACCTTTAGCCTGATCTTGATAAGCAATTACCACTATCCCTGCATCGGCACAAAGATGAAGGTACCAAAGCATATGACAGGAAGATAGGGATGCCAGAAAGAAATCTTCCGGGTTGTGCAAAGCCGGGTCGCCCATGAATGGAGAATCAGAAGAGCAAACCAATTCTTTTTTACCCGCAATAGTCAAGCGGTGATTCCGGCTATAAGCTTTATAGGCAGAAGTACCTGAACCCAGATTACCCGTCCAGGTGATTTGTAGTTCGTATAGATGCTGCTTTCCCATTTACAGATGTATTGGCGTTTATTCCTTACTGTTATATAAAATGATTATTAACTTCTTATCGCAACTACCGGATCCATCTTTGCTGCCTGCGAAGCGGGGATGATTCCTGCAAGAATCCCTACCAAAAGGCAAATGATGATAGTGGTAAACAACATGGGTAAAGAAATATAAACCGGAAATTCAAGCGGGCCGGATAACACAAGTGTGAGCAGGTAAACCAAAACCAACCCTATGGCACCTCCAAGGATACATAGAATAGTGGCTTCCAGCAAAAACTCAAAAAGGATAGTACCCTTTCTAGCGCCGATCGCTTTTTTAAGTCCGATCACGGAAGTGCGTTCCTTGACGGTTACAAACATGATGTTAGCGATACCGAACATACCCACAATAAGACTGATACCGCCGATGATGCCACCAACAATATTGATGGTTACGAAAGAATCGGAGATGGCTTTACTGAATGCTTCAACACTGTTGAGTGAAAAATTATCTTCCTGTGTAGGGCTTAGTTTTCTCACCTGCCGCATGATGCCTCTGAGGTCTTGAGTGAGGGCATCGGTACTCACTCCTTCCTTTCCTTTCACAATCAGTATCGGATTTGCAAATTCAGGATCAAACAATTGCTTTGCATACTTGTTGGTCAGCATCACACATTCATCATAATCCCACCCGATAAAACTTTTCCCTTCTTTTTTGATTACACCGATGATTTTTGATTTACGACCTTTGATATCTACTTGTTTCCCGATGGCCCTTTCAGCAGAACCGAATAAGTTTTCCGCATTCATGAAACCGATGATGCAGTTATTGGTTCCATTGCTGAATTCGGAAGAAGAGAAGTACCGACCGGCTTCAAATTGTAAAGGTTGGATGTTGATCTGAGCTTCACTGATCCCATATACCCGAACATTTTGCAACAGATCATCCTTATGTGAAAGGTTAGCCCCGGTTTGCATCAGATAAGTTACTTCACCGGTAAGGCTCGAACGTTCACGGATATGTTCTGCTTCATCGCTCTTCATAACCGGTCGTGCACGAATCTTCCACATAGGTTGATTAGGGCCACCACTATAATCCCATTTATCAATATAGATAGTATTGCTCCCTAAACTCTTCACCTCATTTTGGATGTTGCGTTCCAAACTATTCACTGTTGCCAATACACCGATGATGCAAAAAATGCCGAAAGCAACACCCGTTAAACTTAAAGCGGTACGAAGCTTATTTACTTTCAGTTCCTGAAAAGTGAGCTTGAGGGAGTTTTGGAGTATGCTGAGTGTTTTACGCATGGATGAATTTTTTGGTCAATTTCAAAACACTCCTGATCAATTAGGTTTAACAAAGCGATCTGATGCATCATTTGTTCAAGTCAAATCAACTAAAAAACCAAATCAATAAAGTTGAGCTATTGCATAGCCGAAAAAGTCAGTATTATAGATTGATGATAAAATCAAAGTTAGTGTTATTCCATGGGTTGAGTGTGCCGTTCACAGACGGAAGCAACCCCACAGCTAAAATCATTTACCCCAACCGAACCAATCATTACCATTTGCATAAAGCATCAATGCCAACAAGAGCACCATGCCTGCTATCTGAGCGTATTCCAGGAACTTTTCATTGGGCTTTCTGCCGGTGATCATTTCACCCAATGTGAAAAGTACATGGCCGCCATCCAAACCGGGAATAGGGAGCAGGTTCATGAAAGCAAGAACGATGGAGAAAAATGCGGTGATCGTCCAGAAATGTTCCCAATCCCAACCATAGCCAGAAAAAACAGAACCCATGGCTTTAAAACCACCAACACCTTTATAGGCGCCGGTTTCGGGGGATAGGATTTTTTTAAACTGGTCGATGTAAAATTTCAATTCATCGCCAGCCCTTCTTACACCGCCTGGAATGGCTTCTAAAAAACTGTATTTCTTTACCACATATTTGTAAATGCCAAGGCTATCAAATTGTTGCGGGGCAACAGGTGCGCCAAAACCCACAAGTCCGTCCTGAGGAAGTACACTACTAAAGGTGAGCATAGCATCATTGCGTTTAACCGTAACAGATACCGACTCTCCTTTTTTCTTTTTCTCCAGAACGGTTGCAAACTGGTCATAGAAATCAGTTGTAATGCTGTCAATTGCTATAATTTGATCGCCTCTTCTTAGCCCTGCCTTATAAACTGTTGCTGTATCGGGCACATACAAAACCAGTACCGGAGTACGTGGACTGATCATCGGTTTTTCTGTTTTCTTTCGTTTTTCTACCAAATTACCGATAAGATCTACAGGCATGGGTAAATTCAGGTTTTTACCATCTCTGCTGATGGTTACTTCCTTATCTACAATAAGGAGTTTTTTTAGTGTTTCCGTATAATCAGTCACCGGTTTGCCATCAACAGATAGTATCTTATCACCTTGTTTGAATCCAAGTTCCTTAAAGAGCGGGTCGTTGAACGCAATACCATATTTGAGAGAATCTGAGGGGATTTTCTTTTCGCCCCAAACCATGAGGATCATGGCATAAATGATAAAAGCAAGGATCATATTTACCGTTACGCCCCCCAGCATGATAATCAATCTTTGCCAGGCGGGTTTGCTCCTGAACTCCCATGGTTGTGGAGGTAAGCTCAATTGCTCTTTATCCAGACTTTCGTCTACCATTCCTGCAATTTTCACATAGCCACCTAAGGGCAGCCATCCGATACCATACTCCGTTTCGCCAACCTTTTTTTTGAAAAGCGAAAACCAGGGATCGAAAAAAAGATAAAATTTATCCACCCGGCATTTAAACCATCTGGCGGTGATATAATGCCCGAATTCGTGAAGGATTACAAGGATGGAAAGTGATAATAACAACTGAGCTGCTTTCAAACCAACACTACCCCAGTCTATAGCTAAAAATATCATATTCTTTTAAATTAAAAATGAGTCGCTGTTGAAGAATCCCATCTGAAAAATCAAACCAGACCTAATTCTGGCAAGCCTATCAGAGTTTCATCAAAGAAGCTGCAAAGTTACGTGCCTCTCCATCGCTTTCAAAATATTCCTGAAGGGTGGGTTTGGCAACAAAAGGAATTTCTGCCATGGTTTTTTCAACAACGGCTGTGATGTCGAGAAACCCGATCCGGTTCTTTAAAAATGCCCATACCGCTATTTCATTTGCTGCGTTGAGCACACAGGCGGTATTGCCTCCTTTTTGCAAGGCCTCAATGGCTAAACCCAGATTTCGGAAGGTTTTAGTATCCGGTTCTTCAAAATTGAGGGCCGGGTATTTCCTGAAATTCAAACGGGGAAAGTCGTTTTTGATCCTGTTGGGGAAACCTAAGGCATATTGGATGGGTAATTTCATATCCGGAAGCCCCATTTGTGCTTTGATACTGCCGTCTTCAAATTGCACCATGCTGTGGATGATGCTCTGTGGATGGATGACCACTTCAATTTGTGAAGGTTGCAGGTTAAAGAGCCATTTGGCTTCAATCATTTCAAGGCCTTTATTCATAAGGGTGGCCGAATCGATGGTAATTTTCGCACCCATGCTCCAATTGGGATGTTGCAGGGCATGGTCGCGTTTTACATTTACCAGAAAATTGGGTTTCTTTCCGAGGAATGGCCCGCCACTTGCGGTGAGGATAATCCTTTCGATCGGATTTCTGCCTTCACCCACCAAACACTGAAAAATTGCCGAATGTTCACTATCTACAGGAATGATAGGAGCCCGGTTTTCCAAAGCCATTTGCATCACGATATCACCTGCAACCACCAGGGTTTCCTTATTGGCAAGGGCAATGATTTTTCCTTTTGATACTGCTTTCAGCGTGGGTTTTAGTCCGGCAAAGCCTACAATAGCAGCAATCATCACATCATAAGTATCAAAATCTGCCACTTCTTCCAATGCCTTTTCGCCACAAAAAACCTTGATTGCTGTAGAGGCCAGGGCTGCTTTTACATTATCGTATTTCTTTTCGTTCACCACTACAACGGCATTGGGCTTGAACTCCAAAGCCTGTGTGATGAGCAATTCATCATTGGTATGGGCGGTTAGGATTTCAATTTCGAACAAACCCGGATTTGCCCGAACCACTTCGAGCGCCTGAGTACCGATTGAACCTGTTGAGCCAAAAATGGCTACCCTTTTTTTGGGAGTTTCACCTGCCATGAGTGTTTGCTTTTAAACAAATAGTAATAAGAAAGGCAATTTACAGGAATAATTGCGTAAAGAAGACCTAAAATTGCAGACGGTTAAATTCTGTATATGATGAATAAGAAAAGGATGATGCAGTTAATTTACTTTAAAGCTTTCAAGGGCATTGGCGATTTGGCGGTCGTTCGATAATCGGGCCACTTTATTTTGCCCTCCCAGTTTTCCAACGCTCTTCATATAATCTACAAAACCGTTCCTGCGTATAGGAGTTATTTTCAATGGTTCAAGGATATTGCCTTTGATCAGGTCGTCGTAATATACATTCTTCAGACGGAGCATTTCGTTTAGTTCCTCAGCGAATTCAGGCAAAGTATCCGGGTCTTTTTCAAACTCGATAAACCATTCGTGATAACTTTTTCCCTGCTGCGAACTCACAAATGGAGCAACCGTAAATTCAGTGATAGTGATGCGATGCTTTCCGGCAGCGGCCAGGATAGCAGCTTCCACTTCTTCTACAATTACATGTTCCCCAAAAGCAGAAATGAAATGCTTGGTTCTACCGGTAACCAATAAACGATATGGATTGACCGATACGAATTTCACCGTATCTCCTATATCATAAGCCCATAAACCGGCGTTGCTGCTGATGATCATGGCATAATTCACCTGTACTTCCACGTCGCGGAGCATAAGCCTTTCGGGGTTCGGTTTACCAAGTTGGTCAACCGGAATGAACTCGAAGAAAATTCCGCTATTGCTGTTGAGCAGTAATCCGGGTGTTTCCTGCGAATCCTGAAAGGCGAAAAAGCCTTCTGATGCGGGGAACAGTTCAATGGTATCGATAGTGCGGCCAATGCTTTCCGTTAGTTTCGCTTGATAAGGTTCATAGTTTACGCCACCCTGCACCATCACACTGAAATTGGGAAAGAGTTCCCCGATTTTTTTTCCTGATTTTTCTATGAGCCTGTCGAAGTACATCTGCATCCATGGCGGAATACCGCTGATCAATGTCATGTTTTCATGAATGGTTTCTGCAACGATCTTATCTAATTTCTGTTCCCAATCTTCAATGCAGTTGGTTTCGTAGGAAGGCAGCTGGTTTGCCCTCAGGTATTTGGGCACATGATGGTTTACGATGCCGCTCAAACGGCCTGTTGGAATGCCGGCAACTCTTTCCAATTCAGGGGAACCGCTAAGGAAAATCAACTTTCCATTGGCAAACTGGGTATTGCCTGTTTCGGCCATATAACAGAGCAATGCATTTCGTGCCGTATTGATATGATTAGGGATGGAATCGCGTGTGATTGGTATATATTTCACCCCACTGGTGGTACCGCTTGTTTTGGCGAAGTAAATAGGCACCCCTTTCCATAGCACATTATGTTTCCCTTCCTTAATTTTTTCGATATAAGGGCGTAGTGCTTCATAATCCCGAACCGGTACCTGTTTTACAAATTCTTCGTAACCCTTTATTTTCTCAAAGCCGTGTTCTTGTCCGAATACTGTTTTCTGAGCACCCTTCAACAATTGTTGTAGTAACTGTTGCTGATCAGCTACCGCAGTTAACATGTTCTTTTTAGTTTGCCGGTATATATAATTGGCAAATGGTTTTGCCAAAAAAGATTTTATTTTCATTCGAAGCCTTTGCTGGATGAGCGAACGGTCAAAATTAAGTAATAAAAGAGCATTGTTGTATTCAATGACAATCGCATGACCATTCTTGACGTAAATCGATTACTGTTACAACAACAATTTTTTCTTCATGAGGGGCAACCACAATCCTTAACAACTGGCCATCACGGCTTAGTCCTTCAACGGGATAAGTAGTACCCCGGGTCCCTTTCTGAATCTTACTTTCGTTAATCGTGCCCGATTTTAAAAGTTCTTTAATTTCTTCTTCATCTATATGGCGGCATGCCATACGGCATCTTGCATGCTTGCTGAAAACCAGGTTGGGGTTTAACCGGTTGAAAACTTCCTTACTATATCTGTTAGTGCCGGCTTTACCGGAATTGGTAAGTGTTTGCCTATAGATAAGAAGGACCAGAAAAAATCCGGCTACCAATGCAAAAATCAAGGTCAGTTTCCGTTGTTTCACTTTACAAAATTGGGTGAAATGATGGATAAATATCAGTATAATTATTCCTCACACTAAATAAAAAATGATCGGAATTACAAGGAAGTTAAAGCATTCAGCTCCGATGCAAACCAGAATCATGATTTTAGTACCTTTGCGGCCATGCATAAAACAGTTGCTTTACATACGCTGGGTTGTAAGCTGAATTTCAGCGAAACCACTGCCATAGGCAGGATGCTGGAGCAGGAGGGCTTTAAACAGAGGACGTTTGAAGAGGTAGCAGATTATTATGTAATCAATACTTGTTCAGTTACTGAAAATGCAGATAAGGAATGCCGGCAACTGGTTCGGCGTATTCAACGTAAAGCCCCTGAAGCGATGGTAGTGATCACCGGTTGTTATGCCCAGTTGAAACCAGCAGAGATCGCTTCCATTCCGGGAGTGAACCTTGTACTGGGTGCTGCTGAGAAATTCAATATCAGCAGCCACCTTAAAACGCTCAGACCAAACGATCCGGCTAAAATATGCAGTTGCGATATTGGGGATGTTCATGAATTTAAGGCATCACATTCTGTTCATGAACGCACGAGGGTATTTTTAAAAGTTCAGGATGGTTGCGACTACAACTGCAGTTTTTGTACGATACCCCTGGCCCGGGGAAAAAGCCGGAGCGACGCCATTGAAAATGTGTTGGAAAAGGTTGCTGAAATAGCAAAGGAAGGTGCTAAAGAAGTGGTATTGACCGGTATCAACCTGGGAGACTTCGGTCGCGGACTTTCAGGAGGAAAGAAAAAGGAAGAAGATTTCTTTTCGCTGATCGGGGCCTTAGATGCTTTTGAAGGAATAGAACGCTATAGGATATCATCCATCGAACCCAACCTGCTTTCGGATGAAATGATCGCATTCATTGCTCAAAGCAAACATTTTATGCCGCATTTCCATATCCCTTTGCAAAGCGGATGCAATCAAACCTTATCGGATATGCGCCGGCGCTATAAAATCGAATTGTATGCAGATAAGGTAGCGCTGATCAAAAAACTCATGCCGCATGCAGGTATCGGCGCTGATATGATTGTAGGGTTCCCGGGAGAAACTGATGAACATTTTGCAGCATCGGCAAATTTTATCGCATCACTCGATATCTCTTATCTGCATGTATTCACTTACTCCGAACGGAGCAATACACAAGCCCTGGAAATCAAACCTGTTGTTCCGATATCGTTGAGGCATGAACGTAACAAAATCCTCCGCACCCTTAGCTTTAATAAGATGCAGGCCTTTGTAGAAAAGAACTCAGGCGCTGTTCGCCCGGTACTTTTTGAATCAGTAAATAAAAATGGGATGATGGAAGGCTACAGCGATAACTATATCAAGATCGCAGCGCCTTTCAGGAAAGAGTGGGAAAATGGCATCGTGAACTGGACCATCTGATCCTTCTAATCTAAATTATGGTATTCCACGATTTACCGAAGAGGTGTTTTCTGAATATTTTCTTGCTATTAGCATCTGAAAGGGCCGCTAGGTGCCGTTCATGATGTATATCGGTTCCAAGAAAACTATACAAGTCTTCTTTAAGAAGGTAATTCGCAACTTTAGCGGCATCTTTCCCATAGTAACCGGTAACCGACAAAAGATTGAGTTGCAGTTTGAAACCCAATTCAACAAGATGATGAAAAACCTTATAGTTATTATAGTAGTAAGGATATCTTTCAGGATGGGCAAGTACCGGCTGATAGCCAGCCATGATGATGGCAAAACTATATTTACCGGGTTCATCAGGCATCGAGGCATAGGAAAATTCCGTTAAAAGCAATTTATCCCTCAAGGTGAGTAATGGATTGCCGCTATTCAGCAATTCGAAAAAGTAACTATCCAGCATGTATTCTGCAGCAGTATGCAATTCAAAATCCATTTGTTCTTTTTTCAATGCTATTTGCAACTCACTTTTTGCTGCAGCAATAGTTGCAGGAGTATTCCGGTACATATCACTGATGATATGTGGTGTTGCAATTGATTTAGTAATTCCTAATGCCATCAACCCTTTGATAAGGCTAATAGAAGTAGCTACATCCGGTGATCCGTCATCTATTCCCGGCAGGATATGAGAATGCATATCTGTACTGATAGGAAAAAAAGAATCTGACTCCGGTTGACTTTTTTTTTGAAAGAGCGAGAACATTTTATCCGAAATGAAGTGGGTTACTTTTTGTAATATTGTGGTAATTTGCTCAACGGCTTTAAAATGGATACCAGAAATGCAAGTGGAATCTTATTGCGTTTCATGGCCAGGTAATCGCGGCGGTTTGCCCTTAACCTGATTCTTAAATTACTGTTGCTTTGTCCGCCCCGGCGCATCTTGACAATAAGTTTCGGCAGATAATACGATGAAATCCTGAACCGGTAAAGATACCTTGCCATGAATTCGTAATCGGCAGCACTGTAATAATGGGTTTCATATCCGCCACATTTCCCAATTAATTCCCTTTTGAAATAGAAGGTTGGATGTGCCGGCATCCAACCCATGCGGAACAAGCTTCTTTTGTATGGTTTCCCTTTCCAGATCCGGTAAATCTTGTTCGTATCATCCGGGTCTACATATTCCAGATCGCCATAAATACTATCTACTTTTTTTTCTTCAAAGCTGGCTACAACGGCTTCAATAACATCATTACTAGCCAGCATATCGTCACTATTAAGGATGCCGACGATATCGCCGGTTGCCATGGCCATTCCTTTATTGATGGCATCATACATCCCACGGTCGGTTTCGGAAACCCATTTTGCAACATGGGCTTCATACTTTCGGATAATGTTTACAGTTTGATCGGTGGATTTTCCATCGATGATGATCAGTTCGATGTTTTTATAACGCTGTGATATGATCGATTGAAGGCAACCTTCCAGATATTTTTCTGAATTATACGTTGCCGTTATTAGCGTCACTTTCATCATATCCGGTTTTCTTTTCCACCACAATAATAAAGTTTATTCGCTAATTGCTGCCGAAAGGAGTTTATTTTCTTGATACAACGATGTTTTCCATCACCAGCATATCCATTTGAGTTCGGAGAAAACAGTCGATGGCTTCTTCAGGCCGGTTTACGATCGGTTCATTTTCATTGAAAGAAGTATTGAGCAGAATTGGCACTCCTGTTTTGTTATAGAATGCTTCGATAAGTGCATAATAACGAGGAGAAACCAACCGGTCTACGGTTTGCAGCCGACCAGTTCCGTCAACATGGGTGACTGCGGGAATGATGTCCTGCTTCTCTTTTCGGATTGGAAATACTTTTTCCATGAAAGGCACAGGCTCATCCAGTTCAAAATAGTCAGCTACATGTTCTTTAAGTATGGATGGGGCGAATGGGCGGAAGCTTTCCCTGCGCTTGATCTTGCCATTCAGTAAGGCTTTCGCATCTGAACGTCTGGGATCGGCAATGATTGACCTTCCACCAAGGGCTCGCGGACCGAATTCGGCTCGTCCGCTCATCCATCCTACCACACCGCCGCCAATCAGACATTCCGTAACCTTGTCATAGAGCTGTGCATCTTCCATTTGGGTGAATGCGATGCTTTTCTCCTGCAGCACTGCCGCAATCTCTTCATTGGTATAACGGCTACCAGTATACGCCGAATAGATGGGTTCCTGCCTGGGCACTTTCAACAACTGATGCTGCACATAAAGCGCTGCACCCATCGAAATGCCGGCATCATGGCCTGCTGAAGGGATATATACTTCCCTGAAACCGGTATTTCTGGTGATCTTTCCATTTGCCACACTGTTTTGGGCAACGCCGCCTGCTATGCACACCCGGGAAAGACCTGTCTTCCTGTGCAGATGGTTAAGCAAATGAAAGAGTACTTCTTCCGTCATACGCTGCACCGAGGCAGCCAGATCCATATGATGTTGCGAAAGTGGCTCATCCTTTGCCCTTTGCTTGCCAAATTTATCCGCCATGACTTCGCTGAACATTGGTGCAACCATCGGAATATGATCATCGCCGTAAGAAATTACACCGGATGTGCCCTTACGGAAATAATCCAGATCAAGTTTAAACAATCCATCATCGGTAAGTTTTACCACATCATGTAATAAATTAAGGTATTTGGGTTGGCCATAAGGTGCCATCCCCATCACTTTATATTCATCACCATAATGCGGAAACCCGAGCAATTGCGTAAAAGCGGTATAAAATATCCCGATTGAATGAGGAAAATCAACCGATTGTAAAACGGTGATATCATTGCCCCTACCCGTTGCAGTCATAGTAGTGCTGAAATCACCGGAGCCGTCGATCGACAAACAAGCTGCCTCTTCAAAAGGAGATGCGAAGAACGCGGATGCCAGGTGGCTGCGGTGGTGTTCAATATTCTTCACTTTATCTGCAAAACTTGCTTCAGGCAGTGAAGATAAAATCGAAAGTTCCTTTTCAATTGAAGCTACTTTCTTACTATTGTTCAGTCTGTCGCGGATCACAGCCAAGCTTCCTGAAGGGTTAGCGGCCAGATATTTTAGTTTACTGAATAGCTTTGCCTTAGGATCCCTGCCGATAGCAAAGTAATCTACATCAGCGTAGGAAACACCTGCTTCCTGCAAACAAAAAGCGATGGCTAAAGTTGGGAAGCCTGCCCAATGTTTAACCCTGCGGAATCTTTCTTCCTCGATGGCTGCAATCATTTTACCATCCACGAATATTGCCGCAGACGAATCGGCATGATAGGCATTGATTCCAATTATGATCATCAGTTTACTAAAGGTTTAACGTTTAAGGTTTAACGTGAGTACAAGGATTACGAAGCTCTTATCCCGTTTCTTTTCTCAAAAGCCCAGATCATGAGTGCTATTGCTGTATAAGCAACAATATTAAACCAGGTATGATGATCCCATCCCAGAGGCATTTTCCAACCTTTATTGATAGCCACTAAAAACAATCCGATCCGAAGTTGGTTAATGGTATAGAGAAGCAATAACCCGAATATGATCCATATCAATTTACGTTTCCAGGATTGCTGATAAGCCAGCATCAGCGCAGCCCAGAAACTATACACTCCGTACCCTACACAATCAAATGCAATGATCACCCCTCTTTTACCAACCACCCTCACCAAATATCCTGGTTCTTCAATGGTATCGTAACCAAACCAGGATGCCACAAATGCAGCCCCTTTCATTAATAATTTCTTGATCCAACTTATATAATCCAGATGTTGCTCAACAAAGGGACTGTATAAACCGCCCGGAGCAGCTAAACCAATCCAGAACTGAGTGCCTAAATAGAATACCAAAAAAAGAGCCAGAAAGGTTAATAGGAAACGGATGAATTGCTTATCGTTATACCAGCTCATGTATCAGTTTGATGAAAGGGAGAATAATTTGGAATACGACAAATCGATTTCCTTTGTGTTTATTCTATTGGCAGCATAAGCTATTGCTGATTCACAACTTTTATCGTATTCATCCTGATTCATTTTCCCAAAAAATAAAATAGCCTCTTTGATTGCCTTTACAGTCAAATCGGAATTGATACCTGCCTGAGCGGCTTCCAGATCGTTCCAGGGTGTAAAACGGCTGGTGATCACTGGCCGCCCTGCATTAAGGGCTCCCAGTAACGCATGTCCGAAATTTTCGCTCTTACTCGGCAAGATAAAAACATGAGATTGAAGTAATGGAATCTCTAACTTTTCCGGTGGCAATTCACCTTCGTATTGCACTTTGATATTTACGGGCAATTTATTTATAGCTTCCTTACATTGCTGCCAATAATTGACATCCTTTATGGGGCCACAAATTTTGTACTCCACTATAAGTTCAATCTGTTGCAGCGCCTCTATGATGAGTAGATGATTTTTCATGGCACTGATCAACGCGATACTCACGAGGTTAATCATACCCGGCATTTTTGCGGCTACCGGTAAGGGTTTGGTTATGGCAGGATAATTACCGGCAATTGCAATGGTTACTTTATCGCCCATTTCCTGCCTGATATATTGGGCTTCAGTAACGTCTGTAGCATGGAAAACAACTTTTGCGGGAATACCTAAACTTTTCATCAGCAATAGGTATATTTTCTTTTTAAAAGATTTCTGCGACAATGCGCCGGGATGCAACATCCCACGGACTGATATGATTTTTTTGGCAGCTGTTGAATACAACACCGGGTAGATAGTGAAATTAAGATCATATAATCCGATACAAAAAAGGATAGTTGGCTGAACCTCTTTTAGTATAGTTCTTAACTGGTTTCTTCGGCCACTTGATTTGGCATACCAAACCTTAGTATTGCTACAGTAATCTACCCATTGGCTTTCGGGAACGGTTAAACTGATTCCATTAAGATCGGTATTTCCACAGTAGATATAAAATCTGGAATCTCCAGGAAACTGCTTAACGAGATTGGCAATCGACTGTATCGGTCCGCCTGCCCTGAAAGCCGGATGAAACCAGGGTATGCAAATCAATACTTTTGTCAACCTTTGTTACTGATTAAAATTGAAAATAAATAAACTGGCTGATCGGCCGAAGGAAAATAACTACCAATGCAACTGCAACAGAAAGCGCAATCGTATCTAATATTGAACCTACTACCCATTTATTCAAGATGGGTTTCACTACTTCAATCCAGCAGTAGGTTAGCAGCATCAGCACCAATAATAAAAAAGTAATCAGGTAACAATTTTCCCTTAAACCAAGCCATGTATATTGCGATGGATGAACCAGTTTTGATGCATAATGACCAAGGTCATGTAAATTGGTTGTACGGAATGGAATCCATCCCAACATCAGCAGTGGTAATGAAATACACCAACCCATAAAATTCCTGAATTGATGATTGATGTTTTTGAAAAAATGAAGAGACAACCGATGCATCGTTACTAGAATGGCATGGTACAAACCCCAGATCACAAAGGTCCAACTAGCCCCATGCCAGAAACCCATGATGGCCCAGGTTAAAAATAATGCCATATAACCTTTAATCGTGTAACTGTGCCTGATTTCGGAAATGGCCTCAGGTTTGCTGTGCAGCATTTTTTGTCCGGTTAAAGGCAAATAGAGATAATCCCTGATCCAGTTGGAAAGGGTGATATGCCAGCGTTTCCAAAAAGCTTTTGGCGAAACCGCCAGATAAGGGAAATTGAAATTTTCCGGGAAATGGATTCCCATCATTTTCGCACTGCCAATAGCAATATGGGAGTAGGCACAAAAATCGAAGTAAATTTGAAAGCCGAATAGAAAGGATAAGGTCCAAACATCTACTGCACTAACATCATTTGTTGGAAGTGCGAAGCCCTGATCAACAAGAGGTGCGATATTATCTGCCAACACCACTTTAAGAAACAATCCAATCAAAACCCTCCTGAAACCTTCAACCAGAAAATCGACTTTGAAAGCCTGCCTTCCTGCCAATTGAGGAAGGATTTCGGCTGCACGAAGGATAGGGCCTGCAATAAGATGTGGAAAGTAAACCAGAAAAGTAAGGTACCTGATGAAATTCCTTTCCGGCTTGATATGTCTGCGGTAAACATCAACCGTATAACTGATGGTTTCAAAAGTATAAAAACTGATTCCGATGGGCAATATGATTTTAAGAGATGGAAGAATGGATACATGCAAACCGAGCATGTTCAAAATTCCTTCAAGGTTGTCGGTGAAGAAAATCAGGTACTTAAAATAAAAAAGGATGGCAAGGTTTAACCCGACGCTCAGTATCAGCCAACGTTTACGCTTTATGGGATTTTCATGCCGGTCGATTTCAATGGAAACAAAAAAATCGAGCAATGCGGCAAACAGCAACAATAAAATGTAAACCGGTTTCCAGAAGCCGTAAAATACAAGGCTCATCAAACACAGCATCCAACTGCGGTACTTGCCCGGCAAAAACCAATACAGCAAAACTACCAATGGCAGAAATATGAGGAATGTGATCGAGTTGAAAATCAAAACTTAAAGTAGAGAAACAAAATGATGAAAAATGGTATCAGCAACTAAGCGGTGGCCTTCCTGTTGAAAATGCATGTAATCAAGTTGCTCATTCACCGAACCCTCCTGCGCGTTGATTAGCCTGTCCCAATACTGATTAGGCACTACCTTTTCAAGATCAAGAAAATGGGCACCTGTTTTTAAACATTCCTTTCTGAGTTCCATTTTAAATTCTTTATACAAATCCGATTCATAAGGGATAGGCGCATCATTCCGTAATGGAGGAATATAAACCGTTAGTCGTATTTGCTTATTGTTGCAGAAATCAAGGATATGGTGGAATGCCAGCAAATTGGCCCGATATCTTCCAGGAATCATTTTACGTATGGTAGTGGCATCAATACCCATCATCCGGTTTCTCACATTATACAAAGTATTGAAAAAATTCCCCCGCATATCGGCCCTTTTTTCCCAGGTGTTAAACCAGGCTGAGGCTTTCGTATTCAGAAAACGTTCGGTTTTTTCCTGGGTTGTTTCTTTGATGCCTTCAAAATCGGGCGAAACCTGTTCTTTGGGAGTTAACTCGGTTTTTTCAGCTGTTAATGCTTCAAAGCTTGTTAAGCCGGAAACAAATGCTTTTTGTGTTCGGCAAATTTCTTTGAGTTCATCGGTTTGGAGAATGGTACGTAAGCCATCTTCCCTCAGATCGTCGTAAAAAAGCGGAATCAGTACATCCTTTACCGCAAGTTTTTTACTGACTAAAAGCAAAGTGGCTAGTAATTCCTGCAGGTTGGCATTGGGATAACTAACGCCTACCACTTCCCTGTTTAAGGATTGAAGGCTATCCCACAACATGCCCACGGCATTCTGCTGCCCCTTTTGGTATAGATTGATTCCATGCAGTTGCGAATTGCCCAGCCAAAGGATGGTATGCCTGGACCCTCTCATTTTCCAGCCCTGCACGAGGGTATCAACATAAGCCGGATTCATGATATGAATAGGGAAATCGCCACGCTTGGGTTTGAATGCTATAGTTCGTTTACCCAGCCCTATTTCTGCAGAAGCTCTTATGCGGTCTTTGTAAAGTACAAGCAGAAAACAACCCAATATAACGGGAAGCAATACCTGAAAAAAAAACCGATATCGATGAAGAAATGACAAAATCAAAATTATTCCTGCGGTATGAACCGATAATGCGTTGGGGTAACTTTAAACACATGATTCCAAATCTGAATCATTACAAAGATAAGGAAACAGGATTTGATGAGATGTCCGAGTATGGTTTGCAATTCACAATCTGGTCGAATCGGGAAATAAAAAACCATGGCAGTAAATAGGATAAGAATAGGATAATCGGGACTGAAATAATTGAATGCTTTCAACACTTCACTGAAAAACATACCATAAAGCAGCATGAACAGGGCGCCACCAACCACTCCGAAATTGATGTAAGCATCTCCTACCGAAGACAACCCCATCGAAGTGCCCTCTGCTAAGGGCATACCCGAATATTTCATAAAAAAATCTCTGTCTCCTGCATTGAGTTTATTGGGGGCCAGTATCCTTGGCATGATCGCAGCTTCAAAAATCTGTGCCATTTCCTCACCTTTTGCAAAAGGAACGCGTGCAGGAATATTGCTCATAATATTGGTAATGATAAAACCCTGATTGATCCTTACATTACTAGTACCAAGTTTCTCCATACTAAAGAACCCTGATTTTGATTTACTTTCTTCAACTGTTTTTTGAAGGGTTTCGAGCCCAGTTTCTTCCCCACCCTTCCATGTGGCTTCACGGTAATCACCCTTTACCAACTGAATGGTAATTGCAAGTAGTATAAACCCGAATGTAACGATTGCTTTTAACTGTACTGTTGGTTTATACTTTATGGCCAGTACAGAACCCAAAAATACCAGCCAGGTAAGCAGATCATGAAACATAGCATTTCCTAGTGAAGAAGCAATAACGGATCCGTATACAAGAAATAAAAATAACGGTCGGAGTTTTGTACCACTTAGTATAATTAAGAATGTTCCAATGAATTTGAAACAAGCCAGTAAAGTGAATACAAAACCTAATTCAGCACCAAATAATCCGGATACGAAACTTGATACAAAACCGATCCCAATAAAAAAATAAGGCAGTTTGGGATTCTCTTTTACAAATCGCTTTATTTTCTCCAGATCAACCACTTCGCCTTCCAGCATACCTGCCCTTATATGTAGGCCTAAGATGAAACAGATCACTGCAGGTATCACGTAAAGGAAATATTGCTCTTCTGGTATCTGCATTTTCAGGAAGCCACGCTGGTATTGATCCAAACCATTGTATGCCAATGTTGGTCCAACGAACATTTGCAGACACATAAAAGATCCAAGCAAATAGCGCACTGGTATTACTGATCCTATTGAATAAAACAACAGCAGGAATTGAAAAGCTGAAATCATTATTGCCGTATAAGAATACCAGCTAATCTCCGGGAACAACAAACGGGAGAAAATCATCAGGCACAAATAAAGGCCCCAATTAATCTTCACTTTAAATAATGA
>JAPLEF010000157.1 GCA_026391525.1 Sphingobacteriales bacterium
CTCAGCAAAATCAGTGAATGCTCAATCTGCTACTAAAGTTCGTAATTTCTATATTTCAACTGTTGGGGTGTTATATCAGGAAACTGATCCCAACAACAAATTTTACACTACAACCAGTAAGGATTATGCCTTTGCAACCGTAACCATTTCTGAAAAGCAAACATTGGTGGTTAATTTGTACAATCAGCAAAAGGAATTGAAAACAACACAGTTATATTCGATAAGCAATAAAACGAAGCCACAGGCTATAACTATCACTGATGTTGCCGGCAGGAAATCGGTTAAAAACTATCAGGTGAATGAAATCAAGCTACTCGATTAATCAGCTTCCGGTTTAAAAGCGGTTTTGATTTTTCCGGTAAGGTCAGTCTCTATCATGCTACAGGCAATGCGGATCATGTTTTTAAATGCAGTTGCACGAGATATGCCATGGCCAATGATTACGGGCTTTGCAACACCTAAAACAGGAACGCCGCCATAACTTTCGAAATTGAAACGGTTGAGATGGTCATCTTCAATATTCCTGCTCTTAAAGATGTCATACACACTTTCGGCTAGTTTCAGCACCACATTTCCCGTAAATCCTTCGCACACCATCACATCTGCTTTCTGTTTGAGGATATCTCTGCCTTCTATGTTTCCGATAAACCTGATCTGATTATTTTCCTTGAGTAAGGGATAACTAGCCTGAGCCAAAAGATTCCCTTTTCCTTCCTCTTCACCAAGGTTCACCAGACCTACTCCAGGATCTTCGATATTGAGGATATGTTTAGCGAAGAGGCTACCAAGTATGGCAAATTGGTTGAGGTTTTCGGGTTTGCAATCTGCATTAAGCCCCACATCTACCAATAAACCCAGAGAACCATCTTCGCGTGGAATATAAGCGCCAATTGTTGGTCGCAAAACACCTTCAATGGCTTTGATGCTGAATAATGCACCCACCATCATGGCTCCGGTATTTCCGGCACTTATAAATGCATCAATCTTACCGGCAGCGAGCATTTGAAAACCTACTGCGATGGAAGAATCTGTTTTTTCTTTTAAGGCACGGGTAGGGTGTTCCTGCATTTCAATCACCTGGCTGGCATGAACAATTTTATAGGAATCAGCAGGAAGGGGATATTGGGAAAGGATGGGCCGGATTGCGGTTTCATCACCAATCAGCATAAGTTCAATGGGGGTACCTTCTTCCTCAAGGAATTCCAAAGCGCCTTTTATTGCTTCGAGCGGGGCAAAATCGCCGCCCATCATATCTAAGCCGATCCTGATCATGCGATGAAATTAAGAAAATTAAAAATTCCAAAACCAGGATTGAAAAGCTTCAACCTATGATTTTGGAATCCATATGGTAAGGGAAAAAATTAAGCCTTCAATGGCGCTTTTTCAGCAACCAGCTTCCCTTTGTAGAATAATTTTCCTTCACTCACATGAGCGCGGTGACGAACATGTATTTCACCGGTGGTAGCATCTGTACTTAAAGTAGTTTCGGCTGCCTTGTAGTGTGTTCTTCTTTTAGCACTGCGTTGTTGTGAATGGCGCCTTTTTGGATTTGGCATGACTTCTGATTTTTATTGTTGATTACTGATAGCTGTTTCTAATTGTTCTTGAACTGGTCTAATCCGCCCCAAAGTACTTTCGCATTATTTTCTGTTTCCCTTGCTTCCATTTCTTTCAGTTTCTCCAGCACTTCAAGGTTACATTGCGGCCCACCCATCTCTTCTTTGCTGCACATCCGTTGCATCGGTATGCTAAGCATCACAAATTCATAAATCCAATCGCTCAATGAGAGGTGGCTTTCGTTTCTTGAAAGGTAATACACATCTGCATCTTCCTCTTGCTCATTCATCTCTTCCGGGTTGTCTACCAATTTCACCAGCATCCTGAATTCATCCCACAACTCCATCGTGAGCGGATTGCCACAGCGATCGCAACTCAGGTCTGCCTTTCCACCCACTTCAAATTTAAGCAGCATGAAACCGGTGTTTTTTTCGAGCGACACTTTTACATTTGCTTTCGCATGGGTAAAATCTTTGGCCCCTTTTTCAGCAAAGAACTTATCATCTAAATCGTAATTAAACGTATGAACTCCGGGCTTCAACCCCACAAAAGCAATCTCAAAAGCCCTTCTGTTAGCCATTGTGTAACGTTTAAAGGAGTGCAAAGGTAAGGCAAAATTATGAATAATTGCTAGTAAAGATTCCATTTTTGATCCAAAATCAGGGGTTTAGGGTTCATTGATTAATTTTAGGGCTATGAATAGAACCCAAAAATGGCTAACCAGCCTTTTACTATTTTTGGCCTGTGCCGGCATTCATTGGTATAGTTTAGATGCAGAAAGGGTTGAAAATTACTATTCGCAAGGGTTTTCACCATGGTTTTCAAGCACATTACGGGTTTCACTGGGATGGATACATTTTAGTATAGGCGACATGGTATATGGATTTTTGGTATTATGGATTATCTATGTTTTCAGTAAAAATATTTTTCTTTTGTTCAGAGGTAAGTATCCATGGAGAACCTGGCTTCAGGCGGCTAAATGGTACCGTATTTTTAATTTTATCGTTATTACTTACCTTGTTTTCAATATTTTCTGGGGATTGAATTACAGCCGTAAAGGAATCGCCCACCAAATCGGATTAAACTTAGGCGATTATGGAAAGACTGAATTACTGGCATTGAATCATATCCTGGTAGAAAAAGCCAACAACAGTAAATCTTATCTCGTTGAAAATGGCGTTGCCTATCCGGAAACTAAATTGCTCTTTCAAAGGGCTCAACAATTATATGCCCATGCCGCAACCGAATATCCTTTTTTGAAATACAAACCCGCTTCCATAAAAACATCCCTTTGGGGTTGGGTTGGCAATTATACAGGATTCACCGGTTATTATAACCCTTTTACCGGAGAGGCTCAGGTAAACACAACCGTACCTCCATTTTTGCAACCTTTTATTTGTGCACACGAAATAGCTCATCAACTGGGCTACGCCAAAGAGCGGGAAGCTAATTTTGTTGGTTATCTTGCCATTTCTTCTTCATCTGATACCTTGTTTCAATATTCGGCTTACCTCGATTTGTTCATGTATGCTAATCGTCAACTTTATGGGGAAGACAGCACTTTGGCCAGGCAATGCAGAAAGGAACTTTCAACAGATGTGCAAGCTGATATCAAAGAATGGATTACATTTAACAACCGGCATAAAAGTTTTGCTGAACCTTTAGTGAGATGGGCTTATGGATTATACCTGCAGGGAAACCAACAGCCACAGGGTTTACATAGCTATGACGAGGTTACTGCGTTTCTGATTTCATACTACAAAAAATACAATAAGCTATAATGATGCATTCCTATTTTATTTGCTAAAATATCCTTCATGAAAAAATTAATCATCGCCATTCTTTTACCGCTTATTATTGGTGCTGTCAGCGGTTTTTTTACCAGTGAAGCCGTAACGGGATGGTATGCCGGCATTCAAAAGCCTTCCTTTAATCCGCCCAATGGCATCTTTGCTCCGGTTTGGACTGCACTATATATCCTAATGGGAATAGCCTTGTACCTGGTTTGGAAACAGGAAAGCCATACCAAAATATGGAGGCAGGCTTTATTTTTATTCGGGCTTCAGTTGTTTTTGAATTTTTGCTGGTCGCTGATTTTTTTCAAATTGGAGCAACCGAGTTGGGCTTTGGTAGAAATAGTATGCCTGTGGATTTCAATCCTGCTTACCATTATCTGGTTTTTAAAACTATCTAAAGTAGCTGCATGGCTATTGGTTCCTTATCTCTGCTGGGTAAGCTTTGCGGCTTTGCTGAATTATGAAATCTGGCGTTTGAATTAAAACTTGTTCTTCCACATCATGCTTTCAACAGGCTTGTTGTGCTGGCCGCTGTATTTGGCATTTTTTTTCTCATTGTATTTTACTTCAATCTCACCATCAACGGGGAAGTAGATCAATTGCCCGATTGGCATTCCTTTGTATACTTTCACCGGCTGTTTTACCGAAATTTCGAGCGTCCAGTTACCACAAAAACCAACGTCGCCTTTGCCGGCTGTGGCATGAATATCTATTCCCAATCTTCCCGTTGAGGATTTACCTTCCAGGAAAGGAACATGGGCATGCGTTTCAGTATATTCTTCGGTAACACCCAGATAAAACATATGTGGCAATAGTAAGATACCTTCATCGGGGATATCGAAATGCTTGATAGTATTGTGTTTTTTGGCATCCAGTTCTGCATGTTCATAAGTGGCCAGGTGTGGACCCAGATGTACATCATAGCTGTTACTGCCGAGGCAATCGCGTTGATAGGGTACAATTTTGATGGTGCCTTTTTCCATTTCTTCCAGAATCCTTTTATCGCTAAGTATCATTTTAAGTTGGCTTATTCGTTAATTTGTAAAAGTAATTTTTTCACTGTTCAGTTTTTTCATCTTCATCAGGATATGCCGCTGGTTTATCAACAAAATATTAACCACCATTGTAAGATAGGGGTTTGGCATATTACAGAAAACGAAGATTTCTTCAGTAAGGAAGTGCCGGTATCATCTGCTATCACCCATCCACACAAGCGGCTTCAGCATTATGCAGGCAGGAATTTGCTTAAAACATTGTATCCTTCTTTTCCATTAGATATCATCCTCATTGCAGATACCAGAAAGCCATATCTGGAAAGTGAAGCATTTCATTTTTCCATCTCCCATTGTGGCGATTATGCGGCAGCGTTGGTAAGCAGCAGCGAAAGGGTAGGTGTTGATATAGAAACTCCCCATCCTAAAATAGGCCGTATCGTTCATAAATTTCTGAGTGATCACGAGAAAATGATTTTACATGCTTTACCTCTCAGCCTCTTTCAACAATACACGCTGGGATGGAGTATTAAAGAATCTTTGTTCAAATGGCTGGGTAGCGGACAGGTTGATTTCATCAGGCACTTGAATATAATCAGCGTTCAATGCGATGAACAACTGTTTATTGCTTCCTGTGGAATCTCAAAAAATAATCCTGTCCCGTTAATGGTACATAGCCGTTTTGTGGAGGGCAATTGTTTGAGTTGGGTGGTTGGTTTGGAATAGCTAATAAAATGTTAGTTCGTAAGATCATTTGTTAGGTAGTGAAATAATTCAGTTTTCTATCTGTTTTTCACTGTCCTGATTTTCCAATTGCATATCGATACTGTCTTGTCCGGAGATACCCTCAATAGATCCTGAAATATGCAATGAATTCTGGATGATCAGTTCAATCTGCTTTTCTTTTTTCTTCCAGTTTTTTTCGAAATCTTCCCGCTCTTTTTGCAACAGACTGCGCAACTGCCTGAAGCCATCACGAATGGCGTTCCAGTTACCTACAAATTCATGACTGGTAAGGTAATGGTAAAGCGCCTCCATTTTCTCCCCTTTATTTTCCTGGCTTTTTCGGGCATCTGCAATTTTTATAACTGCATTGCGCAATAAGCTGGAAACGCTTTTCACTTCACTAAAACTGCATATATAAACGCCCTGGCGGTCCCCGAATTGTGGCATATCCTTAGGCATGGTTTTGGTAACGATCACGGCAATATCTGCACCCTGTGCTAACATATCTTTTTTTAACTTATCTATCCAATCTGCACCAAAATTTTCAGTACGCTTGCTTTCGTAAATGATCTTACCGCATTCCTGTGCAAACTGGTTGCGTACGGTCTGAATACAATCTGCGCCTTTGGTTCCTTTGGCCACTTCTTCAATGATATCGAAAGGAAAACTTTGTTTCAATAATTCTTCGATTGCGGTTTCCTGCACTTCTCCCTGTAATTGCTGCGAACGCAATTCCACTTTACGTTTCATCTCTTCAGCCAGTTTTTTCTGGTCATCTAATTGTTTCTCCATTTCACGCATTTTCATCTGAAACTCCTGTTCTTTAAGGCTGTTCTTTTCAGTTTCCTGCCTGCGGATGGTTTCCGTAATCTGGTTCCTTTCGGCAGCTAATTTTTTTTCTATTTCAATTTCGAGTTCTGCTTTTTTGGTTTCTAATTCTTTTTCTTTTTGCAGATATTCCAATTCTTTTTTTCGGGCGATTTTCAATTTCTCTTCACTGTCGGCATTATTTGTACTCAGCATTTGAAGCCGGTTTTCATAATCGGCTGCAATAGATTCCTTTAATTGGATTTGCAGTTCTGCTTCCATTTTAGTTTTTTCCTGATTTAATTTTTGCAGGAACAATTCATTTTCATTTTTTTTCTTTTCTTCGAACTGGGCCAATTCAACGGCAAACCTTTTCTTATCATCTTCTATTTTCTGCAACGAATCGTTAAGTTTACGCTGGTATTGCAATTGAATTTTCTTTTCTAATTCAGCGGCAAGTACATTTTCAATATCAAAAACATGTCCACACTGGGGGCACTGTATATCCTGAGTCATCGTATATTTTTTTACAAGTTAAGCAAAATAAAAAAGCTTCCGTAACGGAAGCTTGTGCGGCAAAGGAGATTCGAACTCCCACACCCTTTCGGGCGCTACCACCTCAAAGTAGTGCGTCTACCAATTTCGCCATCGCCGCAAATAATTTGTTACGCATGAATGTTGCCATTCGCTTTTTAGCACTGCAAATATAAAAGTAAAGCCTGAAAAAATGAATTAATAATTGGAATGCCTACAGGTACTCATTTTTTAAGTACGATCCTGAATGTGGTGCCTTTGTTGATTTCGCTCGATTTTACAAAGAGTTCACCTTTGTGATATTGTTCGATGATGCGTTTGCTCAGTGACAGACCCAAGCCCCAGCCTCTTTTTTTTGTGGTGAAGCCGGGTTTAAAAACCATCGGGATATTTTTTTTGCTGATACCTTTTCCCGAATCAGTTACATCGATAATCACCTGCGTGGTTTCCGCTTTGATAGAAACGGTGATGCTTCCGTGTCCATCCATGGCATCCAGTGCATTTTTAAGCAGGTTTTCAATCACCCAGTCGAACAAGGGCACATTGATCATCGCCGTTACATCCTGCTGTCCGAAATCGTGTATCACAAAATTCACCTTATCTGTTGAGCGGCGTTTGATATAGTTCACCATTTTTTCTACCTGGAAAATGATATCATTCGGTTCGAGTTGTGGCGTGCTTCCGATTTTTCCGAACCTATCGCTCACTAATTTGAGTCGTTCCACATCTTTGCTCATTTCGATGGAAATCTTTTCATTGCCCGGGCTTTCCCGCAGCATTTCCACCCAGCCTTCCAGTGAAGAGATTGGTGTGCCAAGCTGATGAGCAGTTTCCTTCGCCATTCCTGCCCAAACCTGGTTTTGGGTACTCTTGTTTTTAGTTTGAATGGCTATCAGTGTTACGATGATGAACAATGCCACCACCAATAATTGTATGATCGGAAAATACCTTATTTGTTTGAGCAGGTTCGATTCGCCGTAATACACCAGGTTATTTTGGCTGGGGTTGAGTGGATTTTTCCAGATGATCGGATTGTACTGTTTCTTGAATTCTGCGAGTTTCCTTTTCAGGTATTGAGGGTCGTTTTTTACTTTAATCGTATCGAGGTTATAATGATCAAGGATGCTGTCTTTTTCCGTAACGGTAATCATGGGTATGCCAACACTGTTTTCGGTAAGGATTTTGCTGGCCAGATCGGTGGAGGTGATGCCGGGGTTATTGATGTCGGAAACCGCCTGCAGCCACTGTTCTATCTTTTGTTTTTCTTCGGCAGCAATCTTGCGGGCAAGGAAATTGGAGTAGAAAATAGATACCATCACGATAGCTATCGCTATAAGCGCGAGTGAACTGCGCCAATTGAAAAGTTGCGGGAACATGTTTAAAAGTACGAAATCTGCAATTTCTCCTTCAGGTGATTGTAAAAAAGAAATGGCTTAAGTTTGTTCTTGCTAAGAAAATCAATCAAGGATATTGGAAAATACAACCATTTCAGGAAATCAGCAACAAAATATACCATCGGTGGCAGTAGTGATCCTGAACTGGAATGGGAGGCATTTTCTGCAACAGTTCCTTCCTTCGGTGATGCGTGGTACTTATCCTAAACTTCGTATAATCGTTGCCGATAATGCTTCTACGGATGATTCGGTTGATTGGTTACGGGAAAATTATCCAGCCATACAGGTGATCCAAAACCTGAGCAATGAAGGTTTCGCAAAAGGATACAACACGGCATTGCGGCAGGTACAAAGCGATTACTATGTATTACTTAACAGTGATGTGGAAGTTACACCGGGGTGGATTGAACCGGTGATCCGGTTGATGGAAACTGATGAGCAGATCGGGGCTTGCCAGCCAAAAATTCTTTCTCAAAAAGATCCATCATCTTTTGAATATGCCGGAGCTTCGGGCGGATGGATAGATCGTTTTGGATACCCTTTTGCCAAGGGCAGGGTTTTTGAATATTGTGAAAAAGACCTTGGCCAATATGATAAGGTACAACCTTGCTTCTGGGCAAGCGGTGCTGCGATGTTTGTACGAACAACCTTATATCATGAGATGAAGGGGTTGGATGAGCATTTTTTCGCCCATCAGGAAGAAATAGACTTTTGCTGGCGGTTGCAACTCTGGGGATATAAAGTTTTTACCGTGCCTGAAGCAGTGGTTTACCATGTGGGGGGTGGCACTTTACCTGCAGGCAACAGCCGGAAAGTGTACCTCAATTTCCGCAATAACCTGATCATGATGAGTAGAAACCTGCCTTTTAGGAAGTCAGTTTGCATTATACCTGTTAGGTTGGCACTGGATGGTTTGGCTGCATGGCGGGCACTTTTTTCGGGGGACGCCGGTTTTTTCTTTGCCCTGATCAAAGCCCATATCAAATACGTGCAATGGCTGGTATTTGGAAAGCGATGGGTAGATTTGCCTAAGAAAAAATCAACAGCAATTTCGGGGATGTACAAAGGAAGTATCGTATGGGATTATTTTGTAAAAGGAAGGAAACGGTTTTCAGAAATTGTTCCGGGGAAATAATTTTATTTAACGCGAAGGTCTTATTTTTGCAACCGTAAAATAACCTACTATGCAACAAGAAGTTATTGATAATACCCACAAAGATTTCGGGCACAACTGGGTATCCTCATCCCGTTTCATCTGGTTTTGCCAGGTTTTTGTGATCCTTGCTTTTGTATTGGGAGGTTGTTATGGTTTATACACCCATCGTTACAAAGGAAAGCCCGATGTGAAAGTACCGGAGAACACCCTTTACAATCCAAAATATAAATAAAGTTGTTTTTTTTGGGCAACAAAGCTTATTTTTGCCATCCTAAAAAAACGAAGTTCTTTTTATTCCTGCGGAAGTAGCTCATTTGGTAGAGCACGACCTTGCCAAGGTCGGGGTGGCCGGTTCGAGCCCGGTCTTCCGCTCATAATCATCCCGACCTGGTCGGGATTTTTTTTCACTAATCCTGCGCAATACGCCGGAATTTTATAAGAAGTTTACTCGGGTGGTGGAACTGGTAGACACGCAGGACTTAAAATCCTGTTCGCAGCAATGCGAGTGACGGTTCGATTCCGTTCCCGAGTACAGAGCCTTGACCTTGTCAAGGTTTTTTGTTTTTAGCCAAGGCGTTGTCTCCCGACCAGCCGACTATCTTAGCGTATAATAGGTTTTTTATGTATTATACTTATATCTTGTAGTACAGTAAGCAGTTTGACCGTTACTACATCGGTCAAAGTGAAGACATTACTTCAAGGCATGAGCGTCATAACAAAGGCATTGTACCCTCAACCAAAGCCTATATTCCATGGGAGTTAGTATACTTTGAAATTTATGCTACGCGATCATTAGCAGGTAAAAGGGAAAAAGAGATTAAAGCTAAAAAAAGCAGGAAATTTATTGAATCGCTTATTGGGAAATGATTTAGGTGGAACTGGTAGACACGTCCCGATTTTCAATCGGGATTCCCCGCAACGGGAGTGACGGTTCGATTCCGTTCCCGAGTACAGAGCCGGTTCGATTCCGTTCCCGAGTACAGAGCTGGAGAAAAAATCTCAGTTCCTTCAAACTGAATTGAGTTAAAATTACCAAAGGTGAATGAGCCCCTTCTGTATAAAAAATAATCAAAAGAATTAAGATCAATAGAGCGCCCTCTTAACATTATAATACAGTTGTTGCCTGGCATGTTGATTTCGTTAACACATATCTCATCTTGCCAATTGATTCTTGTTACACTTATAAGCCCTTTTGATAATTTATTGAACCACGAAATTATTTTTTCGGAAATCAAATCATCAGCACTAGATATGATACAAATTTTTTTTTAATCATATACAAATATTACATCCTACCTTTTCTGAGTAAACGCCAATTTTGTAAATTACAAGTGCCAATTGATCTTCTTCGGATATCAACCTTTTCCTTATCCAAAAATTGTATATTATCTTTAAAGGAACCATAAATTTGGGGCCTATTATTAAAGACTTCAAACCTATCAACAAAATAGGCGTACACATTCGGATCTACATCACC
>JAPLEF010000020.1 GCA_026391525.1 Sphingobacteriales bacterium
AAAGGATATAAAAATTCTTCAAGTAAAGGTTTCTCTATTCTAGCGAGATATATTTTTGGAAATAATGAAAGGAATGAAAAAATATCTATGACTTCCCCTGTCTCGATGTCATTAGAGGATTCCATGACTATGATGTTTATGGTTCCTAAGAAATTTAATAAGGATATGCTTCCTAAGCCTAATCAATCAGGTATAGAGTTTAAGCAAGAACCTGCAAAAACCGTTGCTGCGATAAGGTTTAGCGGTTGGGCTAATGATACTAAAATAGAAGAGAATAAACAGAATTTAAAAGCGGCTTTAGATGCTGAAGGTATCAAGTATTCTAATCAATTTTATTTTTTCGGCTATAATGCACCTTATGAAGTTTTTAATCGAAAAAATGAAGTTATAGTTGAATTGCCATAAAATACGTTATACAAATAATAACTAAGCCAAGAAAATTTTCCTTCCCAGAAACGTCTCTCGAAGAGGACGTTTCGTTTTTTGTCTAGCCGCCGCCTGGTGTTTTTCACCAGCGGCCTTCCTTCCCAGAAACGTCTCTCGAAGAGGACGTTTCGTTTTTTGTCTGCAGGTAAGGAGACCACGCAGCGGCGTAAAATTAGTTAAGACCAAAAGCGGAAAAAATGTTGACTCATTATATGGGTTGATAATAGGAAGTACTCTTAAGGTTGATGTCGTTGGTGAGAAAAAAGCATTAGCCGTACTGTGGGTCGGGCTTTGGGATGTTATTCGTATGACTTGAAGCCTATTTTATTTCGCGGAGTGGGTTTGCTTTCTTTTGCTTTCTTTTGTCAATAATTCTTTCAGCACCATAAAAATATTTTCAATATCGTTGCTGTTTCTTTCGGTATTCCTGTTATTGCTACTCACCTCTTTTTCAAGTTTGGCAAGCTGCATAAATATTTCCTTATGGGTTAAGGCAAACTCTCTCATTTTTGTAAACACTCTTATAATCCTGATGTTTACTTCGATAGCTGACTCGCTGTTTAATTCACTTGATAACATGGCCACTCCCTGCTCTGTAAAAGCATAGGGCAATTTTCTTGTACCTCCCCAACTTGATGTCACATTTTGTGATATCATGTTTTTTAAACTCCTTTTCTGACAACTGGAACATAAAGACTTTCGGGAAGCGGTTCAGATTCCTTTTGATACTCTGATTTAAAACCCTTGTTTCTACTCCGTACATCTCTGCAAGATCTTTGTCCAACATCACTTTTTCGCCACGGATTGCATAAATTTTGTTTAGTATTTTTTGCTCTGCAACCAGTGCCTGTAATTCCTTCTTTGCCATTGATTTTGTTTTGATGCTGTAAATATAAAACTATAAATCTTGAGGTCACAATTTGGCACCTCAAGATTTATCCGAACGGATGATGTTTTATTAGTTGGCTGGTAAATGTTTCCAGATCCTGCACTTCATACTTTTCTTCCTTCCCAGAAACGTCTCTCGAAGAGGACGTTTCGTTTTTTGGCTGCAGGTAAGGAGATCACGCAGCGGCGAAAAAATTAGTGAAGACCAACAGGGGAAAAGCTTCAGGCAGCTTGTGTGGCGTGGCTTTTTGTTCGTGCGGTGAGTTGCACTTGTTTGTTTTGTCTGTCTTTAAAAAAACAAAGTAGTGCATGTGTGTTGGCAAACAAAAAACATGACAAAAAAACTGACTGCAACATCGAAGGCTTTTTGTGTGCAGGGTTATGTGTGTGGACTAAAGCCTAAGCCGTGCTGTGGTGGGGCTTGTTCGGCTTTGTTTGTTGTTGATATTTATTGATGTTGCCGGGCTTTTGTTCTAAAGCAAAAAATTGGAGGTCGCAATTTGTGACCTCCAATTCTATAACTTCTTTTAATTATCTGGTTTAAACCCTATTCTTTTCCTCGGTTCTTGTGGTGGGTTTAACAACTGTTTCAAGGCTTCAAAAATTATTTGTATATCTTTTTCGTATTGCTTCATTTTCCCATCTTGTTGCATCATATTTTTTTCTACCTTTTCCATCTTCAATAAAATATCTTTATGCGTCAGCAACATTTCTCTAAGCTTTGTAAATATTCTTATGATACGGATATTTACTTCTATCGCTCTATCACTATTTAAAACACCTGATAACATTGCAACACCTTGTTCCGTAAAACCATACGGCATTTTCCTTGTACCGCCCCAACTTGATATTCCACTTTGGAATATCAAGTTTTTAAACTCGGCTTCTGTTAACTGAAACATAAAATCTTCTGGAAAACGTTTTAAATTTCTTTTTACTGCCTTGTTTAGATTCCCTGTTGTTACATCATAGAGCTCCGCCAAGTCTTTATCCAAGATGATTTTCTTATCCCGTATAAAATAAATTTTACTGATAATTTCTTCGTCTTCTGTGGTTACTTTCTTTACTGCTTTAGCCAAGTTCATTTTTTAAAGATTTGCAAATATAATTTTTATTGTGGTATCGCATTTTGCGACGCCATGATCTTTAGGTCATTCCTTCCCAGAAACGTCTCTCGAAGAAAACGTTTCGTTTTTTGGCTGCAGGTAAGGAGACGCCGAGTAAGCAAGTGCATTTCAGCCCAAGCTTCTCACAGAACCGTGCTTGCATCTCTCAATGCACACGGCTCTTCTTGTTGTAAAAATAGTAAACACTATTCTTTAATCTTACTAAACTCGATCCTCTTTCTTAATAA
>JAPLEF010000146.1 GCA_026391525.1 Sphingobacteriales bacterium
CCAATGCTTTCGCCTTTTACCTCATTTTTTTTCTTTTCCGTTATGTTGGAAAAGTTCTGTTGATCTTATTTTTTATCCTTAATGCCATTGCCGTTTATTTTATCAATACCTATGCGGTAATCATCGACGAAAGCATGATAGGCAACGTGCTCAATACCAATTATGAAGAGTCGAGTAGTTTTTTCTCCTTCAAATTAATATTATATATCATCCTGTTAGGTATTCTTCCGGCTATTTATATCATCAAGGTTAAAATCATCAATGTAACATGGAAGAGATTTTTAATCACCGTTTCTGTAGCTTTATTATTTATGCTGGGAATGGTATTTGCAAATGCTAAAAACTGGCTTTGGATTGATAAGAATTCAAAAGTATTGGGTGGGCTTGCCATGCCCTGGAGTTATGTGGTGAATACCTCTCTTTTTTATATTCATAAACAACAGAAAAATGAAAAGGAGATATTGTTGCCGAATGCAACAGTAAAAGACTCTATAAAATCGGTTATGGTGTTGGTAATCGGTGAATCGGCAAGAAGCGAAAACTTTTCTTTATACGGTTATCATAGGAATACGAATCCGCTTTTGGCTAAAACAGATCATTTGTATCATTTTGAAGCCAGTTCCTGTGCAACTTATACAACTGCGGGTGTAAAATGTATTTTAGAACATTCCAGCTCAGATAAGTTGTATGAAATTTTGCCTAATTACCTGTATAGGAATAATGTGGATGTAATCTGGCGAACCACAAACTGGGGCGAACCGCCTGTTCATATCGCAAATTATCAGCGTAACGATGTTTTAATGGCAAACTGTAAAGGTGAAGGATGTAATTATGATGAAGTTCTTTTATCCGGATTAAAAGAACAAATTCTTGCCAGTAAAAAGAATAAGATTTTGATCGTGTTACATACCAGCATAAGTCATGGTCCAACTTATAGTAAACAGTATCCACCTCAATTTGAAATATTTAAACCGGTTTGTAATAGTGTTGAACTAGGAAATTGTTCTCAGGAATCGTTAATCAATGCTTATGACAATACAATCGTTTATACCGATTATGTATTACATCAGGTAATTGAGCATCTGAAACAATTGCCGGAATACAATAGTTCAATGATTTTTATTTCCGATCATGGAGAATCGTTAGGAGAAAAGAATCTTTATATGCATGGATTACCATTAAGTATTGCTCCAAAAGAACAATATGATATTCCTTTCATAGTTTGGTTGTCGGATAGCACGAAGCAACTAAAACCTAGTCAAACTTTATCACAGAACCATGTATTTCACAGTGTCTTGAATTTTTTGGGCATCCAGAGCCCTGTTTATAATGAGGAGATGAATATATATAAATGATTTTTTTGCTGCAGGTCAGGAGACCACGCAGCTGCGGAATCATTCCGTTTCGTGAGGACACGAACCGGGGCGGAGGAGTTGTTCCGTTTCGTGGCACACGAAATCCGGGGCGGGGGCGGGGCGACTTTAAGTTTTTATTGGCATATGCCCTAAAATATCCCCGGCGTTTTGGTGATACCGGATGAAATAAACCCCATCCCCATGAAAAAACTGCTCTTCATCAGCTTTATCACCCTGATTTTTACTTCCTGTTCGCGATCGGCAAACATGCATCAGGCTGCAGATAATCATTACAAACGCAGCCGATACGTAAACTAAAACAATTGACCCCTTTTTGCACAACAATGCCCCGTTGCGAAACAGGGCATTTTATTATTAAGTCAGAAGTATAATCACATCAAATCCATAGCCATTGCAAAAAAGGTTACATTAAATGGTAGAATCATCGAGCAGTATCCGCCACCCACAGCATACACCCCAAAAAAGGCGGCTACCGAAAGTAAAAATAATACCCAATACAACCCGGATGATCTTTTCTTATGTTCCATTTTTGTTAGTTTTTGCAAATATAAGGGAGAATATTTTTTCGGTTCTTTTTTTTTCAAACTGCTTCAAATCATCTCAAAATCAATGGCTAATTTTAGCTATTATGATTAAATTGCTCTCCTAAACCCTTTTGTTCGATGAGAATTCATTTCTATATCAGGTATGCTACCAATTATGGCCAAAAGCTGGGGATCAGGATTCATCCCCAAGACGAAGATAAAGGCCCAATTGCTCTGGAGCTTACTTATCTGAATGAAGCTTTCTGGACCGGTAGTTTTGAACCCTCCGATTCACAAAAAAAAGAACCTTTTCATTATCACTATATTTTAACCGAAGCTGATGGGAGAGAAGTTGCCGACCATTGGCCTGCACGAGCACTCCACCTGAAAAAAACGGATGCAGATGATATCGACGTGGTTGATGATTGGCAGTCCTTGTCTTTTTATCCCTCGGTTTTCAATAGCCGTGCTTTCACACAGGTTTTTGATACCCATCGGCAGAAAGTAAAAGAAACTTCCGTAAAAAATCCAACCCATTTATTTGATGTACATGCATCGTATCTACCTGAAAACAAAATCGTTTGTCTGGTTGGTTCAAGTAAGAAACTGAAAGAATGGGATTTACAAAATCCGATACTGTTGCGCAAGAAAAAACACAGTTGGCAGGTAAAACTAAATCTCAACAAAGAGAAATTTCCATTAGAATATAAGTTCGGAGTTTACGATACCGTAGAAAAAAAAGTACTTTTTCTGGAAGAAGGTGATAACCGATTGCTTCAAAAACCTCAGGGGAGGGAAAATTTTACTATACTACATCAGTTTGTGGCTTTCCATCATTTTCCCTGGAAAGCCGCTGGTGTAAATATCCAGTTGTCGGCTTTAAAATCTGATAAAAGCTGGGGCATCGGCGATTTTACCGATATCAATCTGCTTACCGATTGGGCGAAGGCATCGGGATTGAAAATGATTCAGCTACTACCCATCAACGATACAACGGCTAAGCATGACCGAAGAGATTCCTATCCCTATTCTGCGATATCAGCCTTTGCCCTGCATCCTGTTTTTCTGAATGTGCAAAAATTGGCTTTAGCTGCTTCTTTGGAATTTCCGGAGGAAACACTTGAAGAAGTAAAGGAAATCAATGATCTGCCCACACTCGATTACGACCGTGTTTGGAAGATCAAATCAAATGCCATTCGCGAATTGTATGAGAAGGATAAGTTTTCATTTAAAGACGACTTCGCTTATTTTGATTTCTTCGACCTTAACCGGCATTGGTTAGTTCCTTATGCCGCTTTTTGTTATCTACGCGATAAAAATAAGAATGCCGATTTTTCAACATGGGGAGCCTATGCTTCTTATGATGAAGATGCCATCCAGGAACTGGTGAGTCCCGATACAGCACACTACGATGCAGTTGCCATTCATTATTATAGCCAATACCACCTGCATTTGCAATTGCGCGATGCGGTGGATTACGCACATAAACAAAACATTATTCTCAAAGGCGATTTGCCCATCGGGGTTGGAAGGCACAGTGTGGATACCTGGATGAACCCGTCACTCTTTCATATGGAAATGCAGGCCGGTGCACCACCTGATGCTTTTGCCGTGAAGGGCCAGAACTGGAGTTTCCCAACTTACAACTGGGAGAAGATGCAGGAAAACGATTATGCCTGGTGGCGCCAGCGTATGGAACACATGAGCAACTATTTCGATGCCATCCGGATTGACCATGTACTGGGTTTCTTCCGTATCTGGAGCATTCCCATCAGAGCAGTGGAAGGTATTTTTGGGCGTTTCATGCCGGTAAACCCGGTAAATGCCAACGATTTTTTACAGGCAGGAGTTCCTTTCGATGAAGCCAGATTTTGCGATCCCTATATCACCGATACGGTTTTGTATGGTGTTTTTGGAGAACATGCAGCTTGGGTGAAAGAAAATATACTCGAGGGATACCGGTTTAGAGAAGCATTCAACAGCCAGGAAAAAATCAATGATTGGTTCAGTAAGCATTACAACCTCCCCGATGTAAAGCAGGGGCTGTATGATTTATTGGGCAATGTGATTTTACTGCGCGATGAGTATACTTCAGGGCAATTTCATTTTCGGATAGCCATGCAAGATAGTTCATCTTTCAAAAATTTATCGTCGCACGAACAAGGCTTGCTGAATGAAATGTATCGCCAGTATTTCTTTGAGAAGCAAAATGACCTCTGGTATAGGGTTGCGCAAAATAAGCTGGATGCCATCCAGAAAAGTTCTGATATGCTGATTTGTGCGGAAGACTTAGGTATGGTACCTCCGATGGTGGAAGATGTACTGAAAACACGTCAGATCCTTGCCTTACAAGTGCAACGCATGCCTAAAGCGCATACGGATACTTTCGCTCATCCCCGAAATGCGCCTTATTTGTCGGTAGTAACCCCATCCACCCATGATATGAGTACGCTGCGCGAATGGTGGGAAGAAGACCGTAACATCACCCAGCTCTTTTTCAACCAGCAACTGGGCCAGCAAGGCGATGCCCCTTTCTATTGCGAAACATGGGTAAGCAGGGAGATCATATTGCAGCATTTACATTCACCGGCGATGTGGACGGTTTTTTTATTGCAGGATCTGCTGGGAATGGACGAAAACTGCCGGAGGGAAATACCTGCCGATGAGCGGATCAATATCCCGGCCAACCCTAACCATTATTGGAATTACAGGATGCATATCAGTCTTGAGTACCTTTTAGCAAAAAAAGCATTCACCAAAAAGCTGGCCGGCATGATTTCGGATACAGGCCGACGTTAGTATATGAAAGTAGCCTACAAATCGGTTGCTACTCCGTTTCGGCATCCATTTACCATCTCAAAAGGAACCAAAACACATCAGCCGGCTTTGCTGGTTGAACTGGAATATTTTGGCTTTAAAGGATATGGTGAGGCGCCGGCAATTACGTATTACAACATTACGGTTGAACAGATGATTGCCGATCTGGAATCGAAGAAACAGTTGGTAGAAAAATTTTCATTTTCCGATCCTGAAAGATATTGGCATTACCTGCATCATCTTTTTCCAAAGAATCCTTTTTTGGTTTGTGCATTGGATATGGCAGCATGGGACCTCTTCGGAAAAATGAAGAAGTTACCGCTCTATCAGTATTGGAAGCTTGATCCCGCAAATGCGCCTGTTACCGATTTTACTATCGGGTTAGATACACCTGAAATGATGTTACAAAAAATGCTCGAACAGCCCTGGCCCATCTATAAAATAAAAATGGCTGCTCCTGAAGATATCCGTACACTTCAATTATTGCGCAAGCATACCAACGCTTCATTCAGGATTGATGCCAATGCAGCCTGGGAACTAAGTACAGCATTGGAACTGATTCCAAGGTTAAAAGAATTGAATGTTGAATTGGTTGAACAACCCCTGGCGAAAGACGATTGGGATGGGATGAAAATCTTGTATGAAAAGTCTGTATTGCCCATTTTTGCCGATGAATCATGTGTTTCCGAACAAGATGTAAACAGATGTATTGGTTACTTTCATGGCATCAATATCAAACTCACCAAATGCAGTGGCATTACTCCTGCACGAAGAATGATCGCAGACGCAAGAACAAAGGGATTGAAAGTGATGTTGGGTTGTATGAATGAAGCTGTTGTGGGCACAGCTGCTTTGGCACATTTAGCGCCTATGGCCGATTATATGGATATGGACGGGCCTTTGTTGTTGCTAAATGAAAATAAGCACATGGAAGTATTCAGTCAAACAGGGGCATATCAATATAACGACTTACCCGGTTTGGGTGTTCATCGTACTGCTTTTACTCCCTGAAAAAAACAGATCACTATAAACATTAGTTTTTCAATTACCATATTTTAACCCTTAGACTATCTGCCTGGTACATGGCATCACCCGGTTTAACTCCGAAAGTGCTGTAAAACTCATCCACATCCTGGAAAGGACCGTTCACCCTGTATTTGGCAGGGGAGTGTACATCGGTGAGTAAGCGGCTGCGCAATTGCTCTTCGCGGGTATGGCCCAGCCAGCCCAACGCATATCCGAGGAAATACCTTTGCATGGGATTGAGGTTGCTGATACTTTTATTTTCTTTGTATTGGGCTGTTTTTTTAAATGCTTCGATGCCTAACAAGATTCCTCCCAGATCGGCGATGTTTTCACCTAATGTTGCTTTGCCATTGATATGGTACCCTTTAACCGGTTCATATGCATCAAATTGTTTTACCATCACATCTGCACGTTTCTTAAACGCGGCTTCATCAGAATTGGTCCACCAACTTTTTAAATTTCCTCTTTCATCAAACTGACGGCCTTCATCATCAAAGCCATGCGTTATTTCATGACCGATAGTGCTTGCTCCGGCATAGCCATACACTACCGCATCATCTAATTCTTCATCGCGGTAACCCGGAACGGTGAAGATTCCTGCAGGCAATACGATTTCATTATTGCTGGGATTATAATAGGCATTATAGGTTTGTGGTGTCATTTCCCATTCCTCACGGTCAACAGGCTTACCCAGTTTATTGTATTGGTAATTGTGCCACCATAGTTTGGCATTGATATAATTTTTAAGCATGCTTTCCGTACCGATGTCCATGGCTGAAAAATCTTTCCATTTATCGGGATAACCCACTTTGCTCTTGATGGTTGCTAATTTCGTGTAGGCCTTGGCTTTAGTACTGTCGCTCATCCAGTCAAGTTGGGCGATACGGTCTTTAAGTGCCTGACGGATGGCTTCTACCATTACAGTATATCTTTTCTTTGCTGTTTCGTTGAAAAATTCTTTCACATACAATTGGCCCAACATTTCACCCATCGCATCTTCCTCTAACTGTATAACCCTTTTCCAGCGTGGCTTGCGTTCTTTGGCTCCACTAAACAATTTATTGAATTGAAAAGCTTCTCTGCCATAAGCATCCGGAAGCACTGCGGCTAAATCGCTCACCAGATTGAAACGTATATATTGCTTCCAATCGGATAGGGGTGTATTGGCTAATGCGGTATTGAGTGCTTTAAAAAATTCTGGCTGCCCTACAATCACCGAGTCTAATTGCTTAATGCCTAAGATTGAAAAATAAGCAGTCCAATCTACTTTATCAGCAAGCTGAACCAATCCTGTAATCGCCATCTTGTTGTAATTTTTGTAAGGATCGCGGAGGTCTTCAATTTTGCGTGAAGCGGTTGCCAGTTTTGTTTCTAATTGAAGGATGTTATTGGCGGAGTTCGCAGCAAGTGCTGCCTCTGTTCCCGACATCGTCAGGATTTTACTGATATACGCAACATAAGCCGATCTGATGGTCTTGGTTGCCGAATCATTCTTAAAATAGTATTCCCTTTCCGGTAAGCCGATACCGCCCTGCCATAATTGGTAGGCCATTTTATCGCTGTTCTTGGCATCCTGCCCCACGTAATCGGCGAAAAGGGTGCTTGATCCCATTTTTTTGAATTCTGCAACTGTTGCCAATAAAGTCGGGATATCTGTAATCGCATCAATTTTATCCAGATAAGGTTTCAGCGGTTTCAAGCCATCAGCTTCAAGTTTTACCGTATCCATGGCCAATTTCCAGAAATCGCCGATCTTCTGGTCGCTACTGCCTTTTTCAGCTTTTATTGCTGCCGATTTCTCACTGATTTCCCGAAGGCGTAAAAGATTTTCTTCAATCACCAGGTTGCCGATCCCCCAACTCGATTGTTCTCCGGGTATAGGATTCTTCTTGATCCAACCGCCATTGGCATAATCAAAAAAATCTGCACCGGGTTTTACTGTACTGTCGATATTCACCGCCACCACATCCGGTTTATTGGCTTCAATGTTTTTCTTTTCTTCTTTTTTAGTATTGCAAGCTATCAGGCTGGTAATAAAAAACAGGAGGGGAGTAATCTTTTTCATCTATGATTATTTGCATTAAAAGTAAGCAATGCGTTCCGCGGTTAAAAATAATTTTGGTAAATGGCTTATTTCAATTCAAAAATGCGATTTTCGTGAACATGACTCCTGAAAGAACAGAAAGGCTGGAATCGGTGCTGGCCAAACGACAAACCAATTTAACGGTGGTGCTCGAAAATGTTTCGGATCCGCATAATATTTCTGCAGTGATGCGCACCTGTGATGCAGTAGGCATACAGGAAATTTATATCCTCAATACCATAATCCCCAAGCATAAGAAGTGGGGCGCCAAAAGCAGTTCTTCTGCGGCCAAATGGCTAACCATTCACCAGTTTACAGAAGTGGCCCCTTGTTTTGAAGCGCTCCGTAAGAAATATCAAAAGATATATACTACACATCTGAGTACTGATGCGGTGGGTTTGCATGCTTTAAATCTCACACAGCCGGTTGCCCTGGTTTTTGGTAATGAGCACAGCGGAGTAAGTGAGGCATTGATTGCATTGGCAGATGGGAATTTCATTATTCCACAAGTAGGCATTATCAAATCGCTTAACATTTCGGTAGCTTGTGCCGTAAGTTTGTATGAAGCGTACCGCCAAAAAGAAATTGCCGGGCATTATCTGGTTCCACAATTGGAAGGTGCTGAAATGGCTGAACTGCGCCTTAACTGGGGATTTTTAGATGCAGATGAAGCAATGGAGTAACGGCGCAATTTAATTGATATGATGAAATTGATTATTACCGGTGCTTCCGGAATGGTTGGGGAAGAAGTGTTGCAAGAATCTTTAAAACAGGATTCGGTTTCATCTGTTGTAGTGATCGGGCGAAGGCATTGCGGAATTGTTCATCCTAAATTGAAGGAAGTGATCCATTCCGATTTTTTCAACCTCGATACCATAGATGCAGATTTGAAAGGATACGACGCCTGCCTGTTTTGTTTAGGGGTTTCTTCTGTTGGGATGAAGGAAGCTGAATTTTTCAAAATGACCCATACCTTAACATTGAAATTTGCAAAATTCCTCTATCAACAAAATCCGGAAATGTTGTTTTGTTATATTTCCGGGGCAGGTACGGATACATCTGAAAAAGGCCGCCAGATGTGGGCCAGGGTGAAGGGAAAAACAGAAAACGACCTGCAGCAAATAGGTTTCAAGGGAGTGTACCTTTTCCGTCCCGGGTATTTGCAGCCTTCTCCTAATATGCAGCATACCTTGAAATACTACCGCTACCTGAAATGGATGTATCCGTTTCTGAATTCAGTTGTTCCGGGTTATGTTTCAACGCTTCAGCAATTGGCTAAAGCCATGTTGTACGTTTCGCTTAATGGCTACCGGCAACGGATACTTGAAGTTAAGGAAATCAGGGCTGCCGCAACGATGTTCGACGGTATGAAAAAATAATGCTGCTGTTATGGATATTCCGGAATCTTATTATTTTCCTCCAGTTTCCTCAGCTAATGATGAAGGCGTACTTGCGGTGGGTGGAGATTTGTCAACCGGCCGGCTTATCCATGCCTATCGTTCAGGGATATTCCCCATGTTTAAATCAGGTGAGCCGATTCTTTGGTGGAGCCCGGATCCAAGGTTTATATTGTACCCTAATCGTTTGCATGTTAGCTATAGCATGCAACAGCTATTCCGTAAGGGATTGTTCAGGTATCGTTTCAATACCCGTTTCCGTGAAGTGATTACCCATTGCAGCAGGGTTAAGAGAAAGGAACAGGGTAGTACCTGGATTACTGATGAGATGATTGAAGCCTACTGCCAGTTGAATGAAATGGGTAAGGCATTCAGCGCGGAAGCCTGGCAGGACGGCAAATTGGTGGGTGGCTGTTACGGTGTTTGGTTAGGTGAAGTTTTCTTTGGCGAAAGTATGTTTAGCCTGATGCCCAATGCCAGCAAATTTGCCTTCATCCAATTGTTGAAACAGGAAGGTAGTTTATTGAAGCTGGTAGATTGCCAGATGGAAACAGCACATTTAAAAAGTTTGGGGGCCGGGTTTATCAGCCGGGATGATTTCATTGAAATGCTAAATTTTCATGTTTTAGACAAACCATTAATAGCTTCAACCTGACTTATCGCTAATGCTAAATTAAAAAGCTATTGAACCTAAAGCATGTCAATTATAAGATTAACGCATCAGGAAGGAAAATTTTATCTCTTTCTTTATTTGTGGGTTTATACTGGATTGTTGGCCAATACTATAATTACAACAAGTTCATTGTTACGGGCATCATTTCAGAATTGCTCTGGCTGCCCATGATTGCTGCAGTTTTCATATTGCCCGTATTGGCATTTTATGGCTGGGTGCTAAAAAAATTCAGTATCAGGTGTTACCCTTTCTTTTCTTTGTTGATCACATTGATTACCCTGACCATTATTTTCACCAGATGAAATGAAACCGTAAAACTACCGGTATAGAATAGCCGAACTGAACGCAGGTAATTTGATTTCTCCGAAATATTGTTTTTCCGCTGTAAACATGGTTAATGCCGGAAGCCAGTTGCCATTCGGAAGGGTGCATATTTTTTCGGTATTAGTGCCATTGAATGCGATCCAGATTTCTTTCCAGCTGTCTTTAATGGATTCACCATCCAGACTATAAATCACTGTTCCTTCAGGTGCGTTATCGTGGAAGCGGAGATGTTTGGCTATGGCTTCAGCACTGGTAAGCCGGAAAGCAGGATGATGCTTTCTGATATCAATCAGGGCGGTAATATATTTTACGAGTTCATGATGGGTTTCTTTGAGACTCCAATCGATGCCATTGATGCTGTCGGGTGATTGGTACGAATTCTCCACTTCTTTTTTACTACGGTAGAATTCTGTTCCTGCATGGAGGAAGGGGATACCCTGAGAGGTGAGTACGATGGTTAGTGCCAGTTGGTGCATTTTCCTTCGGGTGGCTTCCGGTACTCCGGGATTAGAGAGGCATATCTTATCCCACAAAGTATGGTTGTCGTGACATTCACAATAGCTGATGATTTGCGATGGATCGGTAGCAAATGAAGAAGCTCCCTGAACCTGGGGATGTTTGCAGGAAGCCACAATACCGCCTTTCAGGGCATTAGCAGCGCTGGTTTTGCCGCTGACGAAACCGATATCAGCCACATCAAAAACACTGCCTTTAATGGCATCCCGCAAGTCGTCGCTGAATACGGCAATCTTATTCAATTGGGCCACCTGGTTTTTAAGGGCCCGCAAACTATCAGGTAATGGTGATTGTCCTGCCGTCCAGCCTTCTCCATAAAGCAGGATATCGGGCTTGATGGCATGTAAGGTTTCCGCAATTTCATTCATGGTTTCCATATCATGTATGCCCATGAGGTCGAATCGGAATCCATCAATATGGTATTCTTTTACCCAGTAGGCCACACTTTCCTTCATGAATTTCCGCATCATGGCCCTTTCACTTGCGGTTTCATTGCCGCAACCGCTGGCATCCGAAAATCCACCTCCCGGTTTATGTCTGTAAAAATACCCCGGTACCATCAGGTTGAAATTCGATTTTGCCGTGAGCCCCGTATGGTTGTACACCACATCCATCACCACCCTCAAGCCGTTTTGATGCATGGCCTGCACCATCTGCTTGAACTCACGGATACGGATAGCCGGATTATAGGGATCTGTACTGTAAGATCCTTCCGGTACATTGTAATTCAATGGATCGTAACCCCAGTTGTATTTAGGTTTTTGGTCGGTATGTTCGTTGATCGATTGAAAATCAAATACCGGTAAGAGATGGATATGGGTTACGCCCAATTGTTTAAGATGAGTAATACCGGTTGATAATCCATGGTAATTAGATCCTGCTTCTGTTAAACCGGTAAATTTTCCTTTTGCCATAATTCCTGAGCTGCTGTCGATACTGGCGTCCCGGATATGCAGTTCGTAAATTACGGCATCAGTTGCTAAGTTATTGGATGAGAATTTTGGCGCGCAATCTTCTTTCCATCCTGAAGGGTCGGTGGTTGCCCAATCAATAATAGCGCCCCGTTTTCCATTGATGCCTACCGCACGGGCATAGGGGTCGGCAAATTCATGGCTCCATTGATGGTTGATATGAACTTTGAATGCATAATAGAACCCGGTGAGGTTTTCTTTCACTTTCGTATGCCAGGTACCGTTAGTTCCTTTGTTTAATGCTATTGCCCTTACCGGATAACCTTTTTCAGCTTCTTTAAAAAGTAGCAGTTCAGCTTTTTCTGCGGTTGGGCTCCAAATCCTGAATGCCGTTTCTGCTGCTTCATGGCTCATGCCAAGATCATTTCCCTGGTAGGCAGGATAGGCATCATAATGGGGTTGGGCAAGTGCCGAATGCGAATTAAGTGCCAGGGCAGACATGAATAGTATTTTTAAAAATCTCATAGTTTGGTATTGCAGCAATCGATCTTCTCAACAAAATAGAAGCGCTATCAATAAGCGTAAACCTGATATCCCCAGGCTGGTAAAGAAAATTTTTGTTTTGCTTTGATTTTCTTTTTTTGCTTGCTGAAGGGGTCGGTTGCTTTTCCTTTTATATGTATATCATCAATGGTAAATTCCTGTGCTGAATTAGATAGATTCAATAGTACCAGAACTCTTTTCTCATGATTTGAGCGCAGGTAGGCAAAAATTGCATTGTTGTTGCTGCTGTTTAGCTTACCATACCAGGACCCGGCAGCAAGGGCCATATTTTCCCGGCGCAGGTTCAGCAAAGTTTTATAAAATGGGGCCATCTCGTATTTACCCCACTGGATGGGATCTTTCACAAAAAACTTCAATCTTTTTTTATTGGGCTCTTCTTGTCCGGAGTAAATAAGTGGAACACTCTGATAAACAGTTTGTGTGAACACGGCGAAGCATGGATAGGCTGAACCATACTTTTCAAATTCCGTTCCATTCCAACTGTTTTCATCGTGGTTAGTGGTAAAATATAACCGGAATGCATCAGGACCAAAATCCCTGATGCCTTTATTTATTGATGAATCGAATTGATGGATGTTTATTTTTCCGGCATATAGTTCAGCCATCTTGCCCATCATATCCCAATTGTAGGTGGCATCGAAACCTACTTCATGCAGCCAGGGCTTGTTGCCTTCGGCCAGCATGAACAGCTCTTTCATTTTCCTTAATTGGGTGATGCTGTTTTTCCAAAAATCTGCCGGCACTTCTTCTGCCACATCACAACGGAAGCCATCGATATCTGTTTCACGTATCCAGAATTTCATCGCATCCAGCATGCTGTCGCGCATACGGCTGTTGCGGTAATTGAGTTTGTAAACATCCGACCAATCAAAAGGGGAGAGGAATTTTCCTGAGGAATCGCGGGTATAGAAATTGGGATGTTCCGTCACCCATTTATTATCGGTACTCGAATGGTTGGCTACCCAATCGGTGATCACTTTAAAACCCAACTGGTGAGCCTTTGCCACTAAAGCTTTGAAATCGGCAATAGTGCCATGTTCGGGGTTAACAGCTTTGTAATCTTTCACTGCATAATAACTGCCAAGGTCTGATGGGCTCATCTTCCTGTCTTTGATACCGATAGGGGTGATGGGCATGAACCATAATATTTCCACTCCCATTTCTTTGAGCCTTGGAAGATGCTTTTCAAAATCAGCAAAAGAACCTGACTCTGAATATTGCCGAAGGTTCACTTCATAGATGTTTGATTGGCGGCTCCAGGAAGGGTGCTGCGTTTGTGCAACAGAAGTTAAACCCAAAAACAGGAGCAGTATACAGGCGGAAAGTTTTAATTTTCTTTTCATCTTAAAGTCAATATTTACATCATGAAATAAATGAATCATCAGCAAAGAAATAAGACGTTCTAAAAACTATGGTTTTAGTTCGTACACAACCGCCTTGTAGGATCCCAATTTGAAATTTCCAAGACTCCCATTATTTTGGGTAAGTACATCGTAGTATTTGCTAAATCCCTTTGTTCTTTCTGTGTACTTGCTCATATTGATCGTCTTCTCTTCTTTAGCCGTATTCATTACCACCATAATGGTTTGTTTGGGATGGTAACGGAAGTACACATATACGCCATCTTCGGGAAGGTATTGCATGAGTTTTCCTTCTGTAAGAGCGGGTGCATTTTTTCTGAAATTGGCCAGGGTTTTCACGTCATTGTAAATCAACCGGTCTTTTTCATTTCTGCCTGCTTCTGTGAATTTATTGATGGCATCATTTTTCCATCCACCGGGGAAATCTAAACGTACGTAGCCATCGGATGGACTTGTTACACCTGTTGTGGCAAATTCTGAAGAATAATAAAATTGCGGTATACCTCTTGTGGTTAGCAGCCATGCGATTGAAGAGCGGTACTTATCTACATTTTCACCTATTACGGAATAGAACCTTGCAATGTCGTGGTTATCGAGAAACACTACATTGCGCATCGGATTTTTATAAACAAAATCCTGAGCAAGGGTAGTATACAATTTATTCACACCATCGTTCCAGCCAAAATCTTTTGTCATGGCATCGGTTATGCCCCAAAGGGTTTGAAAGTCGGTTACGGCTTGCAGATTGCTTTTATAGGGAATCTGAAAAGTATTTTCACAGAAGTATGCCTGATTGATCACACCATGTACCCATGTTTCACCGAAAAGTGTAAGCGAAGGGTATTCTGCAAGGAGGGCAGCATTGCAGCGGTTCATGAAGTTGAGGTCGTTATAAGCATAAGTATCGATTCTCCAGCCATCAATACCGAATTCTTCTACCGTCCATAGGGCATGTTGAATCAGGAACTGTGCCACGAAAGGATTACGTTGATTCAGGTCGGGCATTTCCTTGGTGAACCAGCCATCCGACATCTGTTTGTTTTGCGCTTTGCTGGCATAAGGGTCGAACAGGGTTTGGTCTTTATAACTGGTGTTGGTATAAACATCCCACTGATTCAGCCAGTCTTTCATCGGCGGATCTACAACAGTATGGTGATAGAGGCCTACATGATTGTAAACGGCATCCTGGATGATCTTAAGTCCTTGTGCATGTGCAGCATTTACCAGCGACGTGTATGCGCTGTTTCCACCTAAGCGGGGGTCAACTTTATAATGGTTGGTGAATGCATAGCCATGTTCAGTTCGGTTGGGCATGTCGTTTTCCCAAACGGGATTGAGCCAGATGGCGGTTACACCCAGTTGTTTCAGGTAATCGAGATGGTTTTGGATCCCTTTCAGGTCGCCGCCATGCCGGTTGAATACCGTATCCCTGTTAAGGGTTTGGTCGCGCATACCGGCGATACGGTCGTTCTGTTCATCGCCATTGCTGAAACGGTCGGGCATGATGAGGTACATGAAATCTTTACTCGTAACGCCCTGTGCATACAACTTGCCATTTCCATTACGCCTGGGTTTTAAAGTATAACTGATTGATACATCCGCTTTACCTCCTGAACCAGCAGCCTTGATCTGAAATGTGCCTGGTTTTGCAGCAGCATTGATTTTCAGGTTGAGAAAAACATAGTTCTTGTTCTCTACCTTTTGTACATTGGTTAATGTAACACCGGGGTAATTAAGCGTATATCCGTTAGCGTTACCTATTCCGGGTGAATGTACCATCACTTGCAAAGATGGATTTTTCATCCCCGTAAACCAGTGTGTTGGGTAGCATTCATAATCCTGTGCTTGGCTAACGATGGAGAACAATCCCATCATCGAGATGGATAGCACTATAATCCGCTTAAACTTTTTGAACATCATCTTCATCTTTAACAATTAAGGTAAGTAAACCTGCAATGATCATCGAAACGCCACCTAGTGCAACCGTATTGAGGGTATTGGCATGGAAGAGGTTCATGGTAAAAAAGCCAAGGATACTTGCGGCAACAATCTGCGGGATCACAATGAAAAAATTGAAAACCCCCATATAATACCCCATCTTATTTGCCGGCAGGGCATTAGATAACATGGCATAGGGCATGGATAAGATACTAGCCCATGCAATGCCCACCATCCCCATTGATATGATGATGAAAGTGGGATTGCTGATAAAATAAATCGATAACAAACCAAGTCCGCCGATGATCAGGCAGATCATATGGGTGATTTTACGGTTGGTACGGTAAGCGATCATCGGAATAATGAATGCAAAAAGCGCTGCCACACCATTGCGTACGGAAGAACATACGTTAAGCCAATCGGCACCGTTATTGTATTCTTTTTGTACACGTGTTAATTCGGCTTTTTCGTTTGCGTCAACCTGATTATTGGAACTGTCTGAAAAATAATTGGCCAGATTGACGGAAATAGTTACCGGGTTTTCGTCTGATCTGTACTTCTTGATTTCTTCCAGATCACCTTGCAGGGAGGAAAGATTTTTTTTCTTTTTGGGATCTTTACTATTTTCTTCTTTGAGAATTTCACTGCTCACGGCGTTGGCCATCTTGTTAACAAGAGCCTTATCTACCTTCATATTGTATTTATTGGCGGTAACCGCATTGGTGGCATAAATCCACATGGCAAAGAGGGCGAACCAGGTGAAAAATTGTACCAGCGCCAGTTGCTTCATGGTGCCGGGCATCCTGAAAATGCCACCAAAGGTTTCCTTTACGGCATCCATGAAAGTGGTTTCTTTTTTCTCCTGTCTGAATTTTTCTATGCTTTCAGGCGGGAACTCTTTCGTTGTGAAAACAGTGTACAATACCGAACCCAAAAAAGCTAATCCACCCAAATAAAAACTCCATTTAACCGAATCGGGTATTTTACCGGCTGCAGCCGTATTGCTCATGTTGAACCAATTGGTGAAAACCCATGGCAGCAGAGCAGCAATAACAGAACCGATACCAATAAAAAAACTCTGCATCGCAAACCCTGATGTACGTTGAGATGGCGGCAGTTTATCACCCACAAAAGCCCGGAAAGGCTCCATGGAAATATTGATAGAGGCATCTAAGATCCACAACATTCCTCCGGCTATCCAAAGTGTTGGGGAATTGGGCATGATGAAAAGGGCGATGGTTGCCAGAATGGCTCCAATAAAAAAAAATGGCCTTCTTCTTCCCCAGTAGGGATGCCAGGTTCTATCACTCAGGTAGCCAATAATCGGTTGTACAAGCAGGCCGGTGAGTGGCGCAGCAATCCACAGGATGGGGATCTCATCTTTATTGGCGCCAAGGGTTTCAAAAATCCGGCTGACATTGGAATTTTGTAGTTCAAAACCAAATTGTATCCCAAAGAATCCAAAACTCATGTTCCATAATTCCCAGAAGGATAATCTTTTCTTTGGTGCCAATGGTTGAGACGACATAGTTAGTTTGCCTTTTTGAGTGAAATTGAATTGTGTAAATAGTACACTTTAATAAAAATACAATAAAATACGGGTTGACAAAATTTTTGATGTTGAGGTAAAGTGGAAGCCTTCAGCGGAGTTCATTTTCTTGTGGAAGTATTTTGTCAGATTTTTGTCTTGTTTTTTAGACTTTGTATATTTTTAGAAATAATGTGTTTATTTTACACAATAAAATTTCCTTTTATGAAAAGAATACTACTTCTATTGACAATATCCTTATTTTTTGTGGGGAAGGGGATGAGCCAGTTGTTAACCTGGACAGCTCCTTTTATTACCGAAAGTAACACACCGATTGTAATTACCATGGATGCTACCAAGGGCAACCAGGGCTTGCAGAATTATGCTGCAACATCCGATGTTTATGTTCATACTGCTGTGATCACAACTTCTAGTACCACACCCAGCGATTGGCGTTATGTGAAATTCAACCAGAATTTTAATGCCATCAACCCTAGTTTGCAGGCTGGCTACAATGCTTCATTTCCGAATAAATGGACCTTCACCATTACCGGAGGGATAAGGGCATATTATGGTGTTCCGGCGGGAGAAACCATTTTGAAAATCGCTATCCTTTTCCGCAGCGGGAACGGCTCGGTTGTACAGCGCAATTCAGATGGCAGCGATATGTACATCCCGGTATATAATAACACATTGGCTACACGCCTTGCTGTTCCCCCAAAACAACCCACTTTCATTCCTAAAGCCGAACCGATCAATAAAGTGGTTGGTAATAATGTAGCCATTACAGGATTGAGTAATAATCCTGCGAATCTCAAGTTGTATTTCAATGGCAATGTGATTCAAACTGCAACCAACGCAACAAGTATTGCTGTAACACCGGGGCCTGTAATCACCAGTTCAGGTACCCAAACCATTATTGTTGAAGCAAACGATGGTGTTACCACAAAGTATGATACCATTAAATTTTATGTGGCCGGAACAGTGAATGTAGCTGCATTACCTGCAGGTTTGCGCGATGGTATTAATTATGAAGCCAATACTGCCGCCGCAACCTTTGTATTGTATGCACCATTTAAAAACAGGGTATCTGTTATCGGCGATTTGCCGGGAAGTAACTGGGACGAACAAACGATTTACCAGATGAATAAAACTCCGGATGGTAATTACTGGTGGTTGCGCGTTACAGGGCTTACCCCCGGAACAGAATATTCTTTCCAATACCTTATAGATGGTACGCTACGGGTAAGTGATCCTTATGTAGAAAAAGTATTGGATCCCTGGAACGACCAGTTCATAAGTGCAGAAACTTATCCTAACCTAAAGCCCTATCCAACAGGATTTACCAGTGGAATCGTAGGCATACTTCAAACGGCTTCACCTTCCTATAACTGGACTACTACTAATTATACTCGTCCCAATAAAAAGAACCTGATCATTTATGAATTGCATCTTAGAGATTTCATCGGGAAGCACGATTGGAAGACGATGCGCGATACCATCAATTATTTAAAAAAATTGGGTATTAATGCGATACAGTTCATGCCCATCAATGAATTTGAAGGCAACAACAGTTGGGGTTACAATCCGGATTTTTATTTTGCACCGGATAAATATTACGGTCCGAAAAATGATTTAAAACAATTTATCGATCTCGCTCATTCAAAAGGTATGGCGGTGATCATGGATATTGCGTTAAACCATTCCTTTGGGTTATCACCCATGGTACAGATGTATTGGGATGCTGCCAATAACCGGCCTGCAGCCAATAGCCCCTGGTTCAATCCGGTTGCTAAACATGGTTTTAATGTGGGTTACGATATGAACCATGAAAGTTTAGCCACAAGATATTTTACGAGCAGGGTAGTTGAGCACTGGTTAGTTAATTATAAGATAGACGGTTTCCGCTTTGATTTATCAAAAGGCTTTACCCAAACCCAAACCTGCGATAACAATGGCAACAATTGCAATGTGGGCAGTTGGAGCAGCTATGATGCCAGCCGTGTAGCTATTTGGAAAAGATATTACGACACGTTACAATTGAAATCTCCGGGATCTTATGTAATTCTGGAACATTTCGCCACCAACAGCGAAGAACTGGAGCTTTCCAATAGCGGTATGTTGCTATGGGGAAATATGAACAATAATTATGGGCAGGCATCGATGGGTTATTCCTCCGACTGGGATCTTTCCTATGGCATTGCAACACAGCGTGGATGGTCGCAACCTCACCTTATCACTTTTATGGAAAGCCATGATGAGGAAAGGATAGGTTATAAGAACATCAGTTTTGGAAATGTTTCTGCCTTCCAGAATGTAAAAGATACCAACGTTTCGCCCAGGCGAATGGAACTGGCTCATGCGTTCTTACTTACTATACCCGGCCCTAAGATGATCTGGCAATTCGGTGAGTTGGGTTATGATACCAGTATCACCTGGTGCCAGAACGGAACCTTAAGTACCAATTGCCGCACCGATCCCAAGCCTATCCGTTGGGGATATAATAATGATACGGAAAGAAAGAATCTTTATAATGTGATCGGCAATATCAACAGACTGAGGGTGAATCCTACCTATAGCAACATGTTCATGTCGAACAACATCACTTATAATCTTGGAGGTGCATTCAAAACCATCATTATGAACGACCCTACTGCAAAGATGGTGGTGATTGGTAATTTTGATGTGTTTGCTCAAACCGGATCGGTAACCTTTCCTGCAGCAGGTACCTGGTATAATTTCCTGAATGCCGGAACTTTCTTCGCTAACGGGGGTTCACAGTCTTTCACGTTGCAGCCAGGAGAATACCGTATTTATCTCAATCAGTTTGCACCATTGCCTGTTAACCTGATCAGTTTCAACGGAAAACAATTGGGCATCCGCAATGAACTGAGATGGGATGTGGAGAATGAAATCAACCTTGGCTATTACGAGCTGGAACGCAGCATAGATGGCAGGAATTTTGATAAGGTTGCTAAAATAACAGCAACGGGTAATCGCTTTTACAATTTTGTTGATGATATCGGCTTGTTAAGTTCGAATGTGTTCTTTTATCGTTTGAAGATGATCGATAACGACGGTGCTTATCGTTATAGTGCAATCGTAAAACTAAGTTCATTTGTCACTGCAGGTTTTGTTGAAGTGACGCCGAACCCATTTGGTGAAAAATTGGTGGTGCGCATCGAATCGCCAAATGCTCAAAGAGCTAACCTGATTTTAACGGACATCAGTGGACGCCGGTTGTTGGGCAAGCAAGTGCAATTGCAACAAGGCAATAATGTTTTCGAAATCCCTGAAGTGGCCGGATTGTCAAAGGGCATCTATATGTTGACGGTAGTTCAAGGTGATAACCGCAGAACCATCAAGGTGATTAAAGGCGATTAAAGATTATTTTATAGTTTGCCTGTATTGAGGCTGAACAACTTTTCCGGTAAGGATATCTGCAGTTTCCACAGCTGTGCATATCCTTACTTGATTTTGAGCAAATCAATTGGTTAACTTTATAATTGCTTAACTAATGTCGAACAATTTTTACGAAACCGAATACGAGACTATCTTGACTAACAACGGTTCTTCAAAGCATGTGAAAACGCTAAAGATCATCCAATCTGAAGTGCAGAGCATCAACAGGGTGGCACTTTCAGTGGATTGTGTGATTTTCGGTTTTGATGAGAATAAGCTAAAAGTATTGTTGATCCGTTCCGATTTGAAAAAGTACCAAAGCAAATGGTCGCTTTTAGGTGATCTGGTGAATCCTGAAGAAGATATCGAAGAAGCGGCTTACCGCATATTGCTCGACAGAACCGGCATGGATGATTTATACCTCGAGCAGGTGCATGCATTTGGACATATCAACCGGCATCCCGGCGGAAGGGTGGTTACCATTGCCTATTATTCTTTAATCAATGTGCAGCATCATAAGCTGAAGAAACTGGATAACGAGCTTCACTGGCATGATGTGGCTGAAGTGAAAGATCTGGCATTTGATCATCAGGAGATTTTCGAAACCTGTTATAAAAGGTTGCAAAAAAGGGTGCAGGAACACCCGCTCGGTTTTAGTTTATTGCCTAATAAGTTCTCGCTCAGAGAATTGCAGAATCTTTATGAAGCTATTTTAGGCATCAAACTCGACCGGAGGAATTTCCGTAAAAAGTTCTTTGCGATGGATTTCCTTGTTGATGTGGGTGAAATTGAAACCAATGTGCCCCATCGCCCGGGTAAACTCTACCAATTCGATTATGATAAGTACGAAAGAATGAAGAAAAAGTGGTCGGGTATTGACTTTTAGGGAAATTTTGTGTTGAATATGTGTCGACAATTTCTAAATAAATTATTAACATAAAATTATTATAATAAAAAAAGAATTACTTTGTGTAAAACTTACACACTGTTTATCTATCACAAACTGATAATTGTTTATTATGAGAAAAACGCTCACAAATTTATTCAAACAAGGTACATTAACAGCACTGCTGATAATGTTTACTGTTGCGGGTTTCGCACAGGACATTGTAACGGGTAACGTTGCTGAATCGAAAGGAGGCACGGCACTCGCAGGAGTTACGGTTACACTCAAAGGAACCACCACAAGTACACAAACAGAAGGAGACGGATCGTTTAAAATTCCGGTGCCTTCGCGTAAAGGAACCCTTGTTTTTACCTATGTTGGTTACACTATCCAGGAAGTGGAAGTAAATGGCCCATCTGTGGGTAACGTTCCATTGGTTATTTCCAATCAAACTCTGAATGAAGTGGTGGTGATTGGTTATGGTACTGCACGTAAGAAAGATCTTACCGGTGCGGTTACTGTTGTTTCTTCAAAAGATTTTCAAAAAGGGCAAATCAGTACACCTGAGCAATTGATTGCTGGTAAAGTAGCCGGGGTTGCTATCACTTCAAACGGTGGGGAACCCGGTGTAGGAAGTACGATCAGGATCAGGGGTGGCGCTTCATTGAATGCAAGTAATGATCCCTTGATAATCATAGATGGAATTCCCTTAGATAATAATGGAATTTCTGGTGCACCCAATGCACTTTCAATGATCAATCCCAATGATATAGAAACTTTCACCGTACTGAAAGATGCCTCTGCCACAGCTATATATGGTTTTAGAGGTTCAAATGGTGTCATCATCATCACTACCAAGCGTGGAACAACAGGAAAGCCAAAAATCAATTTTAATACCCAGTTTTCGGTAGCTAAAATTGCTAATAAGGTGGATGTGTTACCTGCCGACCAGTTCCGCAAATTTGTAAATGAAAATGGAACTCAGGCTCAGGCATCTCTGTTGGGTTCAGCAAGCACCGACTGGCAGGATGAGATTTATCAAACTGCACTTACTTCAGATAATAATTTAAGTGTAAGCGGAGCCTTTAATAAGAAAACACCCTATCGTTTTTCGGTTGGTTATCTTTCTCAGGAAGGTATTTTAAGAACAGGTAAATTACAAAGAGGATCTGTTGCCTTTAACATGACCCCCAGGTTCTTTAATAATAACCTGAAAGTTGATTTCAATATAAGGGCATCTCAAAGTGCTAACCGTTTTGCTAACACCGGCGCAATTGGAGCAGCGGCTACTTACGATCCTACACAGCCTGTTTATTCTAATAGTCCGCGTTACAATGGTTTTTATGAGTGGCTCGACCCAACAACTCTTACAGGTTTACGTGCCCTTTCACCCCGCAACCCGATGGGCCTGATTTATCAGGATAACAATAACAGCGATGTACGCAGAAGTATTGGAAATGTTGTGTTAGAATATAAGCTGCCCTTCTTCCCGGCACTCAGGGCTAACCTCAACGTAGGATTTGATATGTCGAAAGGGGAAGGCGGAAATTATATTAACGACAGTGCAGCATCTACCTACAAACGTTTCATTGATGCAGGTGGAATTTCGCATGGTGGTGTGAAATCGCAATATAAACAACAGAACGTTACTAGAGTCTTGGATTTTTATTTGGGTTACAACAGGGAGGTTGCTTCCATTAAAAGTAAGTTTGATTTGATTGCAGGCTATTCGTATAATGATTATAAAACTACCAACTACTTTTATAGCGACCGCACATTTGATGGTACTACGTTTCCGGGATCTGAACCTAATTTCCCTTTTGATATCCAACAAAATACCATCATTTCTTTTTATGGCAGGTTGAATTATACTTTGATGAACAGGTACCTGATTACGGCAACTGTTCGTCGCGACGGATCATCCCGTTTCAGCGAAGATAACCGTTGGGGTACCTTCCCTTCGGTGGCTTTTGCCTGGAGAATCAAAGAAGAAAGTTTCCTCCGCAACAGTAATACGTTTTCAGATCTTAAATTACGCGTAGGTTGGGGTATGACCGGACAACAAGATGGTGCAGAAATAGGTAATTATAAATATCTCACTGCCTATGAATTTAGTAATGATCAGGCACAATATCAATTAGGGAATACTTTTTATAATATGTTTCGCCCTACTGCTACTAATAGGAATATCCAATGGGAAGAAACTACAACAACAAATATCGGTTTAGATTATGGGTTGTTTAACGGCAGGATCAATGGTAGTTTAGAATTTTATTTACGTAAAACAGAGAAATTATTTAATGTAATTGACAATCCTGCCGGTGGATTTTCTAATAAAATAATTGCCAATGTTGGAACCATGGAAAACCGGGGTGTTGAGTTCAATATCAATGCAGATATCATCAAGAAAACAGATTTTGTTTGGAATATTGGGTTCAACGCAACTTTCAACAAAAATGAAATTACCAGATTGACAATTAATAATAACCCTGATTTTAGGGGAAATCAATTTGGAGGTAGGTCTCCCAAGAAGTTCCTTTTATGTATATCAGCAGGTTTATGGTGCTGATGGAAAACCTATTGATGGTTTGTTTGAAGACCGGAACAGGGATGGATTGGTGAATACGGATGATTTGTATCAGTACAAGAATCCAGATCCTTATGCATTCTTTGGGTTTACTACAAATTTAAGCTACAAGCGTTGGAATGCAGGTTTTGTATTAAGGGCAAACCTGGGTAATTATGTATACAACAACGTAAATTCTACCATTGGCACCCGAAATGCGGTGTTTGGCACCGGTTATTTGAACAATGCTTACAGCGATTTGTTAAATACCGGCATAACCGGCACGAAAAATGGTTATATCTTATCTGATTACTATATCCAAAATGCTTCTTTTTTGAGAATGGATAATGCGAACATCGGATACGATTTTGGAAAGATATTCAGTGGAAGGTCTAATCTACGCCTGAACTTCAATGTGCAGAATGTATTTGTGATCACCAAGTATACAGGTTTAGATCCTGAAATTCAGGGTGGGGTGGATAACAACTTTTATCCAAGGCCAAGAACGTATACTCTGGGAGTGAATCTTGATTTTTAATACATCTGAAAAACGTAAAAGCAAAATAAATTACCATGAATAAAACAATATTAAAATCAGCATTTTTGTTTCTCTTAGGAGGAAGCATCATGTTAAGTTCTTGTACCAAGGATTTAGACCGATTTCCTACCAATGCTAACACTGAAGAAATTGTATTCAGCACTTACGAAGGTTATCAGAAAGCGCTGGCTAAAGTTTATGGAAGTATGGCCTTAACTGGTAATGAGGGTCCTGCCGGAAGTGGCGATATACAAGGCATTGATGAAGGCACTTCAGATTTTGTTCGCCTGTATTGGTGGATGCAGGAAATCAGTACCGATGAGGCCGTAGTACAGGTTGGCTGGAACGATCCGGGCATCCATTTCTTCCACCCAATGAACTGGACCACAGATAATGTGATTATTAAAGGTCTTTACTACCGTTCACTTTATCAGATTGGCCTTGCTAATGACTTCATTCGTCAGGCTTCTGATGCCAATTTAAGCAAAAGAGGCATTACCGGGGCAAACGCGGATGCCATCCGTAAAAACGTTCTGGAGGTTCGTTTTCTGCGTGCTTTCCAGAATAGTGTGCTAATGGATTTGTTTGGTAACCCTCCATATGTAACTGAAACGGATCTTCCGGGAGTAAGTTTGCCTGCACAAATTCAGCGTGCTGCACTGTTTAATAAAGTGGAAACAGAATTGTTAGCACTTGAAAGTACTATTGCTCCCGCTTCTGCTGCAGATTATGGACGTGCCAATCAGTCTGCTGTTCGTGCTCTATTGGCAAGGATTTATCTGAACGCTGAGGTATTTACCGGAACAGCTCGCTGGAATGATGCTGCTACTTATGCTGCTAAAGTATTGGGTGATGGTTATGCACTTTTGCCGGATTACCGTCAGTTGATGCTGGCTGATAATAATGTGAACAATAGTGAATTTATTTTCACGGTGAATTACGATGGATTACGCACCAAAGGATACGGTGGTACTACCTTCCTTACTCACGCAAGTGTTGGAGGAAGTATGATAGCTGCTAACTCAGGTATTGATGGTGGATGGGGTGGTATCCGTACTACTAAAAACTTACCTAACCTTTTTGCAGATATAACCGGAGCTACCGACCAAAGGGCACAGTTTTATACCAATGGACAGAACATTGAACTTACCGGCGAACCGGCACCAGCCTTTACAGAAGGATATGCCATAACTAAATACAGAAATCTTACAAGATCGGGTGCACAAGGATCAAGTCCTGCTTTTGCTGATGTTGATTTTCCGCTTTTCCGTTCTGCTGAAATGAACCTGATTTACGCTGAAGCCGTTGTTCGGGGGGCAAGTACAGGAAATACAGCACAGGCTGTTAATTATATCAACAACCTGCGTACCAGGGCATGGGGAGGCAGTAATGCAGGAAATATCACCGCAACAGATCTTAACCTCGATTTCATCATCGATGAGCGCGGAAGGGAATTGTATTGGGAAGGCTTCCGCCGTACCGATTTGGTTCGGTTCAACCAATTTACCACGGCCGATTATTTGTGGCCATGGAAAGGAGGCGTTTCTTCAGGAACTGCTGTACCTTCATTCAGGAACTTATTCCCAATTCCGGTTTCAGACATAAATGCAAACTCAAACCTGGTACAAAATCCGGGTTACTAATCATTCTATTGAAAATTGATAAATAACATAAAATGAAAAAAATACTCAATCAAATTCTGCTGCTTACTGCTGTGATGGCTACCTTCACTGCATGTGAGAAGGATGAAAACCGCATTACTTATGAAGGTGGTACTAATCCGGTTTTATCTGCTAACAAAGTGGATAATATCCCGATGTCGTTCCCAACAAAAGATAATGAAGCGGTTACTTTCAGTTGGACGAACCCTGATTATCGTTTCACCACAGGTGTTAGTTCACAGGATGTAACCTATACGCTGGAAATGGATACCTTAGGTGCAAATTTCAGTAGTCCTAATATTGTAAGGGCTTCTATCAGCAAAGATTTAAGAGTTACTTATAAGCAATCGCAAATCAACGATTTTTTGCTTAATCAACTCGCTTTGAATGCAACGCAAAGTTACGATGTTGAGGTAAGGGTGATTTCTTCACTATTCAATAACAATTCAAGGCTGATATCGAATACTTTGCGGTTCAACATCACGCCGTATGCAATTCCGCCAAAAGTGAACCCACCATCATCAGGTAAACTTTTCATCACCGGTAGTGCAACTCCTGCCAGCTGGCAATGTGGTTGTGGAGAGCCTGAATTGCTTTCTCAAAAATTCAACCAATTAAGCCCTACATTATTTGAATTGCCTTCTATCAACATCACTGGTGGTGGCTCTTATTTGTTATTACCTGTTTATGGCAGTTGGGCTGCTAAATATGGTTTTACCGGAGCAGGTAATGCCAACAATGTTCTTGGCGATGATTTTAAAGAACAAGGAAACGACTTTAAAGCACCTAATGAAGGTGGTCTTTATAAAATCACTGTTGACTTCCAAAGAGGCAAAACCACTTTGGTAAAACTGTAAGTTTCATTGATCACACTTTTAAATTAATTTGAAATGAAAATAAATTTTAAAACCCTTTTAGCTGCTGCAGCGATGCTGATTTTCTTTGCAGCCTGTAACAAGGTAGATGACCTTCCTTCTTATGGAAATGGAAAGGTTTAAATGAAGTAGTATCTTTTAACTGGACTTATGCCGACTATGCAACAGATTCAGCCAACCACAAGTATGTATTGGAAATTGATTCTGCCGGAAAAAACTTTGCTAATCCCGCTCGTAAAGTAGTTATGGGGGCATTAGGTACTTCATTTATCGGTAAAGAGTTCAATGATATCTTGTTGAGTTTCGGATTTGCATTCAATGTTGCCTATACCGTAGAGGCTAGGGTGGTTTCCTCTTATGGTAACAACAACGAGCAAATTCCATCTACGAATACCCTTACCATGAGTGTAACGCCTTATAAGATTCCTCCACGTGTAGCATTACCTACAACGAACAGGCTATTTCTTACTGGTGGTGCAACAGAATTCGATTGGACTAATCCAAGCCCAATGCCTGTTGTTCGTGAGTTAACTCGTTTGAGCGAAACTTCATGGGGTGGCATCTTCTCGCTTTCCGGAAGCAGCGGTTACTTACTGCTTCGTGAAGCAGGAAACTGGGATGACAAATACAGTGTTCAGGATAATAGCATCCCCGGAGCTGCAAATGCCGGTGCTTTTGGATTCCGTTTACCACAAGATTTCCCGGGTAATGTTGCTCAGGGAGCAGGTTGGTACAAAATGATTTACGATTTCCAACAAGGTCGTTATACTGTTACCAAACAAGATAATCCTTTAAAGCGTGACCTTTACATCACTGGTAATGCTACTGCTTCAAGCTGGACCAATTCACCGCCTCAAAGTCAAAAATTTACGATGCTATCTAGCGGTGTTTTTGAAATTACCATTGCTTTGCAACCAGGTTTGTTATACAAATTCTTAGACACTAACGGACAATGGCAACCCCAATTCGGTGGTACCTCTGCAACCGGTGGAACACTTGGTTCTAATTACGGCGGTGGAAATGATCCTGATGCCATACCTACACCTGCAGTTGCCGGCAATTACAAAATCGTAGTGAATTTCATTACCGGAACTTATACGGTAACACTGGTTTAAAAAAGTATTATACATAAAAAAAGGATGACGATAAGTCATCCTTTTTTTATGCCTTGCATGCAAGCATTTTCGTTTATGTTTGATAATACCAATTTGATTTATATAATATGCCAATATTTTATAAATCTTAAATGCCGATGGTATCAAACAAATAGTACAATTAGGCGATAGCCGATATTGGACTATATTGTTTGTCCAATCGGTATAAAATAGGTACTACCTATTTTAAGGTTACCAGTTGATAAATATTTCAGTTGATGCCTTGTTCAACAGAACAGGTATTCTTAAAAAATTGCCGGCAAATAAACGGTCCGTTTTGAAAAGTTTATTATTCATCCGTACTCCTTTTGGTATGCCTTGAGCAGGAATGACTAACATGATTTCTCTTGGCACATTGATATTATAGTTGCCTTTTCTGGTAATCACTATTTCAGTACCATTATACTTAGGCGTTGCAGAAAAATGGGTGATGCGATAGTTCTTGTTTTTTATGGCAGCAGGGTCTGTACCATCATCTTCATACCAATGGTATTCACCTGGTTTTGCAGATGGGAAAAATAATACTGAAAAAGAAGCTTTGTCATAATCTGCAGTGGTTGTCATACCTGTAGCCTGAGGAATAAAACTTCCTTCCATCGCATAAACCGGAATTTGATTGATATTGATATTGCTGTCTGTTACCCATTTTGGGCCTTCAAACTCACGATAATCATAAATGTTGGTCCATTTGCCTTCAGGGATATAATAGGTTTTGATTTTTTCTGATTTATTGGTTATCGGAACAATCATCACTTTATCGCCCCATAAATACTGGTCTTCGGCCTTATATAGATTACTGTCTGCTTCATTCAGAAAAAAAAGCGGTTTTATCAAAGGCTTGCCTGATAAGGTTTGCAGATAGCTCAGGTTGTAATTATAAGGCAACCATTGGTAACGTTCTTTAGCTGCCGATCGTGCAAGGCTAAGCGTTGGTTCCGGCCATAAAGCTGCTTCGCTTGGTATATCTTTTACAGTAGGTTCGAGGTCTCCCAAAGCGGTTCCATGCGGACGGTAAATAGGGGTGAATACCGCAAACTGCAACCATCTGATATAGAGTTCTGCATCGCCGTCTCCTCCGGCAAATCCTCCTGCATCACTGTGGATATAGGGTATTGCACTTAATGCCATTCCTTGTATCAAAGGCAATTGGGCTTTTAATCCGGCCCAACTCCTGCTTACATCGCCGCTCCAGGGGAAACTACAAAAACGTGGGGATCCGGCATAACCGCTGCGGTTCAAATGGAAAAGCCTCTCCTTGGGATAATATTTGCGATAATTATTAAACAGCATCCTGCTCCAGTAATGGCCATAAATGTTATGCACTTCATCTGCCGAAAATTTACGGGTGAAGCCAAGTGCAGACAAATCATGATAAATGGCCGGCGGGTGTTTTTCGGGTTCACCCAGATCGCCCCACCAACCACTAACGCCAATGGACACCTGCTTTTGGTACTGGTTGAAAAACCAATCCTGGGCATCTTTCCGGAATATGTCGATTATGCCTCCTTCACCGAAATAAAAATCTTTCAATTCAAAGGCTTTGCCCATGCTGTCAGTTGCCAGATATCGCTTGGCGTTTTCATAATTGCCTGATGTTTTGAGTACGAAAGGTTCAGTAATGAGAATGGTTTTCACTTGTTGTTTCTGAAACCCTGCAATCATTTTTTTAGGATCCGGCCAAGCTTTGCGATTGACCCAATCGAGGTTGCCCATGGTTTTTTTAATGCTGTCGCCGAACCAGAACAGGTCGAAAATAACGGCATCAAAAGGAACTTTTTCTTTTTTCATGGCCTGAAAGATGCTGTTCACCTGATTTTCATTCCGGTACCCGAAGCGGCTCATGAAGTTTCCCATAGCCCACCGGGGCGGCAGGGGTTGCGTTCCTACCAATTGCTGGTAGTTGGTTAAAACCTCTTCCGTGTTTATGCCAGGTACCAGGTAGAAACTCAATTCTCCGCTCATCACCGAATATTGTAAAGTGCCGGGTAGGGTTTTGCCAAGGTCCAGAAATCCTTTAGATGGGTTATCAAAAAAGAGGGCATATTTTCGGCTGGATAGCAAAACAGGTACACTGAAATTCAAAGCATCCGCATTCAGTTCATAACCATACCATGGATTGTTATTCAGGTTGAGGCGGTATCCAGCCCTGTTGAGCGGAAGGCTTCTTTCTCCTGTTCCAAAAAGTTTTTCATTTTGCTCCATATCGAAGAAGAAACCACGGGCACTGTCGTTGCAGAATCCATTTTGCAAGTTGATACCGGCTTTATTGTTTAAAACAAACCTGATGCTGTTATTTTCCCAATGCACTATCGTGCCATCTTTCCAGGAAATGATGGCATAGGTTCCCTGACTATTTACTGTTGGTAATTCTGCAACCGGTGAACCCAATACTGCGTCTGAAACCTGTTCGTTCCTGCTGCTGCCCGTTGCCCTAAAAGTGGTTTTCAATACATGGTTTGAAAAGAGGCTGAAACTCCATTTTCCCTGGGCGGTTTCTAATGTAGTAACCCTGGCATTTTTTCTTGCCACCACTTCGGGCATGGGCTGAGCAAATGAAATCACCGGACAAATAAAAACTGCAATGATCATGCAGCACAATAAACGCTTTTTCATCAGCTAAAGTTATTGCAAAATTCTGAAGTAGTTTACCAAAGCAGGCATAAGGATGCAGTGCTTATATTTGTGGCATGAAATCAATACTGATGGTTTTGGTTATGGCATTTATTGCCATACAGGCCAGGGCCCAGAAAGACTTTACCGGTATCCTGAAGTATCACATGACAGTTGAAGGGGATAGCATACAACGTACAGATTCCATGAAACTTATTGTTGGGAAAAGCAAGATAAAAGTAGTGCTGTACATACCTTCTCAAAATGATCCCGGAAAAGCAACTGAACAGGTATTTATTGACGATCTGGTTAAAGAAACCACTACCGTTATAGATTACCAGAAGTCCGGATATACGGTTTCTGCGCGCAAAAAAGAACCGCTTTATACTTTTTCAAATACCAATCAATACGATGCGGTTAACAGGAAACTATGTTTGCGTTACGAAACAGACCGTAAAACTTCTTTGTCTGCCGATGTAGTTAAAGCAAGCTGCCTTGCCGGCATCGATTTTTTAAAACCGGATATTCCCTTTTATTATTTTCTTGGCGTACAGCCACTGATTATCGACAACCGTATGGTTCTCGATTATACACTGACGTTACGTAACGGTCATAAACAAAAAACGGTTTGTTACGAAGTACAGGCTTTGGAAGAAGTGGATGTATTGTTTAGTCTGGAAGGCTTAAAACCCTTATGATAAGGTAAGGATTAAAGTATTTTGTTTGCAATTAAATTACGAACCCTGTGCTTATTGAGTTCACTCTATTTTGCCCTATTTTTTCTAGGTGTGAAACGTTGAGCGCTATACTCATCATCATAGCGCTTAGCTATGCCGTCTATCCAGCCAAAGCAAAGCGCTTCTTCAACAGCATCGTCATAAGGTATGCGAACCTGCCCACTTGTTTTTAAAGGGTATAAAACCCAGATTTCATTTTCTGTTTTATGGTTCAATGTCAACCATTTCCTCCAGGCTTTACGATCGGCTACATAAAGGGTTTTAGTAATTTCCATATGCTCTTTTTTGCATCATGACGGCATAAATTTCCTGAATGGCTTACATTCAAAATTAAATAACTTGCATTAAAATCAGTGGTATGAAAATAAACCTATGGGTTGTGGCGATTCTTTCTCTTATGATGAGCAGTTGTAAGGCGCAGGAAGAAAAAAATTTATCTGCCGGTAAGTTTCAGCAAACCCTTTTAGCTGTTCCCGGAGCCATATTGTTAGACGTACGCACTCCGGAAGAATTCAGTGGAGGGTATCTTGAAGGCGCAAAAAATATGGATTACCATGCCAGGGGTTTTGACAAAGAACTGCTGTCGCTTGATAAATCAAAATCTTATTTCGTTTATTGTTTGTCTGGCGGAAGAAGCAGTGCTGCAGCAGGTTTAATGCGCGATAATGGATTCAAAAATGTGTACGAATTAGATGGGGGAATCCTTGCCTGGAAGAAAGCCGGATACCCATTAGTAACAGGTTCAGAACCTGTAGTTGATAAAATTTCAATGGCAGACTATCAATCTTTTTTGCAAAAGGATAGTGTAGTGCTGATTGATTTTTATGCCCCATGGTGTGTTCCCTGTATGGAAATGGAACCCATGTTAGCTTCTTTAAAAAATGAGTATAAAGGAAGGGTAGCCGTTTATCGTTTGAATATTGATGAGAATAAGAAACTTACCGATACCTTGGGTGTAATGGAAATTCCGTTGTTCAAACTTTACCGCAATGGCCAGGAAGTATGGAAGCATATTGGCAAAGTGGATAAAGCCACCCTGATTTCGAAATTCTAATCCTTTGGTGAATTTTTGGGAGCGACATGTTTTTTTGCTGCATCCATCTTTCAATTACAGCCGGTCATGATCAAACAACTTATAGAGAAATATTATCTGCACTTTGAAGGCCAGCCTTATGTATTCAGGGCGCCGGGCAGGGTTAACATTATTGGTGAACATACCGATTACAATGATGGATTTGTGTTGCCTGCGGCGATTGACAAATATATTTATGTAGCCATCAATAAAAGGGCCGATCGTAAAATTCATCTCTTTGCAGCTGATTACAATGCTTCTTATGAAACCGATTGGAGTCATATAGAACCCACAACGCTTCACTGGCCTAATTATATCCTCGGTATTGCTGCTCAATTGTACAGGAAGAATAATCATTTGTCAGGCTTCAATATCTGCATTGATGGCAATATACCAATCGGTGCTGGATTGTCTTCTTCAGCTGCCCTAGGCTCAGCGGCTATATTTGCTTTGAATGCAATTTTTGAAACAGGTTTCAGTTTGATGGAAATGGCCCTTATGGTGCAACAGGCAGAACATGAGTATGCAGGTGTGAAATGTGGTATCATGGATCCTTTTGCGAGCCTCTTTGGTAAAAAAGATCAGGCGATTAAACTCGATTGCAGGTCATTACAATATGCATATATACCCATTGCAATGCCGGGCTATCAATGGCTTTTAATCAATAGCAATGTAAAACATAAACTGGCTTCATCAGCATATAATGAACGAAGGCGACAATGCGAGGAAGCGGTAATTATCTTACAAAAAAGATTTAACCAGGTGAAAAGCTTAAGGGATGTGAACTTGCATCAACTCGATCAGGTGGCTCATGAAATGGAAACGACTGTATATCTGCGTAGCAAATATATCATAGAAGAAATCCATAGGGTGTCTGAAGCCTGTGTTCAATTAGCTGCCGGGAATGCAGCCGGAGTTGGGGCTTTGATGTTTGAAACACATTCCGGTCTTAGTAAAGATTATGAAGTAAGTTGTATTGAACTTGATTTTCTTGTGGATGAAGCCCGCTATTTTCCGGGTGTAGCGGGGTCAAGAATGATGGGAGGAGGCTTTGGCGGATGCACCCTCAATCTGGTGAAGGATGAACAAGTTGCAGCATTAGAAGCGCATGTTAAGGGTTCTTATCAGGCTGCATTTGGTAAAGAAGCTTATGGTTATCTTGTTGAAACCAGTGACGGAGCTGCAGCAGTTCCTTTTTAAAGAAATGCTATTTCACCATAAGGTTTTAACGCATTTAATTCACACGAAGCATTTAACCGGTTCTGATTACCTCTTTTTCTTATTTTATTTTTTGCTCACAATAGCCGATGGGAAATAGGTTTACCGAAAGAAAAAAGCAAAAACTGCTTCCACATCTCATGATTGTTTTTTGGCAGAGGGATATCTCATTTGGTGGGCCATCGGTGCATCTTTTAGCACCCAAAAGTGTTGTGTCTTCAAAAGATCTGTTCAAAGCAGAAAGGGCATTCCCTATCCGGGCTATATTGGTGATAGGAAACCTGGCTGGATTATTTACTGTATTTTAGTGAGTGTTTAGCGCAACCTATTAATTTATTAAAATGAAAGCAGGCATAAAGGAAATACCTTTCGGATCGGTAAATGGCAAAGCGGTGAAACTATTTACCATTACAACCCCATCGGGGATGGAAGTTTCTGTAATGAACCTGGGAGCCACGTTAACCAGAATCATCACTCCCGATAAAGAGGGGATGCAAGGTAATATATTGATGGGCTTTGCGGATGCTGAATATTACCGGACATACAAGCACTGCTATTTCGGAAGTATCGTAGGCAGGTATGCCAACCGGATTGCCAATGCCTCATTTGTTCATAACGGAAAAGAATACCTGCTGGAGAAGAATGAAGGAGCCAATTGTTTGCATGGAGGTTTTGCAGGATTTCATCAGGCTTTCTGGGCCATTGAAAAAAATGCCGGAGGCGATGCATTGGTAGCAAAATACCGCAGTGCTGATGGTGAAGCCGGGTTTCCCGGTAATCTGGATATAACGGTTACTTATACCCTGAGTGATGAGAACGGACTGGAAATAGATTATCATGCCATCACCGATCAATCTACACCGGTAAATTTAACCAGTCATGGTTATTTTAACCTTTCAGCAGGTAAAAGTGCAAACGTACTTGATCATGAATTACAAATCAATGCAGCACAGTATACCGTATTAGATGAACAGCAGGTTCCTACCGGCGAACTGAATCTGGTGGAAGGAACTGTGTTCGATTTCACTCAACGAAAGCCAATCGGGAAAAATATAATTGATCTGCCCAAAGGGTATGACCTGAATTATGTATTGGATATCAACAATGATATCGCTGCCCAAGTGTATCATCCGGGAAGCGGTAGGGCAATGACAGTGAAAACCACCGAGCCTGGATTGCAATTTTATACGGCTAATTTTCCCTTTCCCTTACATCAGGAATCATCAAAAGCGCCTGAACTTTTTTCATCATTTTGTTTGGAGGCGCAGCATTTTCCGAATAGCCCCAATGAGCCTTCTTTCCCAAGCACTATGCTTAATCCGGGTGAAGTGTATCAGCAACATACGGCTTATCTATTTTCTATAAAGTAAACAACCCTTAAATTTGGAGAAAAAAAAATGGAAGATTCAACTTTAGGTATTGGTACCCGCTTGCAACATACCCAACATGGGCCGGGTGTGATTATTGCTGTAAGATATGCCACTTATCTTATTTCATTCATTAATCATGGTATTAAGGAGATTGATAAAACCGATCAGAAATTGGAAGAAATCATTCCGGAATATTTACCTGATCAATCTGAAACAGACAGTGAGATGGAAAAATCTCTTCTTAAAATATTAAGGTATTGGAACGGCATCGGTGAACCTGTTCCGATGGGTGACCGATGGATCAAAGGAACATTACTTTTGCAGCCTGCCGATAAAACATTAAAGCCTAAAGAAATTCCGGTAGAAGATTTTTTTCATAAGATCGTGATGCTTCGCGACCGGCTTCGTGTGCTGGAACAGAACATCAACAGCCATAAAAAACTCGACGATGAAGATAAAGTGAACCTGCAACAGTATATCACCCGTTGTTATGGCTCGCTAACAACATTTAATGTGTTATTCAGGAATAAGGAACAATGGTTCATAGGAGAGAAAAGTTAATCTTGGTAAGATTGAACGTAACGACCGATTAAAATAACAACCCCTTCAGAAAATTTTATTGTTGCTGAAGGGGTTGATTGCTTTGATAACTTTCCGTTTTTTGAGAATAATATTTTACTTTCCTTTTAGCATCCCGGTTATGGTATCCATCAAGCCGCCACCCTGGCCCGAAGCACCACTTCCATTGAATGCTGCGGTAAGATCGTTTAGATCCACATCGCCATCTCCGTCTTTATCCATACCCGAGCCGCCGAATTTGGTTAGCAGTCCCGAGATGTTGATACCACTGGTTTTATTGTTACTGAGCTGGTTGAAAATATCCTGAATCTGAAACCCATTATCAGCCGGATTATTCGTACGGCTTACCAGTTTACCTAATACCATCGGCATCAAACCTGAAGCGATACTCATGGCCTGGCTTGAACTGATACCGAATTTTTCCATGATACCCGACATGAAATTTCCGGAAACCTGTTGCACGGCCGGATTACTGTTGAGATTTTCTGGTGTGGTGTTGAAAAGGCTCAGTACATCTTTTGCCTGCCCGCCTGCCAGCATCGACTGTAAGGTGCCTGTGATGGAATTTCCGGCTTCGGCCACAACAGCTTCGTTGTGTTCATTAGGAACATCAGGATTATTGATGATGGTTTCATCCGCATGTTCCCTGATTAATGAAATGATTTGGTGTAACATTATTTTTGATTTAAGGTGAAAATTTGATGTTGTTTATTTCTTTCGAAAAAGTAAAGTACGGTCTCCTAGCAAGTAGCAAATCAAACTGTCTCCCGATATTTTGTAATCTATCATGCTATTGTTGAAACTTTCTGTAAACATCTTTGTCGATTCAGTTGAGCAAGTATTTTGGGAAAGCGTAAAGGAAGTAAACCTTATCCTGTTCCCCTGAACTTCCATGCGGCTTTCAAAATTGTTACAGCCATTGAAACCCTTCAGCTTATTGCTTTGTATATTGAAATCAAGGTACGGGATACCATTCTTAAATTGTGATGCACTCAAATCCTGCTGAAATGTTTGGGAAAGTACCCAACGCCCGTTCAGATACTGGTTGGCAAAGTAAGAGCCACAGCCTTCATAGCGTATATTGTTTATCGTTATATACACTTTTTTAGGTTGAATTCCCTCACTTGACGGGTGCTTACATTTCTCACTGAAAATCATGATCGTCATGTTGCCATCTTTCAGTTTACAGATATAGCTTTCGGCTGGGGCATCCATTACCGGAGTTGCATTAACAGGAGTAGCTCTGATCATCGGCATGCCGGTAGCTGAAAAATCGAACGACCTGGAAAAATCCATTTGTAAATTCCACGGAACAGGACTATTTCCGCTTGCGAAAAAATCAATGCCATTTTTAGAGAATTCTTGTTTTAAGGAATCAAGCCTGCTCTTTTTTACAACTGATGTTGAAGTTTTTTGCTGCTTTGATGGTTTACATCCATAACAAATCCCAATCATAAAAATCAGCATTGCAAACTGTTGGATATTAAGCACGGGGTATATCATTTACATTGGATACAATTTATGCCAATCCTTGGAAAAATTTCCTGGAAATCTAATTACTTCATTTATAAATAATACCATGACACTTGAAAATTAAATATCTTACAGAAAAATTTCATGTCTTTTATCATAGAAGTATTGGTATTAGCTGCCATTTTATTTGCACTTTCAACTATCATCAAAGATATTGTTGTGAAGGATTATGGAACAGCTATTTGGGTCTGTTTGGTGATTGGTTTTCTTAATGCTACAATCGGAGCGGTTATCAGATTCCCTTTAAACTTACTCAGCCTTTTTCTGATTACATTTATTGTAAGGATTATAGTTTCTGTTCTGATGATCAAACTGGCCAACCGCTTTATTAAAGGTTTCCGGGTTAAAACCTGGTTGTCGGCCTTGATATTAGCTATTGCGATGGCTGCTGTAGGAGCAGTTATTGATTAACTTTACTTATGAGAATATTTTATTTACTACTAGCTCTAACAGTTGCATCTTGCACTGCAACACATCAGCAAACGGCTTCCGATAAAGTTCCATCTTCAGCAGCTTTATATATCGATGGTAAAGTGTATGGAAGTTATTTTCAACAACATGCTGCAGAATACAAGGCCCTATGTTTTCAGGCTTTCAATATTGCCAGGTTACGGGTAGAGGCTTACCAACCGGTTTCAAGCCTTCCACTTTGTATTGTTACCGATATTGATGAAACGATTTTAGATAATAGTCCTTACCAAACCAGCCGGAACCTGGCAGGGCTTGATTATGATTTGGAAACCTGGAAGCAGTGGACAGAAAAATCGCAGGCTGATACCGTTCCCGGATCAGGTTCTTTTTTAAATTTTGTAGCACAGAAAAAAATCGAAGTATTTTACATCACCAACCGTACTGAAGCAGAAAGGAAAGGCACTTTAATCAACCTGCAAAAACTGGGATTACCATTTGCCGATTCTGCTCATCTGCTTTTGAAATCTACCACTTCAGGTAAAGAACCCCGTAGGAAAACGATTAGTGAAAACCATGAGATAATATTGTTGCTTGGCGATAATCTGGCCGATTTTACCATGCTCTTCGATAAGAAATCATTATCCGAACGTGATGCCCAGGTGAAATATTTAGCCAATTTATTCGGAAACAGGTTTATTGTATTGCCCAATTCTGTTTACGGCGATTGGGAACATGCACTGTTTCAATATCAGTACAACTTATCCGCTAAGCAGAAAGACTCCCTGATTAGGGCTTCACTGAAAACACAATAAGAACGCTGAACACTTTTAAAAACTCCGGTTCGAATCGAAATTTTCCAACTCTTTACTCACGGCATTCAGGAAGGTAGAGCCCAATGCACCATCAATAATCCGATGGTCGTAACTGAGTGAAATGTACATCATGTGACGGATTCCGATCGTATCTCCCTGTGGCGTTTCAATCACAACCGGTCTCTTTTTGATAGCACCAACGGCCATGATGGCCACTTGAGGCTGATTGATGATGGGCGTACCCATGATGCTTCCAAAAGTGCCAACATTGGTTAAAGTGAAAGTGCCTCCAACCGTATCATCGGGTTTTAATTTATTATTACGTGCCGCATTGGCTAATCCGTTTACCTGTTTGGTAAGGCCTACCAGATTCAACTGATCGGCATTTCTGATCACAGGAACAATCAGGTTTCCACTTGGCAATGCAGTAGCCATCCCGATGTTCAGGTCTTTTTTGATGATGATCCTGTCGCCATCAACCATACTGCTCAACATCGGATATTTTTTGATACTCTTTACGATGGCTTCAATGAATAATGGGGTAAAGGTGATTTTTTCTCCTTCTCTTTTCTCAAATTCCTTCTTGATCCGCTCTCTCCATAACACAAGATTGGTAACATCGCATTCAGCAAAACTGGTTACGTGGGCACTGGTTCTTTTACTGTCTACCATATGCTTGGCAATGAGTTTGCGCATTCTGTCCATTTCAATGATTTCCACATTACCCTGATAGCTAACTTCAGCAACAGGATTTGAAACAGCTACCTGGTTTTGAACCGGTGCAGTAGGGAATGCAACTGGTTGTTCAGCGCTGGAAACGGGTTTTGGAGAACCAGATTGCTGTGTTACATAAGCAAGGATATCTTTCTTCGTAACCCTTCCATCCTGGCCGGTTCCTGAAATACTTTCTAAAACCGACATCGATATTCCTTCACTTTGCGCAATATTCAAAACAAGTGGGGAGTAAAACCGCATCCCGTTTGATGCAGTGGCTATTGGCGCCGAAGCTGTAGGTTGAAAAGGGATTACTTCCACAACATTAGCATCTTCATATGTTTTTTGAACGGGAGGAGTTACCGTAGCAGGAGTTACCGTAACGCCGGTTTTAATTCTGGCAATCACCATCCCGATAGGAACCACATCATTTTCTTTGTATAATATTTCTTCAATTACACCGGCAGCAGTTGACGGAACTTCACTATCTACTTTGTCTGTAGCAATATCAAGTACGGTTTCATCCATTGCAATAACATCACCGGGTTGTTTGTGCCATTTAAGGATGGTGGCTTCCATGATACTTTCCCCAAGCTTAGGCATGATCAGGTCTACTAGACTCATATAAACAAAATGTAAAATGAAAAAATATGAACTGCAAATGTAAGTAAAAAGCTCATCTGGGAGCTAAGATTATATAGAAATTCAGCCTCATAAAAGCGTGTAAGTTCCTGAAATATAGGTTCGTCATCAGGAAATTTCAACTGATATTCAATTTAGGATAATGTAAAAATGGGGATACAAAGCCATTAATGTTTTAAGATATATGCTCTGAGTAAGTTCATAGCATGCATTGCGGCAACCTGTGTATTTTTCTCCCGGTTAAACCGTAAATGAATTTTTTTGGTAATAATTTCCTTAGTGTCGCCTGCTGCCATCCATACGGTACCAACGGGTTTATCGGGTAGTCCGCCATCCGGGCCCAGTATTCCAGAAACGGCAATGGCGTAATCACTTTTCATTCTATTCAATAATCCGGAAGCCATTTCCTTTACTACCTGTTCACTTACGGCTCCATACTCAATTAAAGTGGATTGATTTACTCCGAGGAGCTGTTCTTTGGCTTCATAAGAATACGTAACCATACTGCCGGCATAATAGGCAGATGAACCCGGATTTTTACTGAGCAGATGAGCGATATATCCACCCGTGCAACTTTCAGCGGTGGCTACAGTTTGCGATTTGCTGATGAGCAGTGAAGCCAATATTTCTTCCATAGTTTGATCAGCAGTTGCAATAAGGTAGGTACCCACTATCTTAGCAAGGCTTTGAAAGGTTCTTTCTAAATTATTGTGATTTTTAACATCATAGCTTGATAACCGTAACCGCACCATCCCATCATGGGGGAGGTATGCCAATTTGATTTCGGGAGGTAAACCCGATTCAAAATCTGCAGTCAGGTCTGCCAGCATCGCTTCCCCAATTCCATAGCAAACCAGGGTACGATGTTCAATTTTAGGGAACTGAAACCTTTCGGCCACCATTGGAATCACCGTGTTTTCCATCATACCTTTCATTTCGTGGGGCACACCGGGTAAACTCACATAAATGCAACCATTTTTCTCAAACCACATGCCGGGTGCTGTTCCTCTTTTATTAGGGATCAGGGTACAGTTGTTGGGCACTTCAGCTTGTTTGATGTTTCTTTCAGTTAAGGGACGTTTGAAAACGGTTTCAAAAAGACAGGTCACATTTTCCAGGGCTTCTGCATTCATCACCATCTTTCCCCCGAAATATTCGCATAGCAGGGGTTTGGTGATGTCGTCTGCTGTAGGGCCCAGTCCGCCTGTAATTAAAATGATACCGGCCTTTTTACTTTCTTCATCAAGGGCGTTCCATATTTCGTTCCAATTATCTCCAACGGCTACACGACGTATTACCCTGATGCCCCATTTATTCAGTTCCTGGGCCATCCATGCACTGTTGGTATCTATCACTTGTCCGATCAATAGTTCATCGCCGATGGTAATGATGGATACGTTGGTGTTCATATTTTTTGTTATTCGGATGGATTGATGAATAATACCGATTGGACAATCAATATAGTCCAATATCGGCTATCGCCTCATTGTACTATTTGTTTGATACCATCGGCATTTACTCCCGAAAGCATTCGGGATAAGATTTATAAAATATTGGCATATTATATAAATCACATTGGTATAAAATCAAGCCGGTGTGTTTCTTTTGTGAGTTGAAGCAGGCAAAGATAATTCTTTTAGCTTTGAAGGATAATCTGCTGATATGAAAAAGATGGTTATGCTGTTGGGGTCCTTTTTTGTTACAGGAATACTTATTGCGCAAAATTTATCTGATCGGTTAAAAGAGGGTATGGCTGCCTTATTAAAGGATGAGCAGTTCACTTATGCCATTACAGGTATGATGGTAACAGATGCTGAAAGCGGACAACAGATTTACAGTTGGAATGCAGATATCGGTTTAGCCCCCGCCAGTTGCCAGAAAGTAATAACCAGTGCCGCTTCATTTGCTCTTTTGAAACCTGAATTCCGTTACCAAACCCGTTTTACGCTTCGTTTTCAAGGTGATAGTAGTTTTTTGGTTTTGAACCCTTCGGGAGATCCCAGTCTGGGTTCAGATCGCTGGTCCGCTACCGGTTCCGCAGCATTGCTGAACTCGCTCGCATCGGCACTTGAAAAAAGAAAACCTGTTAATCTTTCTCAAACCATCCTCACAACCGGCGCTGATCTTGATTTTCAGCGTATCCCCGACGGATGGATATGGCAGGATATCGGTAATTATTATGGCGCTTGTGCAGGAAGTTTCAACTGGATGGAAAATAAGTTCGATTGGTTGTTGCGTTCAGGTAATAATTCCGGAGATCCGGTTGAAATCATCAGGTTTGTACCAGATTGTGATATCAAATCTGTCAGCAATTTAATCTGTACCGGTGAAAAGGGGAGTGGCGACAAAGCCTATGTGTATACCAACCCCGGAGTAAAAAGTTATGCAGCATCCGGAACCATCCCGCCAAATCAGGAAAATTTTAAGATTACAGCCGCCATGCACCGGCCGGAAGATTTTTTTGTTTCTGCTCTGAATGATCAATTATCAAAAGGATTTCATGTGCATGGAATAAAATCTTTTCGTTTTGGAAATAAGGTTAAGGTGAAAAAAGAAGATGAATTATTGATGACATATTTTTCCCCTTCGCTCGACAGCCTCAATTATTGGTTCATGAAAAAAAGCATCAATCTTTATGGCGAAGTGTTTTTAAAAACAATCGCCCTGCAGGAAAATAAGCCGGGGATTAACGATTCAGGTGTTGCGGTGATCAGGCGCTTCTGGCAACAAAACGGCATCTCTCAGGGTGCCATTAAGATCATTGATGGCAGCGGGCTTTCTCCGGCAAACAGGATTACGGCACATGCTTTACAACAGGTTTTAACTTACGCCAGTAAACAGAACTGGTTTGCCAGTTTTAAAAATGCATTGCCGGTTATCAATGGCATCATAATGAAAGATGGCTATATCAGCGGCGTACGTTCCTATGCAGGTTATGTAAAGCAAAACTCCGGAAGGGTACTGATATTTGCCTTTATTGCCAACAATATAGATGGTAATCCGGTTGCTGCGAAAGAAAAAATATGGAAGGTTCTGGATCTTTTAAAGTAACTTCAACCCATAACAACTAATAAATATGAAAGAACAAAATTTTCGAAACCACAACCGCATGGTGCCACTTTATCATTATGTGCTCCTCCTCCTTATTTTATTGGCCATCATTGGGTCTATAGTAAAATTGTATCGGAGCTATCAAACCGGACTTACCGGATTGCTGGTGCCCGGAATTTTATTGTTGCTATCCATAGCTTTATTGATCACTGCGGCTTTTGCAAGAACTTTTGCATTGAAGGCACAGGACAGGGCGATTCGTGCGGAAGAAAGTCTGCGTTATTTTGTACTCACCGGTAAATTGCCCGATCGTCAGCTGCGTATTGGCCAGATTATTGCGTTGCGTTTTTCAACCGATGAAGAATTCGTTCAGCTCACTCAAAGGGCCGTTTCAGAAAAAATGACACCAAAACAGATCAAAGAAGCTATCAGCAAGTGGAAAGCAGATGATTATCGGGTATAGTTCGCTGAATCAACTTCATTTATAAGATGTACCAATCATCAACCAGCATCCGGATTCATTATGCGTTTACCGACCAGATGGGCTTTGTTTATTATGGCCACTATGCACAATTTTATGAAATCGGACGAACAGAAGCCATACGGGCACTGGGTTTAACTTATAAGGATATGGAAGCAATGGGTGTGATCATGCCTGTTGTAGAAATGCAGTGCCGTTTTCTAAGACCTGCAAAATACGACGATCTGATTACCGTGAAAACCATTTTAAAGGAATTGCCTGAAAACCATGAAATCCTTTTTCATGGCGAAGTGTACAATGAAGCAGGGAAATTGCTCAATACCGGTTTGGTAACGCTGTATTTTTTATCTGCCGACGGTTTGAACCGCATAACAATGCCCGAAAATTTGCGTGAAAAACTGCAGCCATTTTTTTCAGAGAAAAAAGTATGACCTATTTTCCAGTCATGCCATCCACACTGAATTTTCCCGGTCCAAGAATCAGCAATGTGAGGTAAGCCCCTAAATAAATCGTTGCCATTTCTCCTTCACCCATAAAATCGCTATGGTGTGCTTTGGTCAAAGCAACCAGCATGGTGATGATCAGAGGCACACAGGCCAGGCGGGTAAACAAGCCAAGTATGATGAAAAGGGCACAGAAAAATTCTGCAAAAACAGTCAGGGATAATGAAGCCGCCTGACCGATTCCCATAAAATTCATAAAATCTTTTTTGTACTCTGCGAAATGCACGAGTTTATCGTAGCCATGTTTCATCATTAGCACTCCTGAAAATAACCTGAGCAGTAGCATGGCAATATTGAAAGCCCCGGCTGAATAATGAGTGGAAATCAGTTTTTTCATAATGTATCGTTTGGATGAGATGGTAAAAATAAGAAAACCATCGGTACAATTTGTTATTCCGGAGATGAAAAAAACTATTGCTTTACCAACTTTTTAACAGCATGTTAGAAAGAGATTCCTTTTGTTTACATCCTTAAATGTAATTTTCTGTTTTTGGAAACTAAAGTGTACAGGTGATTTGCCTTTGCAGATGAAAATGGAATAATAAACCTATGTGGAAAAATTGGTTAATAGTCGCTTTTATTTTCAAGATGGTATTTAATACCGGGTTTGCCCAATCCACACATGTGGTGAACGATCCGGAAAAGGCTTTCAAGCAAATGAAAGACCATTTTGTAAAGGGTGAATATGGCTTTGCTTATCCTTTAGCACGTGAATTGCAGTCAACTTATACTGCCGAAAAATCTACTGATGCCGGATATCTGTTTGATGAAGTGAACTATTATACAGCAGCACTGGAGTTGATTTTGCAACTCCCCGTTGGCGTTAGTCATGCTGAAACACTGCTATCAGGAACTATGAATCCTGCACGCAGGCAATTGTTGCATTATCACCTGGCCCATCACTATTTTCTTCACGATGATTTCAACAATACGATAAACCATTATACACTAGCCGGAGTAGATAATCTGGATAATGATGCCATTGCCACAGCAAAGTTCGAGAAAGCCTATGCCCATTTCAACCTGAAACAGTTCGAAGCGGCCAAGCCCCTTTTTAATGAAATATTTCAATTGCCTGATAGCAAGTATCATCTCGCCGCAAGTTATTATTATGGGTTTATCTGTTATCATCAGGGATTTTATGCAGAAGCGATAAAGGCATTCCGTTTAATTGAAGCCAACCCTGCTTATTCGGGAGTGGTTCCTTACTATCTTTCCGAATTGTATTATTTCCAGGGAAAGAAGGAAGATGCCCTTAAGTATGGCGAGAGCGTTCTTGCCCGTGGTGGTAACCTTTACTATGAAAAGGAACTCAAATTACTGATTGGTCAGTTATACTTTGAAAAAAAGGAATTTGCCATCGCCTTACCACTGTTGAGAGATTATGTTGCTGCAAGCGAAAAGGTTTCTAAAGAAGTGATGTACGAATTGAGCTATTGTTATTATAAGGTCAACAACATCGAAAAAGCTATTGAAGGTTTCCGGCAGCTCAGTAATGAAAAGGATTCTATGGCACAGAACAGCATGTATCTGCTTGGCAACCTCTACCTGAAGAAAGATGATAAATCTAATGCACGCATCGCTTTCCAGTATTGTGCGTTCAACAGCAGCAATGCCCAACAACAGCAGGCCTCCCGTTTCAATTACGCTAAACTGTCATTCGAGTTGGGCTATCAGGATATCGCACTTCGTGAAATGCGTTCCTATCTCAAAGATTATCCCACTGCCACTGATGCAGATGAAGCAAAAGAAATCCTCCTTAGCTTATTAGCCAATACCAATAATTTCACTGATGCATTGGAGATGTACAAACAGTTTGGGCAGCCAACATCAGCTATGCAGAAAATGCTGCCTAGGATACAATTTGGACTTGCCATGGATTTGCTGAACGACCAGCGGTTGGATGAAGCATCAGGTTTGCTGCAATCGATATTGAAAAATCCGCAGGCAGGTGGAACGTTGCCATATGCCCTTTTCTGGAATGCTGAAATTGCATATAGGCAAAATCGTTATGATGAAGCCAATCGCGGATATCAATCATTTTTAGAAGCCCGTGTACAGCCCGTTGGTGAAGCCAACGCTCAAACGGCACAATATAATTCGGGGTATTGCTGGTTTCAAAAAGGAGATTATAAAAATGCGCTTACTCAATTTGAATCAGTCACTAAAACGGTGAACAGCAACAGCAGCAGTTTGATCCAGGATGCTTATGTTCGTGAGGCGGATTGCTATTACATGTTACGTGATTATCAAAACGCTAATATTATTTATACAAAAGTTATTAAGCTTTCATTACCTGCTTCAGATCATGCTTTGTATCAACAGGCGATGATTGCCGGAATCAAGAACCCTTCTGAAAAAATTAATTTGCTCAATAAGCTTACCGCACAATATCCCACGAGTAATCTGGTTGCAGACGCAACAATGGAAATAGCGAATACTTTTCTGGCAGATGAAAAGTTTGCTGCTGCAGTACCTTACCTTAACAAACTCATCAACCAAAAATCTGCCGAAGGTTTGAAACCAAAAGTTTACCTCAAACTAGCACTGGCTCATTACAATAACAATGAAAATGGGGAAGCTTTAAAAGCCTATGATGCACTCATAGAAAATTATCCTCAATCCGCAGAAGCCATGGAAGCTATAGGTTTGGTGAAGAATATCTATGTAGAAGAAGGCAAGCCTGATGCTTATATCGAACTCATGGCCCGCCTTGGCAAACCGGTGAGCATGAATGAAGCAGATTCACTTGCTTATGCTTCAGCCATTTTAAAAGCAGGTAAAGCAGATTGTAATACTACTGTTGCTGCATTTCAGGAATATTTAACGCGTTTTCCGGATGGGGCTTCCGCCTTAGTTGCACATCAGCATATCGGTGAATGTTATGTGGAATTGAAAAATTATGCGGAAGCCATCAAATCGTATCAATTCATTTTTAGCATGGGGGTTAGTCCATATTTTGATGAAGCTTGCAGCGAACTGGCCCGCCTTCAATATGTGGAATACAAAGATTATCTATCGGCAAGAAAATATTATGAGAGTTTGTATCAAAACACCAATGATGAAACGATGCGGCTTGATGCATTGCGCGGATGGGTTCGCTGCAATTACCAGCTTAAAGATTATCAGGGAGCAAGTTCAATAGCTAGCCAGTTGCTTTCCCGAAAAGGCATCAGTACCGATGATAAATCGATTGCCGCACTCGTATTGGGTAAATCGCAACAAGCAACCGACTGTAATGCAGCCATTACCTCCTTCAAATCGGTTGCCGCTATAAATAAATCTGCCTGGGGGGCTGAGGCAAGGTATGAAATAGCTGCCTGTTATTTTCAGCAAAAACAACTTAGGCTTTCAGAAAAAGCAGCATTGGCCGTAATCAAAGAAACCGGCTCCTACGATTATTGGGTAACCAAGGCTTATATTCTTATCGGTGATATTTTTATGGAAGAGAAAGATTATTTCAATGCTAAGGCAACCTACGAAAGTGTTTCCCGTAATGCTAACATTGAAGAATTGAAAACCATTGCAACAGATAAGTTTCAGCTTGCTGTTGATGCCGAATCAAAAAATACTAAAATTGCCAACCCCTAACCTATGAGGCTCAAGTTTACGATAGCAATGATCAGATCCTGCAGTTTCCGAATGGCAGGCATTGTTTTATTCCAATTGGTTTTACTTACGGCTTCTGCTCAGCGTGATACTTTGAAAAAGCCACAAGCCATAGAAATCATTTCGGCCTATAAACCCATCCTTCGTTCCGTAGTAAAAATAAATTTCTCCGGTACAGCTTTACCTGCTGATTCTAACCGAACAGTTCGTGCTTATCAATTGCCTTCCCAGCAATTGTTTTATGCTTATCAGGCCGTTCCTTTGAAACCACTGGCATTGGAAAACGACACATCCATTTATCTGGGCCAACGCAATTATGCAAAGCTGGGTATCGGTAATCTTCAAACTTTATATGCCGAAGCAGGTGTTGGTTTTGGCGATGGAAGAAATCGTCTTCTAAATATCATAGGTAGTTTCCGAAATAGTAAAGGCAAAATTCGTTTTCAGGATTATAGCGAATTTTCCATAAAAGCCAACGGAAGTTATTTTCTTCCGGGAAAAGAAGTTTATGGCTCATTGGGTTTTCAACAGCGCCAGCAATTTTTTTACGGATATAATCAGCAAGTGTTCGATTTCTCCAAAGATCAGTTAAGGCAACAGTTTCAAAGTATAAACATCAAAGCAGGCATCAGGAATACTGAGCCCAATGAATTAGGCATAGATTACGACCCAACCATACAGGTGAAATTCTTTGCCAATAAAGACCGAAACAGCGAGAGTTCATTTCTGATTGATTTGCCGGTTACAAAAAGATGGGATGAGCATATCAATGCCGGTTTGCTTTTCCGTGCCGACCTTACCAATTATGCTTCTAAGGAACTGTTGCCGGAGGATATCAGTTTCAGCAATAATGTAGCTCTGCTTACAGCAAAAGTGGGTTATCAAAAAAACAGTTTAAACCTTACCATCGGAGCAACGGCTTCCTGGGATAATTCGGATTTTGCATTTCTTCCAAACATTTATGGAGAGTGGCAGTTGGTTGAAAATAAATTTTCAATCATTGGCGGATGGGTAGGCGCCATCAACAAAAACACTATGCAGAATCTTACTGCCATCAATCCATTTCTAAGCACTTTACGTTCACAAACCAATACCAGAGAAACAGAATTTTATGGGGGTGTAAAAGCGCAGATTGGAAATCATTTTCAGTTCAATGCCAAAGCAGGGTTCCTTACTTACCGGAACTATCAGTTTTTTGTAAACGATTACCGGGCAGGTGCTGAGGGAAAGAGTTTCATTTTGTCGGATGAAAGCACCATGAATAATTTCAGGATAAAAGCTGATATGAGTTATGTGAACAAGGAACATTTCACTATCAATGCGGGCATCACCCTGAATGGATTCACCGGAGTGACGGATAATGAAAAAGCCTGGCATACGGTTCCAATGGAAATCAATGCTTCACTTCGATGGTGGATTTTGAAACCTTTACTACTCAAGGCCGACTGCTATATTTTTGGTGGTGGCAATTATCTTGAAGTTGGTAATTTAAGCCGTTCATTCAACGGGGCTGCAGATTTTAGTGCAGGTGCTGAATATAAAATCAACCGTCGTTTTAGTGCATTTCTTGATATCAACAATATCTTTGGCCAAAATTATCAGCGCTGGCATAATTATCCGGTTTACGGAATTAATTTCCTCGCTGGGCTGGTGGCCCGATTTTAACTATTTTTACCGGATGGAACAACTGATGGCTGCTTATCTTTTCAGCAACGGGCATTGTCCCCTCCCGGGAATTGGTTCTTTACAGATCCATGCCGGATCAGCAAAAGCCTTTTATGCCAATAATTCGATCCTCGGTCCGCAGCCGGAGATCAGGTTGGTGAATAAGGAAGAAAATGCCACTTCTTTTTTGCATTACCTTATCCGGAAGCTTGAGTTGAATGAGCAGGTTGTGATTACGATGGTTGGCGATTTTTGTGCAAAAATCAATCACCTCGATTTTGGGGAAGAACTTTCCTTAGCCGATGCGGGATTTTTCATGCGAACTAAAGAAGGAACGTTGAAATTTCATTCTGCCGTTGTACCTGCTTCCTTTTTTCCTGAGCTGCCTTTGGAAAGGATCTCACAACCTGGCAGCATCCATCAGGTTCGGGTAGGCGATACCGAAACCACCAGTGATGTGATGACCGAATATCTGAATGAAGCACCTCCTGTAAAAAAGTTTACCTGGTGGATGGCTGCATTACTGTTGCTTTTTTTAAGCATCGGCCTGATCATCTTTTACCAACAGGCAGCATCTCATCAGGAATTATGGGGGAACAGTCAGCCTATCAAGCCTCCACAACCTTCTTCATCTTATCAAATAGTGAACTGACCGAATTTTCTGTTTATTTATATTCATGAACCATTACGAACATTGTCCATTATGCGGATCTGCTTTGATCTCTTCGGTTTTGAAGGCAAAAGACCACACCGTATCGGGAGAGATTTTCAATATCTGGGCTTGTAAGGATTGCACCGGAAGGTTTACCCAGGATGTTCCAGCTATGGAAGCGATTGCGCCGTATTACCAATCTGAAAATTATGTTTCCCATACAGAAACAAAGGCTGGCTTTATCAACCGATTGTACCATCAGGTTCGGAACATAACGGTGAAGGGTAAATGCAATTTTATTCGGAAAGAAACCGGGCTTACTACCGGGCGATTGCTTGATGTTGGTGCAGGTACAGGTACTTTTCTTAGTGTGATGAAAAAAGAAGGATGGGAAGTTACGGGTATTGAACCCGATGAACAAGCCAGAAAGAATGCCAATATTATCAATGATATATCGCTTTTACCTGCAGCAAGTTTTTTTGAACAGCAGCCGGAAAGTTTCGATGCCATCAGCATGTGGCATGTACTGGAACATGTGCACCAGTTACATGAATACATAGCTCATCTGAAAAAAATCCTGAAAAAGGATGGAGTGCTTTTTATCGCTGTTCCCAATTATACCAGTTCAGATGCTCAACATTACGATTCTTTATGGGCTGCATATGATGTACCCAGGCATCTTTATCATTTTTCTCCTTTGAGTATGAAGCTATTGATGATCAAGCATGGTTTGGAAATTACGCGAATGGCCCCTATGTGGTTCGATAGTTTTTATGTGAGCATGCTCAGTGAAAAGTACCGGTCAGGGAAAAACAAACTTATACCCGCTTTCGTACAGGGCTTGAAAACAGATCTGGCAACTATGAAAAAGGTAAGTTCTTGTAGTTCTATCATTTATATCATCCGAAAAAAATAACAGGGCATCAAGTAAGTTGCGCTATTGCCGCTTCGATGCGGCTAATGGTTTCATCATCGCTTAAACTAACGGGTTCAAACGGTTTCCCAATCAATTTTCCATAAAGTTCTATGTATCTCCCACTGATTTCGCCGATCCATTCGGGGCTCATATGGGGAACCTGCTGGCCTTCCTTGCCCATGAAATGGTTGGCAATAAGCCATTCTCTTACGAATTCTTTGCTGAGTTGTTTTTGTTTTTCCGAATTCGATTGCCTTTCTTCAAAACCATCTTTTAAAAAATAGCGGGAAGAATCAGGCGTGTGGATTTCATCCATCAAGGTAATCTGATCATCAATTTTTCCGAACTCATATTTGGTATCCGCCAGAATCAGGTTTCGGTTAGATGCGATTTCTTGTCCTCTTGCAAACAATGCCAAAGCATATTGGCTGAGCGTTTCCCACTCTGCCGGGGTACATAATCCGGTTGCAATGATTTCTTCTTTGCTGATATCTTCATCATGCCCTTCTGAAGCCTTTGTTGAAGGAGTGATTATCGGATGTGGAAAGGCGTCGTTTTCTTTCATGTTTTCGGGAAGCGGCACACCACAAAGCACACGAAGGCCTTGCTGGTAAGTGCGCCAGGCATGACCTGTTAGGTTGCCCCTCACTACCATTTCAATTTTGTAAGGGATACACTTCTTTCCTATACTCACCTGGGGTGCGGGGCAGGAGAGCAGCCAATTGGGACAAATATCTTTTGTAGCATTCAGCATATATGCAGCAATTTGATTCAAAACCTGTCCTTTAAAAGGAATCGGTTGAGGAAGAATCACATCGAAGGCAGAAATACGGTCGCTGGCAACCATCACCAACCATCGATCACTGATGGTGTAAACATCTCTTACTTTGCCGCTGTAAAATGACGTCTGATCGGTAAATTTCATGCCTTTCATGCCGCTAAAGTAGCATCAATCCTCTAATAATCTGGCAGTGATTTTTGCTTAAGATTTCAACACCTGTTCACAAATATTATTTCAAAAGGAGGTCAACAATGCTTATTTTGCTATTTATTGTAAACCAAAACAACCAGATATGAGAAAACTTACAAGCTATTTGGCTATGTTATTGCTCATGGCGATTTTTAGTAATGCCGTATCAGCACAAAACGTAACCATCAGCGGTAATGTCCGGAACAGTGCTACCCAGGAAAAAGCATCAGCTGTTTCTGTTACCATAAAGGGTACATCTGTTGGTACTTATACCAACGACAGGGGAGAATTCACTCTTAACAGTAAAACGCTACCGGTTACGTTGATTATTTCTTCCATCGGATACGAACCACAGGAAGTAACCGTAACTTCTGCAACCCAAAAAATTGATATCGCATTTGTGCCTGCCAGTTCACTCGGGCAGGAAATTGTGGTTTCTGCTTCACGTGTGCCGGAAAGAATCATGGAGTCTCCTGTTTCTATTGAGCGGGTAAGTGCGGCAAATATCCGTAATGCCCCGGCAGCAAATTTTTATGATGTGGTTTCCACGCTTAAGGGAGTAGATATCACTACTTCTTCACTGATTTTTAAAACTCCTACCACCCGCGGTTTTGGAGCCAGCGGAAATACACGTTTCAATCAATTGGTTGATGGTATGGATAATCAGGCACCCGGACTGAACTTTTCTGTTGGTGCCATCATCGGTTTGAACGAGTTGGATATCGATAATATGGAATTACTCTCCGGTGCATCATCTGCACTTTATGGTCCGGGTGGTATGAATGGTACCCTTTTGATGACCAGTAAGAATCCGTTCAAATACCAGGGTTTATCTTTCAGTATCAAAGAAGGGATGATGCATACAGATGGAAGGGAACGTCCAACATCACCTTTTCACAACTGGGCTTTGAGATGGGGTAAAAAAGTATCCGATAAATTCGCATTCAAAATCACCTCGGAAATTTTACAGGCAAAAGACTGGATCGGGATCGACTACCGCAATTACGACCGATCAAATGGTGTAATGAAAGCCGGAAATCGCAATACCGACCCCAACTATGATGGCGTGAATGTATATGGTGATGAAACTACATTGAATCTGGCACCTATCCTTACCGGTATCGGGCAACAAGCGCCATTCCTTGCCGGTTTCATTTCTACCTTAACGGCCAATCCGATATTTGTTTCCCGTACCGGCTATACCGAACAGGAACTGATTGATCCCAATACGGTAAATTTTAAATTAGGAGGTTCTGTTCATTATAAAATCACTCCGGGAACAGAAGCTACATTAGCCGGTTATTGGGGTACCGGAAATACCATCTACACCGGTGCTTCAAGATATTCAATCAAGGATTTCAAAATGGGTCAGTACAAATTTGAGCTGAACAATAAAAATTGGATGTTCCGTGCATATACCACACAGGAAAATGCAGGTCAATCGTATAACCTTGCCGCAACCACCCAGAATTTCAATGAATCATGGAGGCCATCCGTAACCGTTATTAATGGCAAGCCTGCACCAAAGGCATCAGATTGGTATATTGTTTATGGACAAACCTTTATTGCCGCAAAATTAAACGGTGCATCAGATGCAGATGCGCACAATGCAGCTCGGGCTTCGGCTGATGTTGGCAGGCCAAAAGTGGGAACACCCGAGTTCAATAAAAGCTATGAAGCCATAAGGAAATTACCCGTTCCGAAAGGAGGAGCTTTGCTCGACCGTACGGATTTATATGGCGTAGAAGGCAATTACAATTTATCTCCTTATACATCTAAGATTGCTGATATCCTTGTGGGAGCTAATTTTCGCCGTTATGTATTGAATTCTGAGGGAACTCTTTTTGCTGATAAGCCAGGTGAACCCATTAACATTGATGAGTTTGGTGCCTTCCTTCAGGCTTCACGCGAAATCACCAGCAGTTTGAAAATTACTGCTTCAGGCCGCTATGATAAGAATCAGAACTTCAAAGGCCGTTTTACACCAAGGGTGACTGCTGTTTATAAAGTGGCCCCGAATAACAATATACGGTTGTCGTATCAAACCGCTTACCGTTTCCCATCCACACAACAGCAATGGATCAACCTCGATTTAAGTTCTTATAAGCTGATTGGAGGAAACAAAGAGTTCAGTAATATTTACAATTTCAATGGCAACCCCATTTATGATAGAGATTCATTGAAGAAAGGCGTTCAGGCAGTGGAAAGTTTTGGTAACCTCAAGCCGGAATCACTTAGTTCCTTTGAACTAGGTTATAAAGGCTTGATGATGGATAATAAACTGTTGGTAGATGTGTACGGTTATTTTGGACAGTTCAACGATTTCCTTGCACGTAAAATAGTGGTTCAATCTAAAACAGGTGGCCCTATCAATCAATTGGATGCAGATACCGGACAAATCTATTCCATTCCAATCAATTCAACTGAAAAGATCAAGACCTATGGATTCGGACTTGGATTGGAGTATAAGTTTCCACGTAATTTCTTTGTGAGTGTGAATTTTGCATCTGATAATCTGCGTGATGTACCGTCTAATTTCATCGCTTCATTCAACTCACCCCAATACAAAGCAAATGCTTCTGTGGGGAATTCAGGTTTTGGTCCGAAGCGCCGTATGGGTTTCAATATCGCTTACAGGTGGCAGGATGAATTTTATTATGAAGGCGATTTAGCCAATGGAACACTACCGGCTGTGCAAACACTCGATGCACAATTCAGCTACAAATTGCCTAAAACAAAATCAATTGTGAAAATCGGGGCCAACAACCTGCTTAACCAATACTATTACAACGGTGTAGGCAACTCTTTTGTAGGAGGTTTATATTATGTCAGCTTTGCCTACAATGTATATTAAACAAGTAATGTTTGAAATTTATTTGAGAACACTAAATAGTTCATTATGAAAAATAATATCTGTGGAACGAAAGTACTGGCCTTACTGGCTATTGCATTTACCTTCACTTTCGTATCCTGTAACAAAGAACCGGAGGAAATCATCGACAATACCGTAATCACTCCTCCTGTAAGTAATTTAACCCTTGCTGAAACACTCGATAATAATGCTGATGACAGCCTGTATTACCGGCTTGTGGTTCATGGTGGACAAGTGCCTGTGATAAGCAATGACAGCAGTTCATACACGCTATTTGTGCCAAATAACAATGCGATGCGTGTTTTCATCAACGCTATTTCCGGTGGATTAGTTCCTATAAATGCACCCGATGCGGTATTCTCCGGATTTATCACCAATAATATTCCGCCAACAACCGCCGGTGCAATCGTTGGATATAATATCATACCGCAAATTGTGCGTGCTGCACAGATACCGGGTACTTTTCCAAACCTGCAGTATCCAACAACAATCAACCCGGCACCTTCCATTAGCGCATTGCTTAGGCTTACCACTTTTCCAACCACACGCAATGGCGCATGGGTTAATAATATTCCGATTACTGCAGTAGATCAGGAAGCTGTAAATGGTGTAATACATCATACTGCATTTTTGGTTACCCCTCCACAGCGGTTCTTATGGGATAGGATCAATACAGATACAGACCTGGAATATCTTAAAGCAGCGATAGTTCGTGCCGACAGCGGAACTGCTGCTCCTGGTTTCCTCGTAGGGGTTTTGAATAATATCGGCGCTAACCTTACAGTATTTGCACCAACAGATGCAGCGTTTCAGGGCACACTCACTTTAGCGATTGCTCAGATTTTGATCAATTTGGGAGTTCCTCCTGCAACGGCATTGGCTCAGGCACAGGCGCTGGCATCTACTCCGGCAATTTTCAGCAACCCTAATCTTTATCCATTCCTTACTGCACAAACCGTAAAAGGCATAGTAGTGTATCATGTATTGGGCAAACGGGCATTTACCAATAACTTTCCTACCACTTTAACCAATTATCCAACCTTATTGAACGGGGCAGTAGCTGCTCATCCGGGTTTAGGCATACAAGCCACTTTCGGTGTTCCCTTTGTATCTGCTGCAACGGTAAAAGGATTGGGTAACCCAACGGCTGCAAACATTGTTATCAATGCATCACCCTTAATACCGGATCCCAATGGTTCAAGCGATCAGCATTACCTCAATGGGGTGATTCATAAAATAGATCAGGTTTTATTGCCACAATAGTTTTTCAACTTATCGTTAAAAAAAGCTCCTGTAAATTTGCAGGAGCTTTTCTATTATTTTTGAGTTGAAAAAACCAAGGTTGATTGATCCAAGAGGATGATATTAGTTATTCAATTTCAATTCAAATAATTTTGGCCAGCGTTTCCCGGTGATGAGAAAAAGGTTTCGGCTACGGTCGTACGCAATGCCGTTGAGCACATTGGTACGGTAGGCTATAATATCTGAAGGTGAAAGCAAACCGGCCAGATTCATTCTTCCTACAACATGGCCGGATTCTGCATCGATTTTCAAAATCATATCGGTTTCATACACATTGGCATAAATAAAACCATCTACATATTCCAGTTCGTTGAGCATATTTACATTGCCCAGGTTATCCTTTACAGCGATGGTATTTTTGATCTTGAAATTTGACGGGTCAACGAAATATAAATTGGCAGATCCATCGCTGATGATGAGCGAACTGCTGTCGTGCGTGATTCCCCATCCTTCCATCGGCCAGAAAATAGTTTGAATGGGTTTATCGATATTCTTCAATTCATAAACATAAACTATATTATTCTGCCAGGTAAGTTGGTAGAGCTTATCCTTAAAAATGGTGATACCCTCTCCAAATGTGGTATCCGAACCCATAGGATGGTTTTTTTCCACATTGCCGGTAGACCAATCAGTGATGCGAAGCGATGAACTGTTATAATCTCCCGTACCCTCAAATAGCTTCCCATCATGCATCTCAAGCCCCTGTGTATATGCACTGGTATCATGCGGATGCTGGCTTAAAATGGTAAAGGATATTTCTTTTGGTGCGGCAATTCCGGTAGGAGCGGGAATCAAATCAGGGTCGCTATCTACTGTTTTAGGGTTATTACAAGCCAGAAAAAATAAGCTCAGCAAAAAAATAGGGGAACGTTTCATACTGTGGGTTTACCTACAAAATTAGGATTACTCGATGGCCTGCTATAAGATATTCTGAAAATAATTGGTAAATATTTTCTTTTTCTGGTTTATGTTATTATTTTTGTACTACCTCTGAGCCGATATTTATACTTTCCATAATTATAAATGCTGCGCTCCTTCCAATATACAGAATTACTGCAGTACGTTTCAATTCCTCGAAAAAGCTGGTCAATATCATTTTGAAAAATGATTGCATAGTCATTTTTAATATTCCCTGATGAAGGTTCCAGTAGTGTTTTTGATTTCCCTTTTGTGGATAGGTACGTTACAGGCACAACGTGATTGTAGCTTTAAAATGATACCTGCAGATCAGGGTACTTTGCAGCAATTCAGAACAGATAACAGTTCGTTACAAAGTGCTGTTTCCCGCGATACGGCAGCCAATGAAATCATTACGATTCCGGTTGTTATTCATCTTCTTTTTAATAATGCGGCACAGAATTTAAGTGATGCCCAGGTACTTTCTCAACTTAAGGTTTTGAATGATGATTTTCGCAGGCTCAATGCAGATGCTGCAAATACTCCTGACGCCTTCCGTAGTGTAGCTGCTGATACCCGTATCATGTTCTGCCTCGCACAGGTAGATCCACAGGGACGTCCTTCAAAAGGAATCATCAGGAAGTATACCACAAAAGAATATTTTCTCGGCGACGATGGGATGAAGTTTTCTGCTGCAGGTGGAGATGATGCATGGGACTGTAAAAAATACCTTAATATCTGGGTGTGTAGTATGTTTGGCCGTAATTTGGGATATGCAACTCCTCCGGGCGGACAAGCAGATAAAGACGGTGTGGTAATTAATTACGATGTGTTCGGATCAATCGGAAACCTGCGTACTAATTTCGACAAAGGCCGCACAGCAACACATGAAGTGGGTCATTGGTTAGGATTACAACACCTCTGGGGCGATCAAAACTGTGGCAGTGATGGCATCATGGATACACCACAACAAGCCAGCTATAATTACAATTGTCCTTCTTTTCCTCATGTATCCAGTTGTTCTCCGAATGCAAATGGAGATATGTTCATGAACTATATGGATTTCACCAGTGATGTGTGCATGAATATGTTCACACTGGGACAAAAGGAAAAGATGCGTTCCTTGTTTGCTTTGAACGGTATCAGGAATAGCTTTTTACTTTCCTACGCTTGCGACAGTTCATTGGCTACTGGTGCACCTGTACCCGACGATACGATTCCGGTTGCTCGTACTGCAGCAGGTATAAACATCTTTCCGAACCCGGTTCAGCAAATGGTAAACATCGAAACCACCAACGGATATGAGCTGAAAGGGAAAACGATAAGCATCTTCACGGTATCGGGTAACCGCATTTTTCAGCAAATGTGCAACAGTAATACAGAAAAAATCAACCTGGGCCAATTAGCTGCAGGAATTTATATCCTTACCGTAGGTGAAGGCAATGACAGGAAAATAACAAAATTGATAAAATTATAAAACGCGTTTTCTTTGGGGGTTATTAGTTGCCGGGCTATTTCTATAGGCCGGCATCATTTTTTATACACCGCCTGAAATGCGCTGATGATAAATTACATTCCTATCCTTCAAATATTGCATCATAAAGGAATAACTGGATGCTGACTTTCCCAGCAACTCTGGCGGAAAAACGCCCGTTTCAGTGAACAAGCCTTTGATGAGCACGTTTAATGCAGCATTACAGGTATATCCCGTAGTACGGCTCATCGAACTGATGCCGGAAGTTTTATCAGTTTCATCATACAATAAGTATTCAATGTGTTGACGTGAACCCTCTTTCTCTCCTGAAATACTGATTTTCATCAGTGTGAATTCTTCCTCATCCTCTTCAAGTTTCCATTGATCGAATAACAGTTTTGTTGTAAGCTCTAAGGGCACAACGGTTTGTCCATCTACCAGCATTGGTTCCCGATTCATAAATCCTGCTTTGAATAATGCCTTCATGAGAGCGGCATGGCCCGGGTAACGAAGGGTTTTTTCTTTCATGTTCGGGATATGCGGCATCGTGTAGATCAAACTCCTTAATCCATCACTGTTAAACGATTCCAAGGTTCCCACATGCGGCAAGTCGTGCCATTCTACATCGCTTAAAGCGGGTTTGCTGATTAATTGCCCCTGCTCAACATAGCGTGCTGTTCGGGTATATTCTTCAATCACATCAATCGGTGAAAACGGGGCTTTGTATTCAAACGGCAACACACGTAGCTTTGGCAAACCGCCAACAAGGCATTCAAAATGGGTCACTGTCATCTGGTTGTCATGGTATCCCAGGATAAGGTTGCTCATCCCTGGAGCTACGCCGCAATCCACTATGGCTGTCACTCCCTTTGCCTTTGCCACTATATCAAGTTGCAAGGCATCTTCAGGGAAGAAACTGATATCCACTACATTTTTACCTGCATTGATGATGGCTTCAAGTGCTTGATATCCCATAAATCCGGGTACTGCACAAACCACCCATTGAAAGGGGGCTAAGAAATTCGAATAGGCATCGTAGTTACTCAAATCGCAGATTTCTGTTTTGATTTTTCCATTCGTAGCCAATTTCATAAGCGAAGTTGCTGATATATCAAAAGAAGTAACCTCATAGTTTAAGGAAAGATCTTTAGCGATGGCACTGCCTACCATCCCGGCACCCAAAACTGCAATTTGCATGGTTGATGATTAATTTCTGATCTGAATTTTGATTCCGCAAGCTAAGATACTAAAGCCCGATGCAATAAATTGAAAGGATTGATGATTTGATCTGTCGGGATCTGTAATATATGGAGCAAACACGCGTTTAAAGCTTCTATCAACGGGCTGATCTATTTTAACCCTTTATTAGCAAGGCAGCCTGTACATTTGTATAAAATAATGTCTATGAAAAAACTGCTATTTACCATCTTAACTTTTGCCTTGTTTCAATCAATACAGGCACAGGGCATATTGGATAAATTGAATAAGAAACTCAAAACTGATACTACGGTAAAGTCGAACCGTTCTTTGGATGGTGTGCTCAACCGAAAATCTGGCAATAATTTATCTTCTGCAGAAATAATCGATGGCCTGAAAGAAGCCTTATCGGTTGGTACTAACAACACGACCCTGAAACTTGGTGCTGCAGATGGATTTTATAAAGATGCAGTGCTCAAAATCCTAATGCCTGAAGAAGCCAAGCAAGTGGAATCAGTTTTACGCAAAGCAGGGATGGGAAGTATGGTCGACAAAGCAATCCTATCAATGAACCGTGCCGCTGAAGATGCAACTAAGGAAGTAGGGGATATTTTTTTGGGTGCCATTAAAGGGATGACCGTAAACGACGGACTAAGCATTTTGAAAGGTGGTGATTTTGCAGCTACTGAATACTTGCGCAAAACCAGCAGCACAGCACTCACTGAAAAAATGCGCCCCGTAATTGAAACATCTTTAAAAAAATTCGATGCCACTACGTATTGGAAAGACGTATTCACCCAATACAACAGGCTATCATTCAAAAAAGTTGATACCGACCTAATTAGCTACGTAACAGATAAATCTTTAGATGCCTTGTTTTATACCATCGCACAGGAAGAGCAGAAAATAAGAAAAGACCCGGCAGCACAGGTTACATCTTTATTGAAAAAAGTTTTCGCACAACCCTAACCGTTATTTACCGGAGGAAATATTCATCTCTGCAATCAGGTTGGTTGCCCCGGCAAACTTATCAACGATGAATAGGATGTACCTGATATCCACCATGATGTTCCTGCAGATGCTGGCATCATAATTCAGGTCACTCATAGTGCCTTCCCAAACCCGGTCGAAATTCAGCCCCACCAGATTGCCATACGCATCAAGCGCCGGACTTCCGGAGTTGCCTCCCGTAGTATGATTGGCTGCAATAAAACAAACGGGTTGTTTTCCATTTACCCCATACCGGCCAAAATCTTTTGTTTTATAGAGATCTATCAGCTTTTGCGGAACATCAAATTCATAATCTCCCGGTTTATATTTCTCCATGATCCCTTCCATGTAGGTATAGTAATGGTAACTCACTCCATTACTTGGCTGATAGGGTTTTACATTTCCATAAGTGACCCGTAAGGTGCCATTGGCATCCGGATAAAACTTCTTTTCAGGAAACACTTCCAATTGCGCCTTCATGTAGCTTCGTTGCCATTGATTGATATTGCTCTGCCATTCATTCAATTTAGGCGAAACATTTGTAGTATAGGTTTTATTCATATCCAGGTACAATTGATAGGCAGGATCAGCTCCAATCGCTTCAATGGTTTCTGCTGGCGTTTTGGCGAGAAGTGCATACATGCTGTCGGGATAGGCAAAGCTGGTTTTGGCATAAAGGTCTGCAGCAACGGCCAGGTAAGTCTGCTGCTGATTGGTGAGCGATTGTTTCAAAATAGGGGACACATAATTCCCTGGCTGATCAACCGAATACAATGCAATCAAACTTTCAAAAAGAGAGCGGTCTACCTGCATATTATACTCCTTATAAGTTTCTTCCAGTTTAATCCTGATTTCTTCTTTCCTTTTCAAATAGCTTGCTTCATCTTTTGCATAGGCTATTACCAAACTATTCATATCTGCTGCGATACCCATCAATTCTATCCTGGGCATCACCTCATTGTAATAATCTCTTGCATACGCATAAGGTTCAATCATTGCATAGGCTTCATTGAGTTTGGGCAGCAAGTCGGAATAAGCGGCTTTCCATTGTGGATTAGCATTCACGCGTTTGGTAAATTCCATTTCATAAGCAAGTTTTTTATCTACAGCCCCGGAACGGGTAAGGCCCAGTACTTCGCCTTGCCATTTTTTATAGGCATTTTCTACACTTGCATATTTTGCAGCATACTGAATGCGGATTTTTTCGTCGCTACGCATGTACCTGTTGAGTACGTCAAGGGCTTGGTGCCTGATTTTTATCTTAGCCGGATCGTTTACGGTCATCACTTGTTTAACGGCAGCAGCAGTAAGGTATTCATTGGTTCTTCCCGGAAAACCAAATACCATGGTGAAGTCGCCTTCTTTCAATCCCTTCAGTGAAATTTTCAAAGAGCGTTTAGGCGTATACGGTACATTTTCGGGAGAATAGGCCGCAGGCTTATTGTCTTTGCCGGCATAAATCCGGAACATCGAAAAATCGCCGGTATGTCTGGGCCACATCCAATTGTCTGTATCTTTTCCAAAATTACCGATTGATGATGGAGGTGCGCCAACCAGGCGAACATCCCGATAGGTTTCAGTAACAAACAGGTAATATTTATTGCCGTCAAAAAATGGACGGATGATCAGGTCTTCATAAGTTTCTTTCTTGTAGTCTTTACGCAATTGTGCGATATTCTTATCGATCAGAGATTGCCTTTCCTTCTCTGAAATATTTGCAGGAAGTCCGGCAAGTACAGTGTTGGTAACTTCTTCTATTCGTACGATAAACGTAGCAAACAAGCTCTGGTTCGGCAGTTCCTGTCCATAGTTTTTTGCCCAAAAACCTTTTTGGATGTAATTATCGGTTAGGGAAGAATGATTTTGTATCGCATCGAAGCCGCAATGGTGGTTGGTGAGCAGTAATCCTTTATCGGAAATCACTTCTGCTGTACAAAATCCGCCAAAGCTCACGATGGCATCTTTCAAACTGCTTTTACTGATGCTGTAAATATCAGCGGCACTTATTTTCATGCCCATCCGTTTCATCTCTTTTTCATTTAGCGATTGTAATAACTGCGGCAGCCACATGCCTTCATCGGCCTTCACTTTTACAGAGAATAAAATGAAAATACCCAGGCTCAGGAAAAAAGACTTCATACAAAAAAATTTATAGGTAAATGTACTGAAATTAACTTACTGCATTTTCAAAATCAGGACTGCATGATCAGCTATAGGGTTCATTTTTCTCCTAATAGTAACTTTGCAAAACGGAGGATTTCATCTTTTTCATTTTGTTGAAAAGGTTCCCTTTGCTTATGTTTCTGTTGTAAAAAAAGTACGCGTTTGTGGGTAGGGTATTTCAGTAAAATCTCTTCTATCAATGCCGGGAGTGGGTCGGTAACTGGAATCACCGGAAGGTTCAGTGTTTTATCATTGCGGTGCCGGATAGGTTTTTTATTGATGATGGCCTGCAGCGTTGCCAATCGTGCCGTGGGGATCTCAGCTAGTTTTTCCGCTTTGCTATAAAGTCCTTCCAATTGTTTCCTGCTCAAACCACCCCGGTTACAATATTGCTGATAAAGGCTTTCAACGAAACTGGAATCAGGCCGGGCTGCTTTAAGCATCTTTAAGATATCCATCACTATATCAATACCCGACATAAATTCAACATTTGGATGAGAAAATATTTACGGTACGAATGAAAGTCATTTAATGTATTGAGAAGCAGTTAATACTTCGTTTACTTATTGATGTTCAGCAACGAAATTTTTTACACTTTCAGATAACGGAAGTATTTTGCCAAATTTTTCATCGGGTATTGGAGTACTTGCAGTGGTAACCAGCGGTATATGGCCCGACCATGCTTCATGTGTAACGGTATCATCACCCTTTGGACCTTCATTGCGAATTTTTGCCGATGCCGTTTCAATTTCAAATTTCACAACCATGGTTGCTTTCAATTGATTGGTGTCGCCAACAGGAACCTCATCCCAACGTCCTTTGATGATGTTCTCCGTGATCACTTTTAATCCATGCATCCTTTCTGATTCATCACTTATCAAATCTGCTTTTCCAAATAATACCACCGATCGGTAATTTACAGAGGTATCAAATAGGGTTCTTGCCAAAACAATACCATCCAGATGGGTAACGGATATACAAACTGTTTGTCCGTTAACAATTTGATTCAGCATGAAATTTTTTGCTGATCCATGTAAATATAAACCGGAACCCGATCTGCCATAGGCTGTAGGAATCATCAGGGTTTGCCCTTCATGCTGAAAAGCTACATGACATAAAAAACCTGCATCAAGTATTTCGTAAACGGATGACTCATCATTTGCCGCTCTCTTAGCACCTCTAATAACTGGATTGAAGTTCATGATGTATTTTTATGCCCATTATTTTGATCAGATGTCTATCGCCTCTCCATATGCTGCTGCAGTTGCCTCTTTCAATCCTTCACTCATGGTGGGGTGCGGATGTACCGCATTCAAAATCTCATGGGCGGTAGTTTCCAGTTTGCGTGCAACAACTGCTTCAGCAATGAGTTCGGTAACATTATTACCAATCATGTGGCAACCAAGAAATTCACCATACTTCGCATCGTAAATCACTTTCACAAAGCCTTCTGTTGCACCGCCTGCAACTGCTTTACCGCTTGCGATGAATGGGAACTTGCCCACTTTGATATCGAATCCGGCATCTTTAGCAGCTTTTTCGGTGTAACCCACAGAGGCAATTTCAGGGTAGGTATAAGTACATCCCGGAATGTTGTTGTAATCCATGGCTTCAGGTTTATGTCCACTCAGGTGCTCAGCAGCATTGATACCTTCCTTAGCCGCAACATGCGCTAATGCCTGACCAGGAGTACAATCTCCAATGGCATATAATCCGGGAACGCTGGTTTGTTGGAACACGTCAACAATTATTTTTCCTTTGTCTGTTTTAACCCCAAGTTGTTCTAATCCGATATTTTCAATATTGGCCACTACTCCTACAGCGCTTAACAGTATATCCGCTTCAAGCACCGATTCGCCTGTAGCAGTTTTTACTGTAGCTTTAACGCCATTACCTGATACATCTACCTTGGTAACTTCACTGTTCGTCATGATGGTAATACCTTGTTTCTTAAATTGCTTCTCCATTTCTTTACTGATGTCCTCATCTTCAACCGGAACAATACGGGGCATGAACTCAACTATCGTCACTTTGGTACCCATTGAATTATAGAAATAGGCAAATTCACTTCCTATGGCTCCACTTCCGCAAATGATCATCGATTTGGGTTGTGACGGAAGCGACATGGCTTCACGATAGCCAATGATTTTTTTCCCATCAATCGGCATGGAAGGCAACTGGCGAGCTCTTCCTCCTGTGGCAATGACAATATTTTTTGCTTCCAGAATTTGTTTGCTGTTATCCGCCGCCGTTATCTCCAGTTTATTGGCTGATATTAATTTCCCTGTTCCCATCACTACATCAATCTTGTTCTTTTTCATAAGGAACTGGATGCCTTTGCTCATCTTGTCTGCAACACCACGGCTTCTGCCGATAACGGCGCCGAAATCATGACTGGCATCTGTAACTTTAATTCCATAATCAGCCGCATGTTTGCTGTATTCATAAACCTGTGCGCTTTTTAAAAGTGCTTTGGTAGGGATGCATCCCCAATTGAGGCAGATTCCGCCCAGACTTTCTTTCTCAATAATGGCAACTTTTTTGCCGAGCTGACTAGCCCTGATTGCCGCAGGATATCCACCCGGGCCACTGCCTAATACAATTACATCATATGCCATATCGTTTTTTTTATGGTGATTTTAAAGGAAATTGATTCGTAATGCCAAATGCTTTTTTGTTTTCTATAAACAGGATGCAAATTAACCTGAAATAGGGGATTGTCCAAAACCAGATTCATCAAATTCATTTTGCAGGAGATGATCAACAGGAAATGGCTTATTTTTATGTCATGACCCGTTTCATAGTGATACTTCTTTATGCTTTATCGGCTTTTTCTAAAAGCAATGCACAGGAAATCAATAAATGGAAAATCACTGATGTGCAAGAGATGCTAAATGCTGAGGGTGGGGTAGTGGTGCTCAATTGCTGGGCCACATTTTGTAAGCCTTGTGTTGGCGAAATACCGCATTTTATCCGTACGGTTGAGCAATTCAAAAACCGTGGCGTAAATCTTTACTTGTTGAGCCTTGATTTACCATCTCAATATCCCGAAAAAATTCAGCAGTTTATCCAGCATAAACAATTCACAGGCCCCCAACATGCCTGGCTGGAGGAAACGGATGCTGATTATTTTTGCCCTAAGATAGATTCATTGTGGTCGGGCTCCATTCCGGCAACATTAATCCTTAACCGAAAAACCGGATATCGTGCTTTTTTTGAAGAAGAAATGACTTCAGCAAAACTGGAAATTGAAATAGAGAAAGCATTGAGCAGCAGGAAAGTTGACGGATCCCTTTAGTTTATTGAAATTAGCTTTTCCTCTTGATGGTGCACCCCACACTTCGGCTTTCTTTCACGGCAATCGATTTTCCTGAAGATAGTTCCATCATGGCTTCCCTTAAGTGTTGGCGTTTAACGGCTGTTTCATCAGATGGATTATCGTCGATAGCTCCGTGGTAGGCAAGTGTCAGATTTTTATCGAATAAAAAACACTCAGGTGTACGGTTAGCTCCAAATGCATCGGCCACTTCACTGTTCTGATCTACCACATAATACCAATTGTATTTCTTTTCTGCTGCATAAGCTTTCATTGCCTCATAACTATCTTCTGTTTCGCGGTAGGCTTCATTGCTGTTGATGATGATAAAACCGATATTGAGTTTTGCAGCCAATTCGCCGGCCGTAATGATGCGTTGCTCGTTCTTTACCACATATGGACAAGTATTGCAACTGAACATCACCAGCACTCCGTTTCCTTTCAGGGCGTTTTTCATGGAAACCTGCTTGCCTGAAATATCCTTCATCTGTTGGTTGGCCTTTGGCATTTCAGCCCCGATAGGCAATACTACATTTCCTGATTGAAAGGCAAGTATCGAGAACAAAGTTCCTGCGAGGAGAATTGTGTATAATTTTTTCATGACAAGAAAATATTAATTGTACCTAAAGTTACCTAAAGTAATGGGTAACCCCTAATGCTATTAGCTATTTTTTGAGCTTTTTTTCATCCTCCTTTCGTCGGTTGGAAATAATTTTTAGTGAATTGATGCTCACATTGAGTTCAAATCCAATCAATATGGCCAGTGCATTGATATAAACCAATGCCATCAGCATCATGATTGTACCTATCGAGCCATATAGCACATTGTAACGGCCAAAATTGGTTACAAAAATAGAAAAGCCAACCGATGAGATGATACTGAGAAAGGTGGTTGTGATGGTTCCTGGGGAATTAATTTTCCATCTTTTTTCTACGGATGGGGCAAACTTGAAAATATAACCGATAGCCAGAAAAATCAATAGAATCATGAAGATCCATCTGGTATTTGAAATCAGGTTACGCCAGTATTTGCTGGCTACAAGCATTTTCAGCAATACACCTTGCGAAAGGAGCAGCACAAAATAACCCAATAAAAGACCGAAGAGGATGATGGTCAGTTTGATGGCAGTCCATCTTTGGTGTATGCCCATCCTTTTTTCAAAGCCAAGGTATTGTTGTTTGTTGAAAGAGCGTATAAGCCCCATCATGGCATTGGAAGCGAAAAATAAGGAAAACAATAAACCAAAAGAGATCAACCCTATCTGCGTATCAAAAATGAAGGAATCTACAAACTTGATCACTTCCCGGTTGTAAACTTTGGAAGGTACGATATCGTAAATCAGCCGGTGTAATTGTATTTGAATGGTTTTTTTCGAAAAGAAGGGAAGGCTTGGAATTAGTGTGAAAAGAAATAATAAAGATGGCGGAATGGCCATGATAAAATTATAGGAGATGGCTGAAGCCCTTTCTGTTAAGCCATGGGCTTTAATCTGACGATGAAAAAATCGGATCACATCATAAAGGGGTACACCTCCAAAACCGGGAGGGTGAATCCTTTTGGTTTTGTTGAGCAGATACATCAACGGTGTGCGGGTAATCAATATCCTTTCGAATTTTGTCACTGGCTATTTGGTTTTGCTTGGGCGGCTTTCCTGATGATCAAACTGTCGAGTGCCAGTTGATATGCTCTTGCATATTTAAGGTGATCGGCATAATTACTGGCAAAATTAGAATATCCATTAAAATCGGGTTTCGCCACAAAAAAAAGATAATCGGTTTCCGGGGCATCCAGCACGGCATCGATGCTGCTGATCGATGCGGAACAAATAGGCCCCGGAGGAATGCCGTTGCTGTAATAAGTATTGTATGGCGATGGGTAAGAAAGATGGCCATGCAATATCCTTTTCAAACCAAAATTGCGCATCGCATATTTTACCGTTGGATCGGCTTCCAGCTTCATCCCTTTCTTAATCCGATTGAGATAAACACTCGCAATTTTTCCTTTGTCTTCTGCTTTGTTGGTTTCTTCTTCCACAATACTGGCAATGGTATAAACTTCCGCTGTTCGCAACCCAAGTTTTTTTGCTTTAGCTGTTCGGCTTCCTTCCCAGAAAAGGTCGTGCTGGCTTTTCAGACGTTCAAAAATTTTCCTAAAAGAGCCATTCCACCAAAACAGATAGGAGTTGGGGATGATTACAGTCATCACCGTATTGGTATCCAAACCATAGGGTTTTAATGAATCATTGCTCAAAAGAAAGCGGATGGCTTCTGTGGAATCGGCTTCAAATTGCAGACCAATTTTTGAGGCTAGGTCTTCTTTCGTCCTGATTTTATTGATGACAAGCCGCACTGCCGTTTGCTGGCCTACTTTAAGCGTCCTTATTAAGGTCCACATACTGGTGCCATTCTTTATCAAATACCTGCCTGGTTTGATATGTTCAGGATAATTTAGCCGATTGGCCAATTGGTTGAAAATAAATCCCGGTTTGATGATTTGCTGATCTTTCAGTTGTTGCTTTACGGTATTGAAATCGCTTCCGGTTGCGATGAGCAGGTATTTTTTTTCCGGAACCCTGATGCCTGCAATGAATACCTCCCAGATGAAGTATCCTCCTACTAGGGCTAATACTAAAACAATGAAGCCAACCGTTTTTTTCATCTTGAAAAATTGAATGACACAACAAAGTAAAATAAAAAACCCCGCCTTTTTTGCGGGGTGGCTATTTTTAAGGGAAAGCTTATGGGTTTGAATCTGCAGGAGCAGTTGATGTGCCTGGCAGGTTGGTAGTATTTGCTGGAGCAGGAGCAGCTTTCTGCTGTGGCGTGGTGCTGATATTTTTAAGCAGGTCGTCGCCTTTACCAACACCATCTTTTGGAATGAAAGCAGGTGATATCAAACAAAGCAGCCCTACAATGGCAGCAAAAACCCAGGTTCCTTTTTCAAGGATGTCGGTAGTTTGTTTAACACCCATGAGCTGGTTGCCAAATCCGCCCAGGTTGCCGGCCAATCCGCCACCTTTAGGGTTTTGGATTAAAACTATCAGACCAAGGATGATTGAAGCAAGAATAATCAGGATTCCAAAAATGGCTAACATCTTATTTTTCTTTTAAAGTATCAATTTTGGTTGCAAAGTAAGCGATTTTAGCAGGATCGAGCAAACTTAATTTTTCATACACGTCAATGGCCTTTTTCGTTTTACCCTGGGCAGCCAATGCTTCTGCCATCGATTCGGTGATGATTTCTGCTTCCTGATTGCTTTTTTCTGCCAATTGTTGAACGCTGAGATCTAGTGGCGCTGTGGTGGATTGGCCTTCTGCTGCCTGAATTTTCTTCATCGTTTTTAGCCAGCCTGTAAAACTGCGTAGTTGCTTGCCCAATTTATCCTGCCCCATAGCCTCATCAGTTAACTTGATGCCCTGTGAGGCAAAATAATCGGAAGCGAAAAGGGGTTCAAAAACCAGCGGGGCTTCTTCCACAATAGGAGCGGGTTCCTGAACTAATTCTGTTTGTGGATCTGTTGTTTCTGCAGCAATGGTAGCAGTGCCATTTTCTTCAGGAGCTTCAGCTTTATCCGGTGTGGCTGTTTCATGCATTCTGCTGAACAAAAGAAATGGATTATCAAAGTAAAGTGCAGCTTTAGCTTCCAATGCCGGGTTGATTCCCAATCCGGTTTCTTTCAGCTGAAAAAATGGAAACGCACTGCAATATGGATATTTGCGGGTAAGCGATGCCAAACGGTCGAGCTTATCCTGCTGCGCTGAACCGATGCCGGTAAGTGTATGGAAGAGCTTTGCGTATTGCATAGTCAAATCTAAAATTTAATGGTCAATGCTTACCAGTTTGAAAATATTTTATTGAAAATTTCATCAACAATATTACTCACGATATCGGTTGTACGTTGTTGTTCTAATGCTGTTAAGCTCTGTTCGGCCGGGAAATCGATCGTTCGAAGCAAATCCGCTTCAAAATTTTTCTTTTCATCCAACTTGTTGATGAATATCAGGTGAAACCCTACCGTTAGCCGGTTTCCGCTCGAATTGGAGCCTGTAATACTTATAGTGCTGGTGAAATACTGCGATACGTAACCGCTGATATCGTAATCGGCATTATCGTCATTGGTTTGCCTAAGCCTGGTGGTGTTGATGATTTTCTGTTTCAGTTTTTCAGTAATCTGCGGACTCAACTGTGTATTCACATACTGGGCTTTATTTTCGAAATAGTTTACCCGGAATGTTTTTACTTCAGCAGGCAGCGAAACATCTTTAGTTGAATAGCGGCAGGTTGAAAAATTAAAAAGACTGATAATAATAAACGCCAACAAGATATGGAGCCGATGTTGTTGCCTTAGTTTTGAATAACTCATGATGAGGTTAGTGAATCAGTTAAAGATTTTCAATATCATATTCTTTGAGCTTACGGTAAAGCGTACGCTCACTAATGCCAAGATCGAGTGAGGCATCCCTTCTCTTTCCCCGGTGTTTTTTCAGGGCTTTTACAATCAGTTCTTTTTCTTTATCGATGATACTGAGTGATTCTTCAAATTCTTCGTGATGCTGGATTACAGGATTATTATTGTTGTTACTAAAAATTACCTGAGGGGGATTATTGCTGAAATTATTGCCATTTACCGTTGGTGAAAGTTCTTTATAACTATTTCCATCCGGTTGAAAAACGGGCATCTGTGAAGCCATGGCAGGGTTTTGTACCAGATCGAAAAACATCTTTTTCAATTCATTCACGTCCTTCTTCATATCGAAAAAGAGTTTGTACAAAATCTCTCTTTCATTGGCGAACTCAGCCTGGCTAACTGCACCGGGACCGCCACTGAGCGCAGGCAAGCGGCTATAATGGTGGTCGGGAAGGAATGCCCGCAACTGTTCGGCAGTGATGGTTTTCTCTTTACTGAGCACAGAAATCTGTTCTGCGATATTTTTCAGTTCGCGAACATTGCCCGGCCAGCTGTATTTGATCAGCACTTCTTTGGCATCGTCGGTTAATTGTACCGGAGATGTTTTATAACGTTCTGCAAAATCTGTAGCAAACTTCCTGAATAAAAGTAAAATGTCTTCCTGCCGGTCGCGCAAGGCCGGCACCCGGATAGGTACGGTATTCAAACGGTAATATAGGTCTTCCCGGAACTTTCCGTTTTGGGTGTATTCGAGTAACTCTTTATTTGTTGCGGCGATAACACGCACATCTGTTTTTTGAACCTTGCTGCTTCCCACCCGGATATACTCACCGGTTTCGAGTACCCGAAGTAACCTGGCTTGCGTTCCCAAAGGCATTTCACCGATCTCATCTAAAAAAATAGTACCGCCGTTTACGGTTTCAAAATATCCTTTCCGGCTATCTACAGCCCCGGTAAATGATCCTTTTTCGTGGCCAAACAATTCAGAATCTATAGTGCCTTCAGGTATCGCGCCACAGTTCACTGCAATAAATGGATTGTGTTTACGGGCCGAAAGGGCATGTATGATTTGAGAAAACACTTCTTTACCTACACCGCTTTCCCCGTTGATCAAAACACTAAGATCGGTATTGGCCACCTGGATGGCCACATTGAGCGCATGATTTAGCGAGGCCGAATTGCCTATGATGCCAAACCTGTTTTTGATTGATTGCTGGTCCATTTGGTTTATTTATCTACAGGCGATCCGATAAGGGTTCCAGCCGTGCAACGGTGGATGTTCACCCATACATAATCTCCCTTTTTATGATTGGATTGTGGAAATACCACCACTTTATTCTGGTCGTTTCTTCCATAAAGTTCTTCGCTGTTCTTTTTAGATACGCCTTCTACCAATACTTTAAAAGTTTTTCCAATATCCCGTTGCATACTTTGGAGGGAATGGATGCGATGTAAATTGATCATCTCCTGTAACCTGCGTTTCTTCACTTCCAACGGCACATCATCGGTAAACCGCCTTGCAGCAAGGGTTCCCGGCCTTTCTGAATAATAGTACATGTAAGCCAGGTCGTATTTACAGTATTCCATCAAACTCAACGATTCCTGATGTTCTGCTTCTGTTTCGGTGCAAAAACCTGTGATCATATCGGTTGATAATCCACAGTCCGGTAATATCTCCCGGATGCGGTTTACTTTGGCCATATACCATTCGCGACTATACGTACGGTTCATCATCTGCAACACCCTCGAGCTGCCGCTTTGAACCGGGAGGTGGATATAATTACAGATATTCTCATACTTTTTCATGGTAAACAGCACCTCGTCGGTGATGTCTTTCGGGTGAGAGGTAGAAAATCTTACCCTCAGCAAAGGTGATATCATGGCAACTTTTTCCAGCAATTGGGCAAAACTGGTTACCGTTCCGGTTTGCGGGTGAGAAAAATGATAACTGTCTACATTTTGTCCCAGTAAAGTCACTTCCCGGTATCCATCATAGAAAAGATTTTCGCATTCCATTAGTATGCTTTCTACACTTCTACTTCTTTCTCTTCCCCTGGTAAAGGGTACTACGCAGAATGAGCACATGTTATTACAACCCCGCATGATGCTTACAAAAGCGTTTACGCCATTACTGTTCAGGCGGATGGGGGCGATATCTGCATAAGTTTCATCGCGGCTCAGCATTACATTCACTCCTTTCTGGCCGGTATCTGCTTCGTTGATCAGGATGGGTAGGGTGCGGTAAGCATCCGGACCTACAACAATATCTACCAGTTTATCTTCCTCCAGCAAACTGCCTTTCAAACGTTCGGCCATGCAACCGAGAATGCCTACCAATAATCCGGGTTTTTCTTTTTTAATCTGACGGATTTCGGTAAGCCTTTTCCTGATTTTATCTTCCGCTTTTTCACGGATAGAACAGGTATTGATGAGGATGAGATCTGCTTCCCAGGCATTTGCAGAAGCGCCATATTCATGTTCTGAAAGGATGGATGCCACTACTTCGCTGTCGGCAAAATTCATGGCGCAGCCATAGCTTTCGATATAGAATAATTTCTTAGGTACCGACAACTGTTTCCCAGAAGGTAAAAAAACTTCGCCTTGCCTGGCTTCATCATGTGTTTTATCAATCAACAGTAACTCCATCAATGCAGAAAATTTTAGCGCAAAGATATAGGAATTGATTGGAATTCTGACAGTATGTCAGCAATCCTGGCTTTGCTAATAGGGTAAGGTGTAAATAGAAGAACGGAAAGGTTTATTGAAGTTGAAGTTTAGTTTTTAACCAACTGTTTTCCAATGAGATAAGCCAGTTATTTTCAAATTCCTGTTTAGTAAGAACGGTATTGTTGAAGTAAGGGGTTAAAGGTTGTAAATTTCCATCTTTTAAAGCCTGAGGAACGGCTGTTAAAGGTAACTGTATCAGGGAATCATTTACCAGGAATGCCAGATTGAGGCGGTTAAAAAGCTGGAGTTGAAACTTGTTTTCTATCTCTTTGATGATATGGATGGCGCCGTCGGTACTGCAACCACTTACCATTGTTTCCGATTCATCGGCCATTAATAAGATGAATCTGTTGTAGAGGATGGTAGCATATCCTTTTACCCGATCTCCATGGCTTTTCCACCGGGCAATAAAGGGTTGTAACAGCTCATCAATATCCTGAATATCCTGGGCTGATAAATATCGTTCCGACTGAAAGATCCAGATGCGGGAATCGGGATGAAAATCATTGGGAAGTTCAATAGCTGAGGTGCTGATCATGTTACAAAATTACATTAACCCATCGACGCCGCAAGTATTTCTGCAATATCCAATACCTGAACCTCGGATTCTTTTTCTTTATTTTTAACGCCATCGGTTAGCATGGTATTGCAAAAGGGACAAGCCGCTGCAATCACACTGGCACCGGTTTCAAGGGCTTCATTGCTCCGTTCGATATTCACCCTTTGATCGCCTTTTTCTTCTTCTTTAAACATTTGGGCACCACCGGCACCACAACATAAACCATTGCTACGGCAACGTTTCATTTCCACCAGGGCTACATCCAAAGCTTCCAATACCTTCCTTGGGGCTTCATAAATGCCATTTGCACGGCCGAGGTAGCAACTGTCGTGATAAGTGATTTTTTTACCTTTGAATGTTCCACCGCCGGTTAATTTGATTCGGCCTTCATCAATCAGTTGCTGCAGATAGCTGGCATGGTGCATCACTTCATAACTTCCACCTAAAACAGGATATTCGTTCTGAAAAATATTAAAGCAATGCGGACAGGTAGTAACGATTTTCTTGATCCCATAGCCATTCAACACCTGAATGTTCTGGTAAGCCATCATCTGGAACATGAATTCATTTCCGGCTCTTCGCGCAGGATCGCCTGTACACATCTCTTCCTTCCCCAATATGGCATATTTAATACCAACAGTATTGAGAATTGTGGCAAAAGCCCTTGTGATTTTTTGGGCACGCTGATCGAAACTTCCTGCACAACCCACCCAAAACAGTACTTCCGGTTGTTCGCCACTGGCCATCATTTCAGCCATTGTTGGTACATGCATCATTATCGGTTTGAATAACAAAGTAAACAACATTTTATCATTGATGTTTGTTCCATTACATTTAATTTCACAATTTTAGCGACTATTGAAAAAACTTATCCATAACATAACGCATTGGGAAGCATGGCCTTTCAAACTGATTTATGCTCCTTTATCACTAATATGGATTCATTATGCCATTCGTTCGAGGGCATTATGGTTTTTCACGCCAAGCAATCCTAAATTAACTTTCGGGGGCATGGATGGTGAGCCAAAAAAAGAGATGTACGACCTGTTGCCCAAATCGTATTATCCGCCTACTTTTATCAACCATCCTACCGAAAATTTCGATGTGCTGGCCGAACGCTTGCTGAAATCAGGTATCCGTTTCCCGCTCATAGTAAAACCCGAAGTTGGTGGGCAGGGCATTTTATTCCGCAAAATTGATAACGAAGCTCAATTACGCAAATATCACCATCAGGTGCCGGTAGAATATATGGTTCAGGAAATGCTGCAATATCCCATCGAACTTAGTGTGTTTTATATCCGCCATCCCGAGGAAAGTACCGGAAGGATCACGGGATTTTTACATAAGATTCCTTTACGGGTTATGGGGGATGGAAAGCATACCCTTGAAGCACTGGTTCAACATCACCCCAAAGCTGCCAAAAGAAAAGAGGAATTATACAACAAGCACAAAGCCATTTGGCATCATATCGTACCCGAAGGGAAAGCGGTTATCCTCAGTTATGCGGCTAACCATAATCGGGGTGCCCATTTTATAGATTTGAAAGAGCAGATAGACCCGGCATTAGTAAAGATTTTCGATCAGATCAGTTTCAGCATCAATGATTTTTTTTATGGCCGTTACGATATCATGTGCCAAAGTGTGGAAGCACTAAAAGCCGGTCGAGATTTTGCCATCCTCGAGTACAATGGATGTGGTGCCGAACCGAACCATATTTACGATACCGGCTATACGCTTTTAGCTGCCTACCGCGAAATCCTCATGCATTGGAAAGCGCTATTTCATATCAGCAGGTTCAATGCCCGCAAAGGAGTGAAGCCATGGCCGTTCATGAAAGGCTTGCGTTTTCAATACAAAACAAAAGCGTTATTCAGGGTGATGAAGGAAGCCGATAAGCAAATGGCCTGATCAAAATGGATTACCATGCGTTTGGCGGATAAGCCATTGGGAAAGGTTAGGTGTTTTTTTCATCATCCATAAGAAAATATTGGTTGTAGTTGGTTTACCAAATACCCGCTGTATCAGCCTTCCGGTAACAAGCCTCCCGGCAAACAGTTGCTTCCATTGCTTTTGATAGCGTTTTTCCATTTCAACTCGGCTTATTTTTTTTTCAAGAAAATCTTCCACTACCGCAACTGCTAATTTACCAGAATGCATGGCCATGCTCATTCCATTGCCACTTAACGGAGCTATCAATCCGGCCGCATCGCCTAGCATCAACACATGATTTTCCACCTGCGTTTTCTTGTTGAAGGAAACCTGCGAGATGGTTATCGGCTGCTCGTAAAAAGACTGACGTTCGCTGATTATTTTTTCGAGATGAGGGTTTTTAGATAAGATTTCCCTTTCCATTGTTTCGATAGAATTACCACTTCGTTTTAAGTTTTCGGCTGTAGTAAGATAACAAAGGCAATACCGATCGCCCTCAATTTTAGAAAGGCCGCAATAGCCATCACTGAAATTATGCAATGCAATCTGATCAGTATTAAAATGCCCGGCTATATGATATTTTACACCGATAAAATGATTGAGCGGATTTGGTTTTTTGAGGATGAATGGCCTCTTCCATATCCGGTCGAGATTGCTTCTTTTGCCATAACTCCCGCAACAACAAGTGCAGGTAAATACTCCTGCCGAACTGTTGATGGTAAACTGTTTTCCGTCAAATGCAACGGATTCTACTTTTGCAGGATTCATTACTATAACGCCATTTTTTTTCGCTATATGCATTAGGGTTTCATCCAGCAGGTAACGGCTGATTCCAAAGCCGCCGAGGGGTAAATCCTGCTCCAGTGTAATACCTATAGGGGCAGTCACCAGCAACTTTTTGATGCGGGGCAACTGCATATCTGCAAGGGGTAGTCCCAGGCGAACCAAATAATCCCAACTCTCCATACTGATATATTCGCCGCAAACCTTATGAAAGGGATAGGTTTCTTTTTCAAATAACAGGATGCGGTAGCCGCTTTTGGCGAGATTGATAGCCGCTGTCAGTCCTGCTAATCCACCACCGATAAAAGCACAATCATATGTATCTACCTTACTCATGCCGGCAAATGATTAAATAACGAAAAGCCCATTTCCATTGGATGGTATAATCCCGGATTCCTGCTCTTGCCAAAAGCGTTTCCCATTCCGTTTGATGAAATCCTCTGGCAACGGACAAAGGTGCATCGTGCTTTACAAGATATGAATTTGAGAATATTTTTGTGATAAGTTTGATCAATTGATAAGCAAGGGCATTTCGTTGTAAGTCGTTGATGAAAAAACCATGTATGCTGTTTAAGCGCATCCATCGTAATATATCATGGATTCCGTTTTCATTAAAATGATGGCAGAAAAGAGAATTGAAGAGAATATCAGGCTTATCTCCTCCAAAATCAACCAGCTTATAATCGCTGCAGATCCATTGGGCAGGTAAGGAAGGGTATTGCTTTCTCGCATACAAGGTGCAGGTTTCTTTGATATCAATACCGGTGAACCTTAGCCGAAGTCCCGCTTTAAGTCCCCATGCATAAATAGCCTGTAAATTATCACCACCACCACAACCGATTTCTGCGATATGTATGGTTTTTCCTCTGGGTACTTTCGGAAGTAAACTGCGTATACCCGTTAAAGTGATGGCGTGCCCTCCCAGTAATGAATTAACGGTATTTAGTTCAGCCATATTCATACGGATATCTTCGAAAGGGATGTTATCTCCATCGAGTAATTCCGGTTCATAAGATCGTGTGTTTAACTTACCCATAGCTGGCAGTAAAGGTTTCCATGGTTAATCCCGGACCAAAAGCAGCTCCGAATATATGAGGCGCATTTTCTTGTTGTGATGATTTGCAGGATTCAAAAATGCGTTGCAGCACAAAAAGGATGGTAGGGGAGCTCATGTTGCCAAAATCTTCCAGTACCTGATAGCTGTGTTGCAAGGAATTTTTTTCTAAATCAAGGGAGCCGGCGATATCATCCAGAATTTTTCGTCCCCCGGGATGAAAACACCAGTAACTAATATCCTGTTGGCTGAGCTGATGTGTTTCCAGTGCTGCCTCAACCAATTTAGCGATATCTTTTTTGATCAAATCAGGTACTTCACCGGTAAGGGTCATCAGGAAGCCGGTTGGAGAGATGTTCCAGGTCATTTCATCTTTCCCTGCAAATAATACCTTACTGTAAAAACCGTTAAGATTTATGCCCGGTTGTTGTGGTAACGAACTTTTAGCGGTAACCAGCACAGCCGCAGCACCGTCGCCAAAAAGTAATGATGAGGTGATATTATCCAACAGCGGCTCATGCTGAAAATGGATGGTGCAGAGTTCCACGCATACCAGCAATACCCTTGCATCGGGGTGGCGTGTACAAATGGCATCAGCCATTTTAAGGGCATGGATGGCGGCATAACAGCCCATGAAATTAACGGAAGTACGCACCAGTGTTTCAGGTAACTGCAATGCTTCCATGATTTGAAGGTCTAAGCCCGGCGCACTCATTCCGGTGCAACTTACAGTGATCAGGTGCGTGATTTCGTTTAAGGGTAGCTGTTGGTTCAAACAGTTTTCTATCGCTTCCAATGCCAGTGGACAAGCTTCCTTTTGATACCATTCCATTCGTTGGCTGATGCCGGGTACTTCGGCTTGGGTGCTTTCAAAAAAGCGGTTTTTTGCTTCATCACCGGCAACCGTAAAATCAGGGATCACCGAATAACGGTAACGGATACCACTTTGACGGTATAAAAATGCCAATTTCCTTTTTTCAGTCTCATCTTGAGTGTAAACTTTTGAAGCAAAATGCATGAGGTCTTCCTGTTTATGGGCAAACCTTGGAACGCTGGTAGCTATAGAAATAATCTTACTCACTGTTTGTATTGATCAATAAAAAAATAAAACCTGCATTGCAACAAATGGAGGCAATGATGTTCATATATAAAGTATTGCGGTAACTGGCCGCTTTGATGTTCTTGAATACTTTAAAAAACCACCAAAGAAAATAAACCGTTACCGGCAGCAGGAACAGCTGCAGGATAAAGAAGCCTGTAACCTTTCCTTGATTTGATAACAAAATCCAGAGCAACAAGTTGGCGGCAGTAAACAACAGGGCGGAAAAATAAAAAGTGCCTCTATAGCCCAACAGGTAACTGATGGTAGTAACGCCGTCTTCCCGGTCTTGCTGATGCTGATAAATTTGTGAAAGCGGATAAAAACTTCCGATCAGTAATGAGGCTGCTGCCATGCCTTGCCAGGGAATGTTAAGGGTTTTATCTGCCGAAGCGCCATGAAGTACCAGAAAAAAGGTAACTGCCCCCTGTAAAATCATCACCACAAGAAAACCCCATAATGGATATTTTTTTAACCGGATGCCTCTGTAACTGTAAGCACGGGATGCAAGTATGTAAAGCAGGATGCCGGTTGCAAAAATCGTACTGATCCAAAGCGATAATATCACAGCGATCAGGTCCATTGCCAGGGTTACGAAATACAGTTGTTTTGAAGGCGGAAGCGGGTGCTCTATACCGCCGATACTTCCGGTATCGCGGTCCATATAACTATTATATCCATTGCTGGCCGGATAAACCAGTACATGCAGGATGAAGCCTATCAGCAAAGCATCGTTTAGTTGGATGTTTGTACATTGGCTGAGTGCGAACCAATACACCGGCATGAGGAAGAGAGAGAAATGAAAACGAAGCAACTGGATGGTAGATGGTTCAAGCATGGCATGTTGAAATTACGCAAACTGTGCTACACCTTGGCACATAGACGAAGATAAATCGGGTAAGCCCTTATCTTTGGATATGCCCAAATGGATAAACGTATTTTTATGGGGGTTGATGATCAGCTTTTTGGGATCATTACCTCTTGGAACACTGAATGTGGCGGCGATGCAGATCGGCATACAGGAATCGGTGTTGCAGGCTTTGTATTTTTCCTTAGGATCATTGCTGGTAGAAATGATTTATGTGCGTTTATCGCTGGTTGGGATAGATTGGGTGCGCAAACAGGCCAAACTGATGAAGGCGATGGAATGGATCACTTTTTTTATCATCCTGGCTTTGGCGGTAGGCAGTTTTATTGCGGCTATGCATGAAGGAGGGGCGACAAAGAATGTATTGTTGAACAATAACATGCATCGTTTTTTATTGGGGATGTTGATGTGTGCCATCAATCCGGTACAGATACCGTTCTGGTTTGGATGGAGCACGGTGTTGTTTACCAAAAAGATATTATCTCCCGAACCGTTACAGTATAATTGCTATATCATCGGTATTGGCTTAGGCACTTTATTGGGCAATGCGGTTTTCATCTTTGGCGGAAAATACCTGGTAAGCCGTATCGCCAACAGTGAACAATACCTGAATTGGGTGATCGGTGGCATTTTTGCGCTTACCGCCATTTTGCAATTGATAAAAATCCTTCGTCATAAAGATGCGGCTGAGCAATTGAGAATTGAGAATTGATAATGGATAATTAGCCGAGGCTTGGTTTACCTGCCGAATTTGTATTTTCTGCGTCGGTGTGATCTCCCGACCAGCCGATTTTAGTATTTATGTTTCTACTGATCAAACATCGACAACCCATTTTGAACCTTAACCCTTGACGGACCTGATTTGTTTCTTTTAAACAAAGGCTGCCACCTTTTAAGATTTATAAAAATCCATTGCAATTCACTTTCTTCAAAAGCTGTTAAACTGTTTTGTTCTTTGGGAAATTGTACATCTGTAACCAGTCCGGAGCTATTAATGCTAACAATAGCAAAAACTTGTTTATTGAAACGCAAAGTAGATTGGGCATATTCTGTAGCGAGTTCATCAATGAGTTTTTTTTGGGCAAAATAAAACACGGGTGGGAGTGTAAAATCACGATATCGGAGGTATCGTGAATATGCTTTGGGATATTGTGTGCTGTCGAATGTCAGTTCCTCAAGGTAGGTGCTGTCTGTAAGGTTTACGATACTCCCGGTAAACCGCTCAGAGCCTGCATAAAGTACAAATGGATCATGGTCACCAACCGATGGCAGCCATACCATTGCCGTATCGTTGTTCTCGTAGATCACAACAGGACTCACTGGTACATCATTCTCATAAGTACAGCTCACTTTTATTTCACCATCCTGGTTGAAAAAAAGCCATTCACCCTGCTTGCGGTCTTCCTTATCGATGTAATTGATTTTATAGCCCTTCACTTTGATAAATGGTTGGCCTTGGGTAATAAACCCGAGGAGAAGAAGGAGTATGGTAAGTTTGGAGTTCAAGTGAGGAAGGCGAAAAATAATTTACAATTTACATTTTACAATTGATAATTGATAATTGATAATTGATAATTGATAATTGATAATTGATAATTGATAATGAATGATGAACAGGGAACAAGAAATATTGAAGTTTGGAAATGCTATAACCTACTTTAGTGTTTTATGTTTTTGTATAAAATAAAACTTAGTGCCTTAGCGTCTTTGTGGCAAAATACTTATGCATTCACCCAGGCATCTCTCTCATCAGGGCTTAATTTCCAGGGTGCGAAGTTATTCTCAATATTACTGAACATGCCGTTCCATTCCTGCGGTGCATTGCTGTCTTCCATGATCAGGCTCCTGCGGAGTTCGATGATGATATCGAGTGGATTGATACTAACCGGACAAGCCTCCACACAGGCATTACAGGTGGTGCAGGCACGTAGTTCTTCCACTGTAATGTAATCGTTCAGTAGCGTCTTGCCGTCGCCGTTAAAGCTGCCGCCTTTGGGAATCTGACGGCCTACTTCTTCCAGCCGGTCGCGGGTATCCATCATGATCTTACGAGGGGAAAGCAACTTTCCGGTTAAATTAGCCGGACAGGAAGCGGAACATCGTCCACATTCGGTGCAGCTATAGGCATCTAATAAGCTCTTCCAACTCAAATCCATCACATCCTTTGCACCAAACTTCATCGGTTGCGCTTCACCGGTAGGTGCCAGTTCAGGATGCATCATATATTTCACTTCGTTCTGAACAGAAGGCATATTGTGCAATTGCCCTGCCGGTTGCAAACGCGCATAATATGCATTCGGGAAGGCCAGCATGATATGCAAATGCTTACTGTAGGGCAGATAATTTAAAAAGGCAAAGATGCCGATGATATGCAGCCACCAACAGGTACGTTCGATAATGATCAGTGTAGATTGCGTCATCCCCGAAAAAAGCGGTGCTATCATTCCTGAAAATATAAAATTTCCGGTATCGTGGTAATGTGCCGATCCCTGCAGTTGCAAAGCCCGGTCGGTAGCGTTCATAGTAAGGAATAAACTCATCAGGATGATTTCCACAATCAATATATAATTGGCATCGGAACGGGGCCATCCGTTGAGATCTTTACTGATAAATCTTTTTAGCTTGATGATATTGCGGCGACAAAGAAAAACCACACAAACGGCAATCACGCCTATGGCAAGAATCTCAAAGAAATTGATGAGGAAGGTATAAAAACCACCCAGTGAAGAAAGGAAAAGGCGGTGCGTACCAAGCAGTCCATCTAACACAATCTCCAGCACTTCAATATTGATGATGATAAAACCCGCATAAATGATGAAATGCATTACAGCTACCAACGGATTGGCAAACATCTTGCGTTGCCCTAATGCCAAAAGCATCAGGTTCTTCCAACGGGCCGAAGGGTTATCGCTGAGGTCTTCTTGCCGTCCCAGAAAAATATTGCGCCTGATCTTTGCCGCTTTTCCTGCAAATAACCATACCGCCAAACCGCTCAGCAGTAGGAAGGCTGCCTGTTGTAGATACTGCATATCAGTGGATTGTTAACACTAAGGTAAAGGTTTTGCCTCTTCCTATTGAATAATTTCAGAACTTTCCGTTTCAAAAAAGCCCTACATGATACTCAACAAAGATACGGCCGGAAAGAAGTTGCGCAGGATGGCCATGGAAGTTGCGGAAAGAAATTTTGATAAACCCGAACTCATCATCATCGGTATCCGCGAAAACGGCATCTTTATTGCGGAACGAATTGCCAGTCATTTGAAAGACCTTTTTCCGGGCAAGGTTCAGCTGCTCAATCTGTGGATGGATAAAAAACATCCGGTAGAAATTCGCCTCAGCGAAGCCATCAACTTCAACAACAAATGTATTTTACTTGTGGATGATGTGGCGAACAGTGGACGAACACTTTTATACGCCCTGAAGCCATTGCTGGATGCGCATCCTGCACAGATAGAAACCCTGGTTCTGGTAGAACGTACCTACAAAAAATTTCCGGTGAGCGCCGATTACGTAGGGCTATCGGTTTCAACTACCAGTATGGAAAATATTGTAGTATCGGTAGAAAACGGCGATGTAACTGGTGCTTATCTGGCTGTTTAAAAATGGATCCAATTCCAGGAGAGTTTTCCTCTGGATAATTCCAGCGAAGGACTGGGAAATTTTAAAGAATTCAATACAAACAACGCAAAGCGAATCCCTTTTTTTCGGGTTTTAATTTTGGTGAGATCAATATCCGGTGCCAGGTACCATTGCCGGTAACGGGGGATATCGGTTCGGTTGAAAACAACATTGCCGGTTTCATCAGTATCGGTATTGTCTCTTGCCCCAAACATGCCTTCTGAACCATAGCCGATAGATACCTGTAGCCATTCCGGCCATCTCGAATTAGGGAAAAAGGGTTTGATGCTGGTGCTCATCCAGTAGGTTTGTCCGTTGTAATCTTTTAAATACCTTTCGATGCTGCTGTTACCGAAAAGATCATCACTCCTTTGGTTGAGGCTTTCATCATCATAACGCTTACGGTGAAACGAGGTTTTGAGTTGCACCCTTTGTTCATCCCAGGCAAGTTCCTGTGAAATGAGTGCTGCACTTCCAAGAATATTCGCTCCCATATCGCCCCAGCTCCAGCCCCATTCGGTACTGAACCCATCGAGCACTTCTATAACTGTTTGAAACAGAACACCGCTAAGGCCGCCATACCAGATCCTTTTCTTCCTTTCGATGCCGCTGTAACGCCAGAGTTCCATGCTGAACTTGCCCATCGTGTAAGCACTATACACATGGCCTACCTTATCTACCTGGTTCCATTCGTGCCAATCGTTAAACGTATGGAATTTACCCTGCGGATAATCTTTGTACCAGGCGCTGTATAAACCCAGCATACTACCGCCATAAAGGGCCACATGTGCGATGGCAACTGTATTTACTTTTTTTCTATCATAGGGAAGTTGAACCTGATTTAACGGAGGTAACCATGTTTTAACAGTAGGTTTGCTGGTATCAGGTAAAAAGGGAGTAGCATAAATTGGAGCTGTAAAATGCAACAGAAATACCATAAACAGCAGGATCAGATGCTTACAGTAATGCAAAACCGGCGCAACATTATTTTTGCGTATTACCGGTGATGAAAAAGCTGGTTTTGTGAAGTGCATCAAAAACAAAATTAAACCTTAACCGGGTTATTGCCCAACGAATAATATATTTGTGCAGCTTAAAAAAATCAGTATATGAACGAGCAGATACAGGCAAAAATCAACCAATGGCTCATCGGGCCTTATGATGAAGCTACCAAAGAAGGCATCAGACACCTACAGGAAACACAACCCAATGAGCTTTTGGATGCCTTCTACCGTAATCTTGAATTCGGTACCGGCGGACTTAGAGGGATCATGGGCATAGGTACCAATCGTATGAACCGTTATACCGTAGGGATGGCCACACAGGGCTATGCCAATTACCTGAAACAATCCTTTGAAGGAACCATAACTGTAGCTATTGCACACGATTCGCGTAACCATAGCCGTGAGTTTGCCGAAATCACCGCCAATGTATTTGCTGCAAACGGCATCGGGGTATATCTTTTTGAAAGTTTACGGCCGACACCTGAATTGAGTTTTGCCATCCGCCATTTTAAATGCAAGGGCGGGGTGGTATGCACGGCCAGCCATAATCCCAAAGAATACAATGGCTACAAAGCTTATTGGGATGATGGTGCACAATTGGTACCTCCTCATGATAATAATGTAATACGGGAAGTGGAAAAAATAGCCGGTGTGGATGAGGTTAAATGGTCGGGTGGTGAAAGCAAGATCACCATTATCGGAAAAGAAGTTGATGAGGTTTATCTCGAAATGCTGCAAGGTTTAAGTGTATATCCGGAAGTATGTAGGTTGCAGCACGATCTTAAAATAGTATATACGCCTATACATGGTTCTGGCATCATGTTGGTGCCACAGGCGTTGGAACGTTTCGGGTTTACGAACGTGCATGTGGTTCAGGCGCAGGCGGTACCTGATGGCAATTTCCCCACTGTGGCTTATCCCAATCCGGAAGAAAGGGAAACCATGCAGTTGGGATTAGAGCAGGCAAAAGCTTTAGGTGCTGATATTTTGCTGGGTACCGATCCGGATGCCGACAGGGTTGGTATTGGAGTACGAAATGATGAAGGGGAATGGGTCTTAATGAATGGCAACCAAACAGCTCTGCTCGCATTTAATTACATGATTGAAGCCCGCAAAGCGAAAGGAATTGCAAGGGCTAATGATATGGTGGTGAAAACCATCGTTACCACCGATATGATAGATGCCATTGCCAAAGCAAACGGGGTGAACTGTTACAATGTACTCACCGGGTTTAAATGGATTGCAGCGCTGATCAATGAAAAGGAAAGCACAGAAAATTATATCATAGGAGGAGAAGAGAGTTTTGGGTTGATGATAGGCAGCAAGGTACGCGATAAGGATGCGGTGAGTGCAGTGGCGATACTTTGTGAGATGGCCGCTTACGAAAAAAAACAGGGCCGTTCGCTCTACGCCAAATTGCTTGACCTATATGTGAAATATGGATGTTACAAAGAAGATTTGATCAGCATCACCAAGAAGGGCATGAACGGTGCTGCAGAGATACAAACCATGATGGATACTTTTCGCAGTAATCCTCCGGCAACATTGGATGGCACTGCAGTGGTGCAAATGCTGGATTATGAAAGCGGTATTGGTAAACATTTACCCGATGGCGGCACATGGAAAATAGAATTACCCAAGAGCAATGTGCTGCAATTTATACTGGCAGATGGCAGTAAGATTTCTGCTCGACCCAGTGGTACAGAACCCAAGATAAAATTTTATTTCAGTGTGAACACGGCATTGTCTTCAGCCGATGCATTCCACTCAACCGAAAAGGCTTTGGATGAAAAGATCAAAAGAATTGCGATAGAAATGGGATTGAAATAGCTTATTCATTTTTTCTTTGCCGGAAGTTTTTTAACTTGCCGTACAACTATGAGTAAATCAAGAAGGAATTATGAAGACAGCTACCGTCATAAGGGATTGCGTAAGCAACTGATGGATATCATCCGCGAGAAAGGGATCAGCGATGAAGCGGTACTTGCTGCCATGAATAATGTGCCCCGTCATTTTTTTCTGGATACAGCGATGGATAATATCGCCTACGAAGACCGTGCCTTTCCGATTGCAGAGGGGCAAACCATTTCACAACCATATACAGTGGCTTATCAAACCGAATTGCTGCAATTGAAGCCTCACGATAAAGTGCTGGAGATCGGAACCGGAAGCATGTACCAGGCTTCGGTGCTGGCAGAAATGGGAGCAAGAGTATATACCATTGAAAGACAGAAAGTGCTTTTCGATAAAACAAAAGATTATTTTTTTAAACAAAAATATCCGCACCTGAAATTCTTCTATGGCGATGGTTATCTGGGATTGCCCACTTTTGCACCATTCGACAAGATTTTGATCACTGCTGCTGCACCTTACATTCCATCTCAGTTGGTAGACCAATTGAAAGTTGGCGGTAAGATGGTTGTTCCGTTAGACGAAGACGATCAGCAACGTATGCTCCGCATTACACGCAATGCAGATGGAACGATTGCAGAAGAGGCTTTTAGCAGGTTTTCATTCGTGCCGATGCTTACCGGGAAAAACGGCAATTGATTTATTTATGCTTTATGCGCATCAATATTAAGAGATAAATTAAATCTTCACCGAACATATCATCTGTCTATGCGCCTGTTTTCAAAATTCGTATTCCTTTGTAACTGCTGTTTTCTGATAGCGATGATACTGCGTTGGGTGGAAATGTTGAAGCGCAGCAAAGGCAATTTCAGTGGTGCCATCCCTTTTCAGCCCCTTGAAAGCACTTTAGTGGTGCTTGGATACAGCGCCATCCTGTTCAATCTTATTTTTTGTTTATGGATGATTATTCGCTTCCTTACCAAATCCGGTACTGCACTACCCAAATGGATGCTTTGGTTTAATTTGCTGTTGTTGCCCGCCCAGGTAACCTTTTTCTTTTTCATGCGTTAATTGAAGTTATGATCCATAATATTTTACAAAGCAAGGGCACGCGATTATTCATTGTACTTGCCGGTTTTTTCATCTCAAATGCATTGGTAGCGGAAGTGATCGGTGTAAAGATATTTTCCCTGGAAGATACCCTTGGCATTCCCCGTGCAGCCATTCCTATTTTTGGTTCTCCTTTCAGCTTTCACTTAACTGCGGGGGTATTGCTATGGCCGGTTGTTTTTATCATGACGGATATCATCAATGAATATTATGGTCCGCGTGGAGTGAAATTCCTTTCTTACCTCGCCATGGGTTTAATCGCCTTTTCTTTTCTGGCTTACCAGGCGGCGATAGCATTGTCGCCTTCTGAATATTTTAGCATAGGCCATGGTATAGAGCGGGCGAATGATGCCTTTGGCGGGATATTCGGACAAGGTTTATGGATTATCATAGGATCAATTGTGGCTTTTTGGATCGGACAGCTACTGGATGTGCTGGTTTTTCACCGGATCAAAAAGCACACCGGCGAAAAGCATATCTGGTTGCGGGCAACGGGTTCTACCCTGGTTTCGCAACTAGTAGATAGTTTTGTGGTATTGTTCATCGCTTTTTATGTAGGCAAACGCATTCAAACCGATCAAGGTACAGCATGGAGTATGCACCAGGTTATGGTAACAGGCATGGGAAACTATATCTACAAATTCATTGTTGCCTTATTGATGACGCCTGTGATTTATTTAGTGCATAATCTCATCGAAAAATACCTAGGCAAATCCACAGCCGCTGAAATGAAAAAAGCAGCGATGTACAACACAGAACCCTTACCTGCTGCCAGTTGAGATCTCTTTCACAGTGCCAACTGAAACTGATGTAACTTTAAGTATTCATGTGGAGCATTCAAAACATCCCAATATTTTTTTCATTCCTGCCCAGGCTTTTCAGCATATGTGTTGTTATAGTTGTTTCCAGTATTTTAGCTTGTGCTCAAGCTCCGGAAGATAATGATACTTTCTTTCTGGCCAAGAAGAAAGGCCTTATTGGGAAGTTCGGTAAAAGCCTTACGAAAAGCCCGGTTACCGAACCTGTAAAGCTGATCAATCCCTTTCTCCGGTATCAGGGTAAAATCATCCGTTCTATAGAAGTTTCTACTCTCGGGTTCAATGAAAATATCAACGATACTTCTATTTCAAAAACCAGTTATTGGATTAATCTTGCCAATAAATTCCATCGCAATACCCGTTCACAGATTGTTCGGAATAATCTGTTTTTCCGTACAGGAGAATCATTCCTGCCCTTATTGGTAGCGGATAATGAGAGATATCTGCGGGACCTTAGTTTCTTGCAGGATGCCCGCATTTTTGTTACCGATGATTCACCCCTTTCAGATTCAGTAGATGTGCTGGTACTGGTGAAGGATGTATTTTCTATCGGAGGAAGATTCACGGCTTCATTACCCGACCGTTATTTTGTTGAAGTAAGAGATGACAACATCAATGGAAGCGGAACTGCCATTGCCACACAATTGTATTACGATAACAACCGCAAGCCAAATGTAGGAACCGGGGCAAGATTGACCTCACGCAATATGGCGGGGAGTTTTATCGACTGGACGATCGGCTTCACTACTTTTAACAATGGATACAACACAGGCAGGGCGGAAGAATTATCGTTTTATACCCGGGTTTCAAAACCTTTTGTATCTCGGTTCTCCAAATGGACAGGCGAATTTCTGTTAACCGTGAATGAGAACAACAATGTATATCTGTCGAAAGAGTTTTATTATAAAGAAAGGTACGCATACCATTTTATTGATTTATGGGCAGGGTATAACCTTGGATATAAAAAAGCCCAGAAGGCAACTAACGAGAATGCCTACAGGCAGTTTGTAGCCGTAAGAGGTTTTTACAACAATTTCACCGAATTGCCGATTGCTTATGCCGATCGAAAAACGGATACTTTTGCGAATTTGAACGGAGGGTTATTTTCGTACACTGTTTATAAACAAAATTATTACCGTTCGAAATTTATTTATGGTTTTGGCCGGAATGAAGATGCACCTGTTGGGGCTAGTGGTACATTAATAGGTGGCTGGGCCAATACCCAAAATCGAAAAAGGTTTTATGGGGGGTTAGAACTTGCCGGAAGTATTTTAACTGAAAAAGGGTATTTTAATGCTTTCGCTTTTAAACTTGGAGCTTTCAACTACCAACAGTATTTTGAAGACATCAGCTTATTACTGAGTACCAATCATTTCTCAAGGCTTAGAAAGCTGGGAAGCATGTGGCTGAACCGTAATTTTCTAAATTTTTCGTTTACCCGCATCTACAACAAAACCTATCTTAGTCAACCCCTGGTGTTACAGAGCGAATTCGGGTTACCTGCTTTCAATGATATTAGTATTAGGGCAAACGTGCGGGCAGTAGCAAAGGCGGAAACTGTATTCTTTAATATGCAAAAATTTCTGGGGTTCCGTTTCGCACCATTTGCCTTTACGGAATTTGCTTTATTAAAAGAAATCGATCAGCCTACTTCCAAATCGAACGGTTATACAGCCATTGGTGGTGGCATAAGAACCAGGAATGAGAACCTTGTTTTTGGAACCATTGAATTGAAGGGCTATTATTTTCCCAGAACAATAGGAGATATGAAAAATTACCGTATCGAACTAAGTTCAAAACTTCAGTTCAAGTTCAACAGCAGTTTTGTAAACAAACCAGATTTTGTGAGGTATAATTGAGAAGGTCTGCATACATTACATCATATAAATAAGTTTTTCTTATGAAGGGTTAATAAATAGTTATAGATTAGCATTGCATCATACATCACGGCAAAACTTTTTTCGCATCTTTATGTTTAATCATCAAAACCATATACATGCAAAAACATAGCATAATTTCTTTTTTCAGTATCGTTTTGTTTTCAGCTTTATTATCATGCAACAGCGAAACCAAAAAGCCAACCCTTGCCGATCCTTCACCTGCAGCACCAGTGATCAAAACACAAACTCTTAATTATGCTCTGGATACGGTACAGATGAATGGTTTCATCGCCTACGACGAATCTTTCAAAACAAGAAGACCTGTGGTGTTGATCGTACATGAATGGTGGGGTTTAAACGATTACGCACGTTTGAGAGCTAGCAAATTGGCAGAACTGGGTTATCTGGCTTTTGCCATCGACCTGTATGGTAATGGCACTACAGCTGATAACCCTGAACTTGCCGGAAAACTTGCTGGTCCCTTTTATCAGGATCCCGGCATGGCCAAAAAACGTTTTGATGCAGCTTTACAAACCATCCGTTTAAATGAGTTGGCCGATACCACCAGGATAGCTGCCATCGGATATTGCTTTGGAGGAGCACAAGTAATCAATATGGCAAAACTGGGTGATCATTTAGCAGGAGTGGTAAGCTTTCACGGAAACCTTAATGTAGTTCCCACTGATAAAGCCCTGCTGCACACACCGATCTTAGTTTGCCATGGTGCAGATGATAAATTTGTACCGGAAACCGAAGTGGCTATATTTAAAAAGCAAATGGATTCTATAGGAGCAAGCTATACTTTCAAGAGCTATGCGGGGGCAACACATGCATTCACTAATCCGGGTGCAACAGCGATGGGACAAAAATTCAGCATTCCCATTGCTTACAATGCAGCTGCAGATTCGGCATCTTGGAACGATATGAAGACTTTCTTTGGAACGATTTTCAAATAATTGTAAAAATATAGATTGTGTTAGTGAACATATCAATAGGTGATTTTTGTTCTTGAAACTGAAGATGCCTGATCTGCATTAGCATCGATCACATCCAGTTCACAGGTAGCCTGGCCTTTGTCTTTCATCTTTGCAGCAGTGCTTTTTATTTTTTTGATGAATTTTTTCTGCTGATTTCGGGTGAGTTCATTCAGGGTAAAACCTATATGATACTCTCCTTCACGGCCCATCGGTGCAATTTTTGTTGCTGCGATTGTGTTTATTTTATTAGATTTTTTAAAAGATTGGATGGCTTTTTCCAAAGGCGATGCATCGGGTACACCACAACAAATACTTTCGAATTTAACCAGCAGTTTATAGGTGTAATCCGGTTTGGTTTCAGTTTGTGCCTCAGCACGCTGATAAGCAGATAAAAAAAATAAGACCAAGAGGATAGGTTTCATTAGAAATAGATTGTTAGTTGTTCAACAAAAATAGGTAGTTAAATCTAATCGATAAAAGGAAGGGTGTTAATGGAAACACAAGAAAGGCTTTTGGGACTGGCACTTTACCCTATTAATGTTTAAACAAGGTATATTTGTACCTCAATGAATTAATCATGGCTTGGTTTCCGTTAAAAAAATTCCTCACTGTGGCACTTATTTTTGCAATTTTCGCTGTTGCATTAACGGTTTATTATCTTACCAAGGAATATAAAGATACCCGTAACGTTAAGCCTGATTATACACTTACCGCTAATGAATTGTTTCAGGCTTTTCAAAAGAACGACAGTTCGGCAAATAAAAACTATACTGAAAAAATCCTTGAAATTAATGGCATCATTTCTGCAGTAGAAAAAGCGGATACGGTTTACAATCTCAAAATGACAGACAGTGCTACCGGTTCGTTTATCAATTTTGCCTTACAGTGGGATGAGAACCTAAAAGAAAGCGATATCCATGCCGGCGATAAGGTGACTGTAAGGGGTTCCTGCAGCGGAGCCATTTATAGTGAGATACTCGAAACCCGTGCCATTAATTTCAAAAGGTGTATCCTCATCAAATAAAAAATAATCAACTTTAAAATTAAAACAATGAAAAAATTATCCTTTATTCTTGCTCTAACCCTATTCGCTTTCGCAGGGAATGCACAAAAAAGAACAACCACTTCAGCTGTTGTAAGTTTTGATGCTACAACACCTATTGATGAGCTTCCAAAAGCGGAAAACAAAACAGTTATCGCAGCTTTCGACCCAACAACCGGAACTATTGCTTTTGAAGCAGCTATTAGGAACTTCTCATTTTCCAATGCTATGATGCAAGATCATTTTAATGGGAAGAAGTGGCTGAACTCCGAACAGTTTCCAACAGCCATCTTCAAAGGCATCGTGAGCAACATCAGCAAGTTAGATCTTACAAAAGATGGCAACTACACTGCTGATGTGGAAGGCGACCTTACAATACATGGCGCAACCAAACCTGTAAAAACTACTGCTACAATTGTTGTTGCCAACAAAGCCATTACCGCCAATGCTGCATTTAGTATAAAACTTGAGGACTTCAACGTTACCGGAGGTGCCATAAGTGCCGGAAAAATTGCTCCTGAACCAAAAATTATAGTTAAGGCTACCTGGTAGTAATTATATCCGCTGAAAAGGGTGTTTCTGATCAAATAGGGAACACCCTTTTTTTATGGGAATGAATGTAGGCGTTATACCGATTGGACAAACAATATAGTCCAATATCGGCTATCGCCTCATTGTACTATTTGTTTGATACCATCGGCATTTATACCGATTGGACAAACAATATAGTCCAATATCGGCTAT
>JAPLEF010000121.1 GCA_026391525.1 Sphingobacteriales bacterium
AAATTGCAAGCAATTCCAAAGCAACACAAAAAGATGTTGATGAATTGGTAAAAAAGGTCAAAAAAGGTAGGTGGGAGAAAACTAAAAAGAGGCTTGTTCTATGAGAATCGTTATCGATAGAAATATTGCCTTTAGCTCAATCTTGAATACAAAGAGTAAAATTTCTAAAGTCATCCTACAACCAAGATCCAGTTTAAATCTTCACCCAACATTACATTTTTTGCAATGGTATCTGGAAAATAAATTTGGTGATTGGTTCGTAACTTCATTATATATTATTAATTAGAAGCGGCTACAGGCAAAATGATACAAATGCCTAAACTGCTAAAACCCCTGTTCGTAATTCGAATTGAAATGGGAGAATCAGACAGATATCAGGACTACCGCAAGCTTAAAAAAAACCCGTTTTCGCTGGGGCAGGATAATAATGCCCTGATGGCGCTTTTCACCCTCAACATCATTTTCTTCTTACTACTTTTAACCATCCAGGTGGGTTATTATTTTTATCAGCAAACCCCAGAACTATACACTTCACAAGTAGTACAATGGTTTGAATTACCGGCTAGTTTACAAAAGTGGAGTGAACGTCCGTGGACGATACTAACCTACATGTTTAGCGATACAGGGGGAAATCTAATCCGCCTCATTACAAACATGCTCTGGTTATGGGCTTTCGGTTATATCCTTCAGGAAATGACCGGTAACGATAAACTCATTCCTATTTATTTATATGGCGGGGTGCTGGGTGGAATTATTTTCATGATTGTAAATAATCTGATGCCTTCTTTGCAGATCGGATTACCACATGCAGCCATGCTTGGTGCTAATGCTTCTACGATGGCTATTGCAATGGCTACAACTACATTATCGCCGGGATACCGCTTCTTTACTCAAATACGCGGAGGTATTCCTATCTGGGTTCTGATGACACTTTATATTTTGATCGACTTTGCAGGAGTGGCTTCACAAAGCGCTGCTTATAGTCTGGCTCATATCGGTGGCGCTTTTGCAGGCTTCTTCTTTGTATTCATGCTGCGCAGGGGAAAGGATGGCAGCGTATGGATGAACAAGGCTTATCGTTGGTTCATGAACCTGTTTACCCCATCTAAAAAGGAAACCAAAAAAAATATCCGGGATAAGATTTTTTATGAAACAGGCAACCGCAACCCTTACAATAAAAAATCAATCATCACACAGCAACGCATAGACGAAATTTTGGACAAAATCAATAGTAAAGGTTATCATTTCTTAACCGATGAAGAAAAGCAGATCTTAAAAAAAGCTGCTGAAGACGACCAGCTTTAACCTTTTGGTCAGGAAGGCAAAACAATCCAATCTTCTTATCTTTACTACCCTAACATTTAACTTTATTGCTATGAATAAGATATTAATGCCTGTTTTCATAAGTATTTTATCGGTTACTTTTTTTTCCTGTAACGAGAAAGAGCCAGACAGCGACCCTTCTATTGCCGTACCATTATCGGTAAAAGACAGTGCAACAACTGCTGCAGCCACAACACCTGTAGTTGTTCCGGCAGATACTACTCAGCTGGTTCAACCAACAGTTAATGCCCCGGTTCAAACTGCAGGCATGAATCCCGCACATGGACAGCCAGGCCATCGTTGTGATATCGCCGTTGGTGAACCGCTCAATTCGCCGGTTGCAAAAACAACTGCTGCTCCAACCACAACTACCACAACAGTAACACCTACAACAGTAACTCCGGCAGCAGTAACTCCGGCAGCAACTACCAAAACTGCTCCCGGTATGAATCCTGCGCATGGTCAGCCAGGTCACCGTTGTGATATTTCCGTTGGTGCCCCCCTCAATTCACCGGCTGCTAAACCCGCCGAGCCACCCGTAATGGTAACTCCGGCAGAAAAACCCACAGCATCTCCTGCTTCCGCTCCAGTAGCGGTACCCGTTCAGGCTCCTGCTGCAAATGCTGTTCCGGCAGAAATAAAAAAGGAAAACTAACCTATTTGCCATCAGGTTTTATGCACCTTAATTTTGGATATGGCCAGGCAATTCTTTCGCAAGGCATCGAAAACCATTATGATCACCAGTAACCTGGTATTGGCCATTTGTTTGATTATTGGCTGTTATGGTGGCTTGATTCAAAAGCAATCCTTTTGGTTCACCGGGTTATTTACATTGGCCAGTTTTTATTTTTTATTGCTCCTTACCGGTTTTCTGATTTTCTGGTTGTTTGTTCGTGCGAAATTCGCCCTTATCAGCACCATCAGCATTCTTGTTTGTTTTCCACCGTTGCGGGATCTTGTAAAACTGCGCCTTAACGACGGGTTTAGTGTTGCTAAAAAAAAGGGCGCATTGAGGGTGATGAGTTGGAACGTTGAGCATTTTGAAATACGATCGCATAATAGGAATCCGGAAATAAAAGCAGCGATGCTTGCCACAATAAACGAAATGCAGCCGGATATCGCCTGCTTTCAGGAAATGGTTGCCAGCGAAAACGATAACCGGGCTATCAATTATCTCCCCGATTTTTTACAGGAACTTGGATTACCTTATTATCATTATGCATACAACCCGAAGCTCGACTATGATTCGAAGCATCATTTCGGAATCATCATTATGAGTAAATACCCGATCATCAACAGCAAAACCTGCAGTTACCCCCCACATGATTACAACTCTATCTTCCAGTATGCCGATATGGTGAAAGGAACAGATACTTTCAGGGTGTATAATGTTCACCTGCAATCTTTGAAATTTACCGCTTCTAATAAATCGTATATCAACGATCCGAGTATCAATGATCAAGCAGACCTTGAAAAATCAAAAAGTGTCATTTCTAAATTAAAAACCGGATTTATAAAACGATTCAGGCAAAGCAATCATATCCGCAATAGCATTGAACAAAGTCCATTTCCGGTTTTGGTTTGTGGCGATTTTAACGATGTGCCCAACAGCTATGCCTATTATACCATCGGGAAAGGTTTAAAAAACGCCTTTTCTGAAAAAGGTTCCGGCATCGGAAACACTTTTGATGGTATAGCACCAACGTTAAGGATTGACCAGATTTTTACCGATCCCCGATTTGAAATAATTCAGTATAAAAGAATCCGTAAAAAACTAAGCGATCATTTCCCATTAATTACCGATCTCCAATGGTACAATAAAGAATAGATATTATTATTTGGCTTCCCTTTCTTGCATTTTTCGAAAAATAATAATTAATTTGCTTTATATGTTTACTTCAACCGCATTCCATTTTTTCTCCTGTTGTAGCTTACCTTGAGGCTGGTATAATAACTTTGTGCCCATTCGGCCTATTTTTCCAAAAAAGAATTTTTCAACCTTATACCCAAAATCGGATTTTTACCGGTATCGAGTCAAAACAAATCATCATGTCATTAAAAATATACAACTCTTTTAGCCGCACAAAAGAAACATTTGTTCCGATAACACCTGGTTATGTGGGCATGTATGTTTGCGGACCAACCGTAAGTGGAGAAAGCCATTTAGGCCATGCAAGACCCTATATCAGTTTTGATGTGGTAAACCGCTACCTGAAATACCTGGGTTACCGGGTGCGCTATGTTCGAAATATTACAGATGCCGGGCATTTTGAAGAAGAGGGGCGCGAATCGGAAGATAAAGTGAGCAAGAAAGCCCTTCTGGAAAAGCTGGAGCCGATGGAACTGGTTCAAAAATACAGCAACCTTTACCACTGGGCCATGAAACAGTTCAACTGCACGGAACCCAGCATTGAACCTACGGCTACCGGGCATATCATAGAACAAATTGTGATGATTGAAAAAATCATTTCAGCAGGATATGCTTACGAAAAAAACGGTTCGGTATATTTTGACGTGAAGAAATATGCTGCAAACTATGATTATGGAAAACTCAGCGGAAGGATCATTGAAGATTTGCTGGAAACCACCCGCGAACTGGATGGTCAGGAAGAAAAAAGAGACCGTGCCGATTTTGCCCTTTGGAAAGCCGCCCCTCCTGAACACATCATGCGATGGAAAAGCCCCTGGGGCGAGGGCTTCCCCGGCTGGCATATCGAATGCTCGGCTATGGCTACCAAATATCTGGGTGAAACTTTTGATATCCATGGAGGAGGGATGGACCTTCAGTTTCCGCATCACGAAAGTGAAATTGCCCAAAGCACCATTTGCAATAAGGTAGCGCCGGTAAATTACTGGATGCACAATAATATGATAACGATCAACGGCAGAAAGATGGGCAAGAGCTACAATAACGTAATCAAACTTACCGAAATGTTTAGCGGCAACCACCCGTTGCTCAGCCAGCCTTTTCACCCGATGACCATACGCTTTTTTATCCTGCAAAGCCATTATAGAAGTACCCTCGATTTTAGCAACGAAGCATTACTCGCCAGTGAAAAAGCCTTCAAAAGGCTCTGGGAGGCTTATGAAGTACTTCAATCATTACCAATTGGAGCCCATGAAGATGCTAAGGATGAACAACTGGAGGCAAAACTGCTGAAATGGTTGCTGGAATTTGATGAATTCATGGATGATGATTTCAGTACCCCAAAAATTCTGGCCAATATGTTCGAAATAGCGCCCATCATCAATTCTTTAAAAGACGGACTGATTCCTGAGGGTACTTTAAGTAGTTCAACCCTATTGCTTATGAAACAGAAATTTGCCATTTTCCTGGAAGATATCCTGGGATTACAGGGTATGAACGGCCCTAAGAATGCTCAGTTTGAGGGTATGATCGATCTGCTTATCGCCATCCGTAAAGACGCAAAGGCCAAAAAAGACTTTGCCACTTCTGACCGTATCAGGTTGCAATTACTGGAATTGGGTATCCATATCAATGACGAAAAGGACGGAAATATGTCGTGGGGAAGGATTTGAATAAACAAATCTAACTCAATTCATAAGCCTAATTATACAATTCGCACCAAAATTTATACAATTCATAACATTGCATACCCAATATACCCCTAACTTTGTTGTCTTATTTATCAAAACCATTCAACATGAAAATTTTAAGAAATTTAAACCGTATGTTCCTAATGATGTTATTGGGAACTACTATCGTAGCTTCTAACAGTTCTTGCAAAGATGATGATCCGGCTCCAGCGCCTCAGAAAAACATCAACGAAATTGTGAACACTGACACCAGTTTTTCTCTGCTTAAGCAAGCAGTTACCAAAGCAGGATTAGGTACAGCACTTTCTACAGGTAATTTAACCGTATTTGCTCCGGATAATGCAGCTTTTGCAGCTTCTGGTATTAATAGTGCAGCCATTGATGCTTTACCTGTGGCTACAGTAACTAATCTGTTAACTTACCATGTATTAGGATCAAAAGTAGTTTCAACTGCTGTTCCGGTTAGTGATTCAGTAAGAACCCTTTCTACCAAATTACTTTTCGCTTCACGAAACGCAAATGGAGTGTTCGTAAATGGTGTCAAAGTAAAAAGGGCTGATGTAGCAGCTTCTAATGGTGTAATACACGTGATTTCAAAAGTATTGACTGTTCCTTCAGCAACAATTGCTGGTATAGCTACAGCAACACCAGATTTATCGCTTTTGCTTGTTGCCGTTGAGCGTGCAGGACTAACAGGTGCGGTTAGCGGTGCTGGAAAATATACCGTATTTGCCCCAACCAATGCTGCATTTGCTGCTGCAGGTTATCCTGATGCTGCCTCAATCAATGCGGCGCCTGTTCCTGCAGTTGCTGCCATTGTAAAATCGCATGTATTGCCTACCAATGTTTTTTCAAGCGATTTAATTGCTGCAGCAGTAACCCCAACCCTACAACCGGCTGTATCATTAACTGTTGGCACCACACCGCCATCAGTTAAAATCACGGGAAGTGCGAATGCCGCTTCTAACATTGTTACTCCAAATAATATCGTTGCAACCAATGGTGTGGTTCATGTGATCGACAGGGTATTGTTGTAATATCATTTTTTAATTTGCATCAACGGTAAACTTATAAGTATTTACCGTTGATGCATTTTTATTCATAGCCATGTTTACACACAAATACAGGTATGCATTTGCACTTTTGCTGTCTGTATACACTTTTCTGAATACAGAATTCTGTAATGTATATGAATATTTTAACCTGCGGATAGAATGGTATTATGCATTCTTAACCATTACCGCCATTACTTTCCTCATCCTGGAGGGCAATAAACTGGTAGAACCTTTTATTCGCAGCAAGGTTCCTCCCGAAAAATACAAGAAAAAATTCCCTTTTGTTTTTTTTATTGCCGGAAATTTCATCGCCACTTTTGTAGCTTGCATTATCGTATTGCTGATGGGAATGGTGCTCCACCGCTATTCATTTACTGAAAATATCATACCGCTTAAGCTTAACCTCACTTATGCCTGGCTGGTGAATTTGCTTTATCATCTCATCAATACCGTAATTTTTTACTTTAAAGAATACAGGTCTACCCAGGTTGAAGCAGAAGAACTCAAACGTTTTCATGCACAGGCAGAATTGCAGTTGGTAAAGAACCAGATCAATCCTCATTTTCTTTTCAATAACCTAAATGTGCTTTCCTCACTGGTGATGCAAAACAATGCGGAGGCTAACCGGTTTATCGAAGAGTTTTCTAAAGTTTACCGTTATATCCTTACCAACCAGGAGAAGGAATTGGTTGCGCTGAAAACAGAATTGTATTTTATCGACCCTTACATCTTTCTGTTGAAAAAGCGTTTTGGAGATGGGTTGAAAGTAACCATCGATGTGCCGGATAAGATGGGAGAATTGCTTATCATTCCTGCGGCTTTACAGATGTTGATTGAGAATGCCATCAAGCACAATGTTGTAAGTAAACAAAAGCCGCTCCACATCAGCTTACATATCAGCAACAATAACTGCATTGTAGTTACCAATAATCTGCAGGCCAAGCAAACGATAGAAAAATCAACAGAAATAGGCTTGCAGAACATCATCAAACGTTACCGGCTGGTAAGCCGTCAGGATGTTTCGGTGAATAAAGATATCGATTCGTTCATTGTAACCCTTCCGCTCATCAGTGCCAATTAAATTCATTTCTAACAATGAATATCCTGATCATAGAAGATGAAGCTTTGGCAGCCGAAAGGCTACAGCTATTGCTTAAGCAATATGATGCCGATATCAAAGTGCTGGGAGTGCTGGAAAGTATTGAGGAGAGTGTTCAATGGCTACAGAAAAAAGCCTCGCCTGATTTATTTCTGATGGATATCCATTTATCCGACGGACATTGTTTTGAGATTTTCAATCAGGTATTGATTCAACGTCCTGTGATTTTTACCACTGCCTTCGATAATTATGCGCTCAATGCATTTCAACATTACAGCATCGATTATATCTTAAAGCCCGTTACCGCAGAAGCTTTAGGCGCCGCATTGAATAAGTATAAAGCGATGGCGAAAGCTTTTACTGTTCCTGATTACAAAAATTGGACGGGTGTTCTTGCTTCAGATAGTTCACTTGCCAAATATAAAGATCGTTTCCTCGCAAAAGTAGGCCCAAGAACCTTCTTCATACAGGCAGACGAAATCGCTTATTTCACAGCCGATAATAAAATTGTTACCCTTGCCGACCGGGAAGGTAACCGTTTCATTGTAAATTATACCATAGAAAAACTAGAGCCGCTACTTGATCCTCATCACTTCTTTCGCATCAACCGGAAAATGATCGTACACAGCAGAAGCATCGAACAGGTTAAGCCTCATTTCAACAACCGCCTCAAACTATCGCTGAAAAACCTTAAACTTTCTGAAGATATCATCATCAGTCGCGAACGCGTAGCCGCTTTTAAAAAATGGGCGGAAGGTTAAAGGTTTCCGATTTTTTTATCCGGATAAAAATCATGAAATTGTTTTGTGCATCATAAGAATACATTAAGCAAAGACAAGCTGCTTCGAAAAATCATTGCCAGTTACCAAATAGCCTTACTTAAGAAAAAGAAGTAGATTCATTTGCACCTATGCCTTTCCGTTATCAGCCAGCAGCTGAGCACAAAAGTGGCTGATGTGATCTATCAACGTTTCATTGCCCTTTTTGATACCAAATATCCTACACCGGCATCAATCCTTGCTATCCCGGATGAAAGTTGCGTAGTATTGGCTTATCGAATGCCAAAACCGCTTATGTAATACCAATGTGATTTATATAATATGCCAATATTTTATAAATCTTATATGCCGATGGTATCAAACAAATAGTACAATGAGGCGATAGCCGATATTGTACTATATTGTTTGTCCAATCGGTATTACTCAAAGCGCAGATGCATGAAATTGCAGAAAAATGGCGGCCTTACCGTACTTATGCCTGCCGCTATTTATGGGGATGGAAAGATAAAACCTGATTAAGCTTCTTCAACAGTAATCAACTGTACGAACTTCTCCAGCCAGATACTGTCGGTTTTGTTGAAATCAGATAATGAACTGCTGTCGGCATCCAAAACGCCCCATACTTCTCCATTACTAAGCAACGGAATTACAATTTCGGATCGCGATAAACTGCTGCAGGCAATATGGCCCGGAAATTTTTCAACATCATCTACAATTAATGTTTTTGCTGATGCCCAGGCACTTCCACATACGCCCCGTCCTTTTTGAATGCGGGTACAAGCTACTGGTCCCTGGAAAGGGCCAAGCACAAGCTCGTCTTTCATTACCAGATAAAACCCAACCCACAGCCAACCAAACTGTTCCTTCAATGCTGCAGCCATATTTGCTAAATTGGCAATCAGGCTGGGCTCGCCCTCCAATAAGGCGGCTACCTGTGGATATAAGGTTTGATACTGTTCTTCTTTAGAACCCTTATTCAGGAGGATATCTTCAGCCATTTTTCTGTTGATTTATGCTTTACTGATTGGTAACCTTTCGATACAATTTTTAATCAACTCTTTTTCATATCCCTTTTGCAGTAGATACTGAAATATTTTCTGGTTTAACTGCCATCCCTGATAACGGTGCTTTAATTCCTGTTGTTTTGTAGCAGCCAGCTGATGTAACCGGCGGAGATATTGATCTTCATCAATTGCTGAGATAGCCATACGGATGCAATAAGCACTCAGCTGCTTTTCCCTGAGGGCATGAGTGATTTTGATCCTTCCCCAATGGTTCATTCTGAATTTACCTCCTGCATAAGCCAAAGCAAACCTTTCTTCATTGAGAAAATTTTCTTCAATAAGCTTACTCATCAATTGTTCTACCTCCTGCTGATACAATCCAAAACTGTACAATTTTTCTTTCACTTCCTGATGGTTCCGTTCCTGATAAGCGCAAAAATGCCTCGCTTTTTCCCAGGCTTTTTCTATACCGATATTTTTCGCTCGCATTCGTATAACAAAAGGGTAAAATTAATACTTCCTGTTTCCCGGTAAAAAGAAAAAACCCTTGAAGTGGTACAAATTTTCTATTTATGATTTGAAGCAAACTTCTATCTTTGAACACTTAACAGATTAATATGAAGTTTATTGTTTCTTCTTCAGCCCTGCTGAAACAACTGCAGCAAATCAGTGGTGTAATCAGTGCAAATACCGTTTTGCCCATTCTTGAAGATTTTCTTTTTGAAATTGAAAAAAATAAATTGACCGTTGTGGCTACCGATCTGGAAACTGTGATGAAAGTTCATCTGGATATCGAAGCCAAAGACAGTGGTAAGGTTTGTGTACCGGCAAAAATACTTCTCGATTCTCTTAAAAATATTGCTGAGCAGCCCCTCACTTTCAACATTGATAAAAACTTTGGTGTTGAAATAACAAGTGATAATGGCAAGTATAAAGTGATGGGGGAGAATCCTGATAATTTCCCGCGCGAACCACAGGCCGATGAAGCCAATAGTTTCAAGATGAATTCCGGGGCTTTGGTTACTGCCATCAATAAAACCATCTTTGCTGTTAGTACCGACGACCTCAGGCCAGCCATGACCGGTGTTTATTTTGAGCTGGATACAGAAGGAATCACTTTTATAGCTACGGATGCGCATCGTTTGGTGCGATATACCAGAAAAGAAGTTCAATGCCCGCAGAAAGATGCATTTATTGTTCCTAAAAAACCATTGTCTTTATTAAAATCGGCACTGCCTGATAATGAAGATGAACTCACCATTACTTACAACAAGAACCACCTTTTCGTAATTCATGGTGGAACTGAACTGGTTTGCCGGTTGATTGATGCGCGTTTCCCCGATTACAAAGTGGTGATTCCTACCGATAACCCTTTCAAGTTGATGGTAAACCGCAATGATTTTCAAAATGCTCTTCGCAGGGTTGGTGTTTTCAGTAATAAAAGTACCAATCAGGTGGCTTTAAGTATCAGTGGCAATATGTTGCAACTGGCTGCTCAGGATGTAGACTTTAGTTTTGAAGGGAATGAACGTATGGCTTGTCAGTATGATGGAGATGATCTGCAAATTGCTTTTAACGCCAAGTTCCTGATTGAGATGCTTAACGGTGCAGATACTTCTGAGATCAATATGGAACTCAGTACACCCACAAAGGCAGGAATCATCAAGCCAACTGAAGAAGATGAAAATGAAGAATTGCTGATGCTGGTGATGCCTTTGATGCTGAATAATTAATCCTCCATATTTTTTATACTTATACCGATTAAACAAACAATATAGTCCAATATCGGCTATCGCCTCATTGTACTATTTGTTTGATACCATCGGCATATAAGATTTATAAAATATTGGCATATTATATAAATCACATTGGTATTAATTCCGGTTCGCCGGATTTTTTTTTGAAATAAAAAAGCCGCCAGTATTACTACCGGCGGCTTTCTACTTTGTATGGGTAGTTACAGTTTATTGAAATGGCGCACGATGGTTTGATCGGCGAGTTGGATCCGAACAATATACGATCCTTTTGCAAACTGGTTAACCGGAACACTGAAATTATTGGTTCCAGACTGAACATTAAGGGTACCGTTGTAAATACGTTTTCCGGAAAGATCGGTGATCACCATGATTGCTCTTTCTGCTTTTTCAGCATCGATTACAAATTTCATGTTTTGCTGAACCGGATTAGGAGCAATCACCATATCCGCTGCACCGAGGTTCTTTACATTTTTAACTGCGCTGAATCCATAGCTGTTGTCGATATCTACCATGCGTAAACGATAATAATTTATCCCTTTCACTGGTGAAGCATCTACAAAGTTATAGTTACGTGTGGCACTGCTGTTGCCTGCTGCTGCAATCCTTCCGATTTCTGCAAAACTGCGGCCATCATTACTGCGTTCAACAATGAATTTACTGCTGTTCACTTCCTGGCTGGTGCTCCAGTTCAGGTTATTAACGCTACCCGAACGGCGGGCATCAAAGTTGAGCAATGAAACCGGAGCCAATCCGGAGAAACTGATATTGATATCATCCAATCCGAAAGCGTTACCAAACTTGCTCACACCTTCAAAACCGATTTGGATGGTTTGTCCGTTAAATGCTGATAAGTTTACCACTCGCTGGCGCCATGTAGGAACCAGTAAGGTAGGATCAATACGACCAAAACCGGGTAAAAGACGAGTCCAGGTAAGTCCTTTATCAGTGGATACCGTTACATAAAGGCTATCTGGTGAATAATTTGGGCTCAAAATATTAGAGAATAGAGAATCCTGACTCATCCAAAAACTCATGGTTGTTACAGGAGGAGGATTACCACCTAATGTTGAAGGCATTTTGATACAGTTGCTGAATAAACGGCTGATGAACCCACTAGAGCCTGCTCCGCTGTAACTGTCGAACAGATAAAATCGGGTTCCCGGGGCACGTGGTACTAATGGAACAGTTTGGTCGGCATTGGTATAGTTGCCGGTTTGTAAAGCCCATAGCTGATTGGCCCCTGCTACCAATTGTATATAACCAAAAACGGGGAAAGTAGTTTCCGCATCTTCTAAAAGCGGATAGGTGCTGATCACTGCTCCCAAAGTACTGGCAGTGAGTGTAGTGGTTATGATGCTGTCGTTAGAAGCAGATCCATCTCCTGCTAAAACTACGATAGCCGTATCAATGCTAGATCCGCCGTTATTAAGATTAATCCCGGTAAAAGAAACCAGTTGAGAAGCTCCGGGTAAAATCACTGAGGTATTGTTTCTAGTTCCGGTGTAAGTATTAGGCCCCCTAACTTTTAAGGTTACCGCTGCAGCACCTACTGCAATATTATTGGTACCTGCGTTGGTAATTTCAACCTGAATAGTTTGAGGTGTATTGAAGCAGGAAATATTAGGATCGATCAGATCGGTTAAGCTCGCATCAATTGGTAACGTACGAACAAATTGTATCGCAGGCCTGAATACTGTTGCAGTAAGGCTGGTAGCACCTGATACAGGAGCAGCAACACCATTGTAACGTCGCGAACTGGTTGCAGCAACATCTCCACTGTTCCCTACAGCAGCAAAGAAACTATTTCCGGCATGAACTACATTATCTAACCTTTCAATCAATACCTGTAGGTTGGTTCCTGCTGTTCTGGCAAAAGGAGTGGTTAAGGTAACCCCGGCGATACCGGTAGTTCCGATTACTGCATTGAACACCCCATCATAAACCAACGTATAACCTACTGTTGTGTAAATGCCGGAGGTAAATGTTGTAGTAGCTGCTGGTACATTACGCATGTAAATCCTGAAATTAGGCACCGTTGTGGGCACACCTTCAATATTCAGAAAGAAATTCACTCTCTGAATAGAAGTGGCCGGAGTAAGAAAGTTAGCCCCCAGCTCCGTATTGGTGTAAATAGATTCGCTGGCATGGTAATTACTAGCACCCAAAACGATATTTCCACTGGTGCCCGGATTGGCAACAACTGAAATAGTTTGCGCCCGCAGGCCGATTCCGGCAATAACCAGAAAAAAAAGTAAGTAAATCTTCTTCATGTTAATAGATTAATTAAGAAAATAAATAAACATTTAGCCTTCAAAAGGTTTTTACAAAAAAAAAGCCAGTGGTACGGAAAATAAGAATAACAAGATAGTTGATTTCAGCATTTGCACCAAAAGAAATTAAAGGAATTTATACTATTTTAATTTATTGGCTTTCAACTACAGGCTAACGGTAAGGGTAAGACCGTAAAGTGGTTCAATTAGCTGCCTTATAATTGATATCTTTAGTTGATGGAAATGGTAACCCTGAAAACTTTTGATCAGTATTTTTCGGCTAATATCTTGCGCAGCAGGTTGGAATCGGAAGGTATCCTTTGTTTGCTTAAAGATGAAAATACCGTAACCATCGATCCTTTGTTGAGCAATGCCATTGGGGGTATCAAATTACAAGTGCCTGAAGCAGACTGGCTAAGGGCCCGAAGCCTTTTAGCATCGTATGATGATGAAGCCCGAAAATCGCTGACCTGCCCCAAGTGCAAAAGCCACCATATCAATCTGGTCAATAAACAAAGTCCTAAAAATATCCTTACCGCCCTGCTCACCTGGTCGTTTGCCAGTTATGCCCTTGCTCCGGAACAAATTTACCAATGCCAGGTATGTGGATTTGAAAGTTTAGATGCCCCTGAAACGCCTGCTTATGAATAATGTTTGGAACATCTCAAATTTCTAAATTTCAGCCTAACTTTCTGTCATGAAAAAAATTGCCCTCATCCCTGCCCGTTATGCAGCCACCAGATTCCCTTTTAAACTGATGCAACCTTTAGGTGGTAAAACAGTTATCCGTCATACTTATGATAATACCCTGGCAACAGGCCTTTTTGAAGAAGTTTGGGTGATTACAGACAGCGATTTTATTTATGCGGAAATTGCGAATAATGGCGGTAAGGTGCTGATGAGCCGTAAGCATCATGAGAGTGGAACAGACCGGATTGCTGAAGCGGCTCTCCAGATAGAAGCAGATATAATCCTCAATGTTCAGGGTGATGAACCTTTTGTAAACCGGGATACGCTTGCCAAATTACTGATGGCTTTTGAAGAGGAACAGGTAAAAGTGGCCTCTGTGATGAAAATTATGAACGACCCTGAACTTATATCCAATCCTAATTATGTAAAAGTTACGGTAGACCTGAACTGGAATTCCCTTTTATTCAGCAGAAGTGCGATTCCTTATCACCGCGAAAAAGAAGTTCCCGCAAATTACTACGAACATATCGGCGTTTATGCGTTCCGGAAAGACGCCCTGCTGCAGTTTACCCATTGGCCGATGACCCCTTTGGAAACACTCGAAAAAATTGAATGCCTTCGTTTTCTGGAACATGGCATTCCCTTGAAAATGGTACTTACAGCAGATAGTGGTATTAAAATAGACGTGCCTGAAGATCTTGAAAAAGCGGAACGGTACCTCCAAAACCTCCGGTTAGTTTAAATGCCATAAGCTTTCAAACGTTCCACTGCAGCGGCTAATGTGCTTTCTTTTTTTGCAAAACAAAAACGGAGCACTTTATGATCGGTACCATCCCGGTAAAACGCTGAAACAGGAATGCTGGCCACTCCTGCTTCACGGGTAAGCGCTTCTGCATAGTCGGCTTCACTGCTTTCACTCATTCCTTCGAAACTGTACAATTGAAAATAACTTCCGGATGAGGGTAAAGGTTTAAAAGCCGTTTGCTTCATCAGCATGAGAAAATAATCCCGCTTGCCCTGTAAAAAAACGCCCAGTGAAGCATAAGAATCGGGATGTTTTAAAAATTCAGCCAATGCCACTTGTACCGGGCTGTTACAGGTAAAACAATTGAATTGATGCACCTTCCTGAAATAACCCATCAATTTAGCCGGTGCAATGCAATAGCCCATTTTCCATCCGGTACAATGATAGGTTTTGCCAAACGAAAAACACACAAAACTACGTTCCAATAAATCAGGGTAGCACAGCATAGAACGGTGTGTTTGCCCATCAAAAATCAGGTGCTCATATACTTCATCACTGATGATGAAAATACCTGTACCTGTTACTATGTTCCGCAATGCTTCAATATCTACATCCTGTAATACCTTCCCGGTAGGATTATGTGGCGAATTGATAATGATGGCTTTGGTTCTTGTTGTAATTTTCTCTTTCACTTCCTGCCAATTGATTTCATAAGATGGATAGCTGAGCGCAACAGGAATGGCAATGCCTCCGTTAATTTCAATATTGGGCAGATAAGAGTCATAGGCTGGTTCAAACAAAATCACTTCATCGCCGGGTTGGATGATTGCGGTTAGCGCTGTAAAGATCGCATAGGTACCTCCGGGAGTTACCGTGATTTCGGAATCCGGATTGATATTCGCTTTGTAACCGGCAGCTACTTTTTCGGCTATGCTTTCCCGTAATGCGGGTAAACCATTCATGTGTGCATACTGATTGTAACCATCCCTCATAGCTTTGCAAACCAGTTCAACAAGCTGTTCATCCATCGGGAAATCAGGAAATCCCTGGCCAAGGTTGATGGCCTTGTATTGTGCAGCAAGTGCACTCATTCGGGTAAAAATGGTTGTGCCTACATGAGGCAATTTGTCGTGGATAAATAATTCCTGCATACGGAAACGGCGGGCCGCTTTTTCCAAATGTAAGCATTAAGCATAATAGAGCGGGCGAAGTGGTGCTACAGGTGTGAAATTCTTATTCACGGGCTTTACGGCATACATGTAAGGTTTTTTCTTTCTTGAAAACACAACAATTACCGGTAAACACCAAAGGCATTTTGATAAAAAACCGGTGACCCCCTGAAATAATCTGGCATTGCGGGCAGGCACTTCATTTACCGGACCGAAATGCGCCATTTGCCCATTGCCAAACTGATAACTCAGGTTTGGATGAATTGCGGTATCATAAAAAGGTTTGAGGTTGTCGTTATATCCTTTCCAGTTGCTATGTGCGCGTTGCGCCATTGAAATATGGGGCTTCATATTCGGATCGAAAAAATACCAGTTTCCATGATGCATCACTTCCAAAGCATAATGATGAGGAAAACCGGCTTTGCGGTAAGGAACCTTTTTACGCCTAAGCAATTCCATCATCACCAATGCTTGTTGCGAACTGGCCGCATAAGGATGTTTCATGATATCTTCAGGTTGTACCTTGCACGACAATCCGTACCCGAATATTTTTTCGCCCACTGCAGCAACCCAATTTTCATTGAGCTTCCAATGAGAAAAACCATGGTAAAACCTGCATGAAATGATATAAGCAATCAATGCTGTATAGGCTTCAGAACCGGGTTTGATTTGCTTCATGGCTGCAGCGCGGTCAATAAATTGTTCGAGGTGATCAACGGTTTGAATGCTTGTTAAACCGGGAACGAAGCGCTCTGTTTGAACGTAAACGCTTTCTCCGCTGATGTCTTTATGGATGAAATTGGGTAAGGCAAGAACTACAGCCAGCAGGATAAGAATGGATTTCATCATCATGGTACAATAGGTTTGGATCGTAACTCGATATGGGATATCGGTAAGGGTAACGGTTACAATGCCAAAATATTGTATTGAAAATCATTTAGAGGTATTTATCCCCTTTGTTCCGCTTTATTTCTGCCACATAATCTTTGATTTGCTGCTCCTTCTCTTTTTTGCAGATAAGTAGTACATCACTGGTATCTACAACCACAAAATCATCTAGCCCCTGTATCAGCACGAGTTTTTTATTGTCGGCATGAACCATATTTCGATTGGCATCGATGATCATCACATTATCGCCTGCAACAGCATTTTCGAGGTAATCTTTTTCGAGGGTTTCATAAGCACTGGCCCAGGTGCCCAAGTCGCTCCAACCAAAAGAAGACGGGATCACATAAACATTATCCGCTTTTTCCATGATGCCGTAATCAATAGAGATATTTACACATTGCGGATAAATATGCTCAATAGCTTCCTTCTCTTTAGCCGTATTGAAAGCGGCCTTTTCTGCATCAAAAACTTCGTGCATCTCGGGCAGCAATTTTTCAAAAGCTTTTACGATGTTTCGCACCTGCCATACAAAAATCCCTGCGTTCCATAAAAAATCACCACTGGCTACAAAAGTCTTGGCCAACTCCCGATCGGGTTTCTCTGTGAAAGTTTTCACTTTATATACATTATCACTCACAGCATAAGGTTCAAACTGTATATATCCATAACCGGTATTGGGATTGGTTGGTTTTATGCCTAGCGTAACAAGGGCTTTGATATGAGAAGTAAAATTGAGTGCGGCAATGCAAATCTCCTGGAAGGTTGTTTCATCAGTGATCAGGTGATCGGCTGGAGCACAAATCAGGTTTGCTTCCGGATTCAGTTGTGCCAGTTTGTAAGAAATAAAAGCAATGCAGGGTGCCGTATTTTTCCGGGATGGTTCGCAAAGAATATTTTCAGGATTCAGTGCCGGTAATTGTTGCTGAACAATCGTCTGATAGTTTTCAGAAGTAACTATATAGATATTTTCAGCAGGTATAAAATGTGCAAATCGATCATAAGTTGCCTGGATAAGAGTTTTGCCTACATTCAGGATATCGAGAAATTGTTTAGGAAAATCGGTACGGCTCATCGGCCAAAATCTGCTGCCGATGCCCCCGGCCATGATGGCAACATAATGGTTCTTATTCATTTTTTGCTTGTTCATTCGAGCCTGAAATTAGTTTATCATTGATAAAAGTAATGAGCAGTGTTGAATTATTTTTATTCCGTTAAAGAAATTGGTTTTACTGATACGCAGATTAATTGGCAATTAAATGAAACCATAAAAATATATTCATCACCGGTATAGCTTCATCAGATGATACCTTCCCGGATCAGATCTTGTATATGAATAATACCAGCATACTTGCCGTTTTCAGTTACGATAAGCTGGTTGATATGATAATTACGCATTTGAGAGAAAGCTTCTGCAGCAAGTGCATCTTTTTCGATTGATTTGGGATTTTTACCCATGATAGCTGCTGCTGTATAAGAAGATTCATAATCGTTCTTTTCGAGCATCCTGCGCAGATCACCATCGGTAATAATTCCTTCGATGGTATCCTCTTCGCCGATTACAGCAGCAGCGCCCAGTCTGTTTCGCGTAATTTCTACAATCACTTCAGGAATTCCTGCTCCCGGAGCCACTTTGGGTTGTTGGTTTTGTTGTAACAAATCGCCCACCCGGAGATACAGTTTTTTCCCCAAAGCGCCTCCCGGATGAAATCGTGCAAAATCTTCCCTGTTAAATCCTTTCAATTCCATCAAACAAACAGCCAGTGCATCTCCCATCACCATTTGAGCAGTAGTGCTGGTGGTTGGGGCGAGGTTATTGGGACAAGCCTCCTGTAAAACAGTGGTATTGAGTAAAAGATCGCAGTGGGTGGCGAGGAACGACTGGCTATTTCCGGCCATGCCGATCAATACATTACCAAAACTTTTCAATAGGGGCAGCAGCACTTTTATTTCCGAACTTTCGCCGCTTTTGCTGATTACCATTACGATATCCTCCGATTGTATCATGCCCAAATCGCCATGAATGGCATCAGCAGCATGCATAAACAGAGAGGCAGTACCGGTACTATTAAGCGTTGCTACAATTTTCTGAGCGATAATAGCGCTTTTCCCGATACCACTAACTACGAAACGGCCTTTCCCATAAGCGATAGTTTCCACGGCTTTTACAAAATCGGCATTGATATAAGCCGCCAGATTACTGATAGATTCAGCCTGCAATTCAAGGGTTTTGAGGGCAACCGGTATGATGAGTTCACTTTTCATGCAATAGGCACAAACCTAATCCAAATCAGCCAAAATGCAAAGGGAGGTTTTATCATAAAATAATATGGAACTAAAAATCAATTTTATTAGTAAAAAAACCTTAACTTAAATAACTTTTTATAATTTGATTTTAAACTGTTAAGAAGTCACATACAGGTACAATGCCTTTTGCCAATGCACCTGTTTTGAATTAACTTCGCTCCCCTTGAAAAAATAAAAGATATAGTATAGAAAACTCTTGATGATTGCAGTGTTCAAAGAAAAAGATATGGCTAATACAAAAAAAATAAGCACAAAACCTACCCAAAAAACAACTACAGCGAAAACCGCAGCCCGGGAAAAAAGTACGGGTACCCTTTCGGATCAATTACAAAATCATTTCGGCTTCGATGGTTTCAAAGGCCCCCAGCAGGAAATCATTGAAACCCTGTTAAATGGTCGGGATACTTTCGTTATCATGCCAACTGGAGGAGGTAAAAGTTTGTGTTATCAGCTTCCGGCTATGATCTGCGATGGGGTGGCCATCATTGTATCACCGCTCATTGCACTAATGAAAAACCAGGTAGATCTGGTAAGAAGTTACAGCAGCAAGGATGATGTGGCCCATTTTCTCAACAGTACCCTCAACAAAGGCCAGCAGAAAGTGGTTAAAGACGATTTAACTTCCGGAAAAACAAAAATGCTATACGTAGCACCTGAAACATTAACTAAAGAAGAGAATATTGATTTCTTCAAATCCATACAAATTTCATTTTTTGCTGTTGATGAAGCGCATTGCATTTCGGAGTGGGGCCACGATTTCAGGCCTGAATACCGCCGTTTGAAAGAAATGATGGATCTTATCAATCCGGCTGTTCCTATCATAGCCCTAACAGCTACGGCTACCCCAAAAGTACAGAGCGATATCCTCAAGAATCTGGGGCTCCGTGAACCTGCCGTATTCATCTCTTCTTTCAACAGGCCTAATCTTTATTATGAGATTTTACCTAAGGTCAACAAAGAACAAACCAATAAGAGTATTGTCCGTTTCATTCAATCGCATAAAGATAAAAGCGGTATCATTTATACGCTCAACAGAAAAACCACTGAAGAACTGGCCGGTATGCTGATGGCCAACGGTATAAAAGCAGTAGCTTATCATGCCGGGCTCGACAGTAAGTTGCGCGCGGAACGGCAAGACCAGTTCCTGAATGAAGATGTAAGTGTGATTGTGGCCACTATCGCTTTCGGAATGGGTATCGATAAACCCGATGTACGGTTTGTAATCCATTATAATATCCCTAAATCGATTGAAAATTATTATCAGGAAACCGGCCGAGCCGGAAGAGATGGCATGGAAGGAAAATGCATCCTGTACTATTCACATAAAGATGTGGCCAAGCTGGAACATTTGATGAAAGACAAACCGCTAAGTGAACGCGAAGTGGGGGCACAGCTGATCAATGAAACCGTATCGTATGCAGAAAGCAGTGTGTGCCGACGTAAAACGCTGTTGTATTATTTTGGCGAACGTTACGATGATACTCAAAGTTGCGGCCATTGCGATAACTGCCTTCATCCGAAAGAAAAAATTGAAGCCAAAGCCGGAGCCGTTACTGTGCTCAAAGCCATCAAGGCACTTGGAGAACATTTTACTATAGAGTACCTGATTCAGATTTTAACCGGTAAAGCAACCACGCAGGTACAAATGTACCGGCACGATACTTTACCAGCATTTGCCAGTGGAAACGATCAGGAACCGCATTACTGGAACAGTTTGGTCCGCCAGATGCTACTCCATGAATTGATTGAAAAAGATATTGTGGAGTATGGCGTTTTGAAACTCACCAAAAAAGGACTTGCCTTTCTGAAAAAACCGGTATCATTTTATATCGTACTCAACAATCTTTTTGAAGAAGCCCATGCCGACGATGAAGAAAGTGAAGCCGCCATCGCAGCAGGTACGGTAGCAGATGAAAAATTACTCGAGCAACTCAAAAACCTTCGCAAGAAAGTTGCTAAAGAAAAAAACCTGCCACCATTTGTGATTTTCCTGGAAAGTTCACTCGAAGATATGGCTACCATGTTCCCCACAAGTATACCTGAACTGGAAAAAATTAGCGGAGTAAGTAAAGGGAAAGCCATCCGTTACGGCAAACCGTTTCTGGATGTTATCACTGTGTATGTGGAAGAAAATGATATCATAAAGCCGGATGATTTTGTGATGAAAAGTGTGATGAACAGGAATAACAATAAGATTTTCATCATCCAGAATGTAGATAAAAAAATTCCCCTCGAAACCATTGCAAAAAGTAAAGACCTTCGCATCGACGAACTCCTCGAAGAAATGGAAACCATAGTTGCCAGTGGTACAAAGCTCAACCTCAACTATGCCATCAACGATATGGTGGATGAATACGAACAGGAAGAAATTATCGACTATTTTAAAAGTTGTGAAACCTCATCCCTGCAAATTGCACAGGAAGAACTGGCAGACAGCGATTTTAATTGGGAGCAATTGAAACTGATGCGTATAAAATTTTTATGTGAATTTGGAAACTGATTAATAGGCTTTGCTGTTTTAATTAAGTTGAATATTAGGGGTAAGATTAGAAATATGAAAAAGCATTCAATAATATTAATATTTACGCTGGTTATACTTATTTCTTCATTTCAATGTAATAAATGTATTGACCTTCCAGACCAAATTTTAGATGATTCAAGACAATGGTTGCCATTAAGAGGATTGAATCAATTAAGATTTTC
>JAPLEF010000162.1 GCA_026391525.1 Sphingobacteriales bacterium
AACTAAAAAATGCAGCTTAATAGCTGCAAAATCACTTCTTAAAAACACGTTTCTTAAAAAATCTTCTCTTCGCAAAAATTAAAAACTCAATAATGAGTAAAATGAAAAAAGGCTGTACCAAATAGTTTTGATACAGCCTCATTTTACATCAAGAATTTGAGCGTCGTTAAAACTTCATTACTCTTATCACTTTCATCGCACCGGCCTGTTTCACTTCAATCATATATGAACCTGATTTCAATTCTCCGCCTAAACGGATACGCTGATAAGGCATAACCGTAATTTGTTTGTAAAACCTGCCCGCCATATCCAATACCCGAACACTGATTTCCTCTTTACCGGCTGTTAATACCTGCAACGAAAAATCGGTAGTGGAAGGATTTGGAAATACGTTCACCTTTAGAGCTTCTGTACTTAAATCCACAGCATTCTTTGAATCGGCAAAATTTTCACGGGTAAAAGGTAGTGGACAAGCAGGAAGCCTTACACTGAAAGTTCTTGCTACACTGCTACCACAATTATTTACAGAAGTAGCAGTGATGGTTCCATTTATCGCTGTTAACGGATATGACAATACCAAACTTGATGTGCCTTGCCCACTAATCAATGTTGCAGACCCAGGGTACGTCCATTGAACACTCTGCGCATTGGCAGGCAATGATGGCAAAGTATAACTGTATTGGCGATCAGGGCAGCTCTGAACCTGAACAATATCAAAAATACCCGGTGTTGAAGGTTGTAATCGTGAAATAGCCTGGGTACGAAGTGAACTGGTACCACAACCATTTGTAGCCGTAACAGCTACTGTGCCACTGGTAAAGGAATTCGGATAAATAAAAGAAATATTATTCCCTCCCTGACCTGATAACCCTATTGCGCCGGAAGGCACCGTCCAGGTATAGCTGGTTGCATGCTGAACTACCGGAATATTGTAATTGGCTGCAATGCCGTTTGGAGCCAAATAAGGACAAGCATTAGTTGGCCCACTGATCAGGCTCGGGATAGAAGGATTGTTCCTGGTAATGGTGAAACTTCTGGCCGAGCTGGTTCCACAATCATTAACAGCCCTTACGGTAATCGCACTTGTGGTAAAGGCATTGGTGAAGGTAACTGTAACGGTTGTGTCGTCGATACCGGGGTTATTGGTATGGGTAATGATCGCTGTTCCAATTTGAGCAGTCCATAAATAGGATGTTGCAGCCATTACTTTGGGGATAGTATAAGTAATGGGGATATTGGTTCCTATATTCGGACAAACATTTGTACTGCTTGCAATGATTGGTGCAGGGGTACTGGGTTGTTGTGCAAGCATATAGAAAATACGATAAGCGCTACCACCACAAGATGAATTGGCCTTTACTTTAATCTGCTTATTTGGGTTTGCGATAAAACCAAAATTCACTTGAACTGTGATGGAATTAGTTCCCTGTCCGCTTACCAATGTTGTTACGGTTGGTGGCACAATCCAGGTATAGCTTGTTGCGAAAGGATCTTGTGGAACAGTATACGTTAACTGAGTGCCAGTTCCCACAAAAGGACAAACATTGGTTATTCCCTGAACCGGATCCGGCGTAGCAGGTATGGATAGGTTTTGGGTAACTGAAATAGACTGTTGAGCTGTACAACCATTCATGCCGGTAACTGTAACGGTATAGATACCGGGTAATGTAATAGATGCTGCTGCACTATTACCCAAACCATTATCCCAGGCATAACCTACCCCACCCGTTGCCGTTACACTGATGCTGTTGATGGCACAGGTTAAAAGCGTTGAACCGGTATTGTTGGTTATACCGGCATTTGGTGCCGAAATATCCTGTGTAATGTTTATGGAAGCTGCTGCAGTACAACCATTGGCTGCAGTTACGGTTACGCCATAATTACCCGGAGCGGTGATGGTAGCGTTGGCATTATTCCCGAGTCCATTACTCCACACATAAGATGCGCCACCGGTTCCGGTTACACTTATACTTGTAGAAGAACAGGTTAAAACGGTTGTACCTGAATTATTGGTGATCCCTGCGGCAAAACCTCCACAATTCCCTGCTCCGAATTCGCCAAAACCAGTTAACCCGTTTGCAGTGAAACTATTTGCACCGGTAGCAAATGATGGATAGGTATAGGTTGAAGGAAGTTCAAATGCATATGGCTTAACAGATGCAGAAGTAGCCCCACCAACCAGATCGGCACCCAGATAGCTGAATGTTGCGGAAGCAGTAAATGTACTAACACCGTTATTGATGATGTTCCAGCTTCGGCCAAGCCTTGCCGTTACACTTAAATCGGAGATCGGATAATTGGCACTAACGCCATCCGAAGAAGAAACCGATAAGTTTCCACCTCCCCCAATACTGCTGAAGTTGATTGAAGCCGGAGTATAACCCGATGAAGTACCTACAGGAAAATCGTAGTTAGCCGGCAAAGTTGAAATGGCACGTTGCAGATTACCATTTATATAACCATTCGTTCTGGTAACCGCCCCAGCTGTATTATTAGCAATCACCACTTTATTTGACCCGGTATTGATCAAACCGTTAGTTAAGGTGAGCAACTGGTTTACACTGATATCATTGGAAAGAATTACAGCGCCGGCAGTTTTATCAACAACCAGGATATCGAATGTTTCTCCACCTGCTTTAGTAATTGATTGGTTGCCCGTAGTTGCATTCAAAATCACTTTTCGCGAATTTGGATTAAAAGTTCCACCGGTATTAACCCAATTGCCTTTCAAAACCAAATCGCCTCCGGTAAACCCATTTCCTGAAAGTTGCAACGTACCTGATGAAAGATTCAGGTTGCCGTTTAAATTAAGTGGACTAGTGGTTTGATCCATATCGAGTGTGCCTCCGCTTATATTCAAATCACCCGAAATGGTTGTACTTCCATAAGCGCCATTAACACCACCGCTACCAAAATAAACCGTACCATTCGAAACCAGCATGTTTCCTGCAACCGACCAGTTCTGGCCGGTAGCACCTGTTCTGGAAATAATCCTGCCGGCAGTATTCATGGTAAAATCGTACACCGAAATTGCGCCGAATGCATTTTCATCAACGGTATTATTGAACACATAACTGTTACGGCTAAACGGAGCTGTTGCGCTTCCGATGGTGGTACTGCTTACCGTGAAATAATGTTCATACCTGATAGAAGTTCCTAACGCTCCTCCCGGATTAGCTGCAGGCTGTGTATTGTAAATGAACCCGCCTCCACTGGT